>DASUYL010000001.1:0-23709 GCA_036377395.1 Jiangellaceae bacterium
CCCGCCCGGGTGGCGGCCTACTCCCCGGCCTGGCTGGACGAGCTGACGACCGGAGGCGAGGTCGTCTGGGCCGGGCATGGTTCGCTTCCCGGCGCCGACGGCTGGGTCTCGTTGCATCCGGCGGACGCGGCGCCGCTGACGCTGCCGGAGCCGGACGACGCCGCTTCGACCTCCCCCGTGCACCAGGCGTTGTTGGAGGTGTTGTCGACCGGCGGCGCCTACTTCTACCGGCAGCTCGCCGACGCGATCGGCTCGACCGACGACGCTGCGGTGACGACGGCGCTGTGGGACCTGGTCTGGGCCGCGCGCATCACCAACGACACCCTTGCGCCCTTGCGTTCGCTGGTCGGCGGCGGCCGCCCGACTCACCGATCCCGGCCGGCCCGTTCGCCGCGATCTCGGTATGCGCGGTCCCGGCTGGTGCTGCCCGCGCGGGTCGGCCCGCCCACCGCGGCCGGCCGCTGGTCGCTGCTGCCCTCGCGGGAGCCGGACGCCACCCGGCGAGCCCACGCCGCTGCCGAGGGCTTGCTCGACCGACACGGCGTCGTCACCCGTGGCGCCGTCGTCGCCGAACGGCTGCCGGGCGGGTTCGCCGCCGCGTACCGCGTGCTCTCGGCGTTCGAGGAGTCCGGCCGGGTACGGCGAGGGTACTTCGTCGCCGGTCTCGGGGCCGCGCAGTTCGCCCAGGTCGGTGCCGTCGACAGGCTGCGCAGCTTCGCCGACACCGCCGCCCGTCGCGAACCCGTGCCGGCTCTGGTTGTGGCAGCCACCGATCCCGCGAACCCGTACGGCGCAGCACTCCCCTGGCCCGACCGGGACCAGCCGGGAGGCCACCGTCCCGGCCGCAAGGCCGGCGCCCTGGTCGTCCTGGTCGACGGCGATCTGGTGCTGTACGTCGAACGGGGCGGACGCACGCTGCTGTCGTGGTCCGACGATGCCGACCGCCTGCGCGCTGCCGCTGACGCGCTCGCCCTCGCCGTCCGCGACGGTGCCCTGGGTCCGCTACGTGTCGAGCGGGCCGACGGAGAGACCATCACCGCCACCGCACTCGGCGAGGCACTGGCTCAGGCCGGCTTCCACGTGACTCCACGCGGCCTGCGCCTTCGTGCCTGAGCCGCCACGGCTGCCCCCGACGACGCTGCTCTCAGGCCGTCAGAACGGTGGTGGGCTAGCGTCCGACAGCCACCCGCCACATTCGACAACATGCAGCCGAACGGTGGCGATCGTGCGTCGCCATCGGACAAGGTCGAGACCCTTAGAGTGATCGAATGCGGCGTCAGCGCGACGACGGTTACGAGGTCAGCGACGACCCCGACCGGATCGACTTCGAGGCAGTCCACCGCTTCCTGCGGACCTCGTACTGGAGCCCCGGCGTTTCACGCGAGACCGTCGAACGGGCAGCGACCGGATCCCTCCCGATGGGTCTCTACGCGCCGGACGGCGCGCAGGCCGGATACGCCCGCGCTGTCACCGACCGGGCGACGTTCGGGTACCTTGCCGACGTCTTCGTGCTGCCCGAGCACCGCCGACGTGGGCTGTCCCGGTTCCTCGTCCGCGCACTGATCGAGCATCCGGATCTCACCACGCTGCGACGGTGGATGCTCACCACTGCCGATGCCCACGGCGTCTACGAAGCGCTCGGCTTCACCGCGCTCGACGACCCTGGCAGCTGGATGGTCCGTCGCCGCGCCGGCGCGCGTCAGAAGACGGACGAACCCGAGGCGCGGTAACGCAGGCCAGCGGGCGCTGTCCTCCCAGGTCGTCCGGTACCCCAATGCCCGACCGATGGCCACGCGGCATGGGCCTTGCCAAGGTGGTCATGGAGATCACTCACAGCGTTCCCTGCCGCCGGTTTATGCCCAGCCGAGCAGCGACCAGGCGATGCTCAGTCGTGCGCGGTGGATGCGAGCATGGCCTCGCGTGCCTGATCGACGGCGGTCAACAGCGCTCCACGCAGGACCGGTGCATCGGGTACACCGGTCGGGACGAGCCGGGACTTGAACTGCACGATCCGGCCCATCGACTGGGTGACCAAGTCGCACAGCGGACCGTCGCCGGCGGCACCCACCTCACCCGCCAGCACCACCAGCGTCGGATCGACGACGGCGCACACGGCCGCGACACCGATGGCCAGCCGGTCGGCCAGCTCGCGAAGGAAGGCTTCGGCCGGCGAGCCCGCGGCCAGGGCGGCGCGCACGGCCTCGGCCGCGCCGTCGGCCGCCACGCCGTGCTCGGCGGCGAGGGCGGAGACGGCCTCGGCCCCGACCAGGCGCTGGAAGGCGCGCTTGTCCGGGTGGTGGTTACCGCTCACCGGCAGAGGGACGCCCGGGACCGGAAGGTAGCCGATCTCACCGGCCGCACCGGTGGCTCCCCGATGCAGCCGGCCGCCGAGCACGACGGCCAGGCCCACACCGCGACCGACCCACAACAGGGCCAGGTCGTCGACGTCGCGCGCGGCGCCGTACTTGCGCTCGGCCATCGCGGCCAGGTTGACGTCGTTCTCGATCGTCACGTCGCAGCCGAGGTCGGTGCGCAGGGCATCGCGCAGCCCCCGATGCCAGCGTGGCAAGTCGAACACGAACCCGACATCGCCCGTGACGGGGTCGACGACGCCCGGAGTGCCCACAACGACATCCGCCACATCGGTGACGCCGATCTCCGCCTGGGCGGTCACGGCGTGGACGGTGTCGCTCAACAGGCGAACGGGGTCGTCACCGTCGCCGACCGGCCGCGACACACGCCCCCGCACGGCCCCGGTGATGTCGGCGACGGCGGCCACGACCTCATGCGGCGACATGTCGATGCCGACACCGTGCGAGCAACCGGGCCGGACGGCGTAGAGCTCCGCGCTCGGGCCGCGGCCCGCCGACCGGGTGCCGATGACCTCGATCAGCCCGCGTTCCTGCAGCCGCGACACCAACTGGGAGGCGGTCACCTTCGACAGTCCGGTGAGCTCGCCCAGCCGAGCACGAGTCAGTGGACCATCGCTGAGCAGCAATTCCAGGGCGCTGCGGTCGTTGATGGCGCGCAGAAGGCTCGGTGTGCCAGGTCGCCGCGACATCCGGGCCGCCTTCTATCGGAAACAGTGTTTTCAGATAGGAAACTTACCAGTGGAAATCACGGACCGGAAGTAGGCCAAGGAACGCGGCGTGCCGCCGATGGGGCGGAACGGCAACGTGGTCAGCCGACCGCCACCACGTCGCGATCGACAGGCCGGCGAGGCGACCTCAGCTGGGTGAGAGCACCGATGGCCGCGGCTTCGACGCGGGACATCTCCTCGCTCACCTCGCGGAGCACCTCGGACATGGGCAGGTCGAGCGCCTGGCAGATGGCTGCGAGCAGTTCGGAGGACGCCTCCTTGCGTCCCCGCTCGACCTCTGACAGGTATCCCAGGCTGACCCGGGCAGCAGCCGACACCTCACGCAGGGTGCGGCCCTGGTCGACCCGACGGCGGCGTAGGACGTCGCCGATCAGACGTCGGACGAGAACCACCGGCCACTCCCTCCTCGCGACGGATGCCGTCACCGACTCGTTCACCGTACCTCCGGCCACCGACCGTGCCGGAGTCCGGGCCACGTGTCCGGTCAACGCGTCGGCGCCGCCGCGGATTCCCCGACCCCGCTGTCGATGCCGGCTGCGAACCGGCGCAGCAGATCCAGCGCGTGGACGACGGCCAGCCGCCGGACCATCTCTCGGCCGGCCGGCCAGCGCGGCGACGGACGGAGACCACCGACCCGGACATCGGTGGCGGACGCGACGGCGACGTGGAAGGTGCCGGCCGAGTGGCCATCGTGCGGATCCGGGCCGGCGACTCCGGTCGTCGCCACACCGAAGGTCGCCGTGCACCGGTTCCGGATGCCGTCGGCCATCGCGGCCGCGGTGTCCGCGGCCACCGGGCCGTGGCGGTCCAGCACGTCTCCGGGGACGCCCGCCAGCCGCTCCTTGAGGTCGGTCGCATAGGCCACCACTCCCCCACGCACGACCGCGGAGGCGCCCGGCACGGACACGAGCGCACCGCAGAGCAGACCGCCGGTCAGCGACTCCGCCGTCGCCACCGTGGCACCCTTCTGGGCGAGATCGTCAACGACAGCCTCCTCCAACCCCCGGTCGACGGCCGCCACGATGTCCCCCAGCAACTCCCGGGCTCGGGCGACGGCATCGGCCGCCACGGCGTCGGCGTCGGGGCCGGCGACCCTGATCCGCACCTCGACCTCGCCCGGACGCGGCAGGAAGGCGAGCCCGCCGTCAGCGCCGAGCGTGGCCTCGAGGCCTTCCAGCGCCGCCGCGACCCGGGCCTCCCGCACCCCGACCACCGTCAACGACCGGGTGACCCGGGGCGGCAGCTCACCGGCCGCAGCTGTCAGGTGGGGCATCACCTCGCCGGAGACCATGGCCGCCATCTCCCGCGGCACACCCGGCACGGCGTAGACCGTCCCACGACGAAGATCCAGCCGCACGCCCGGCTCGATCCCCTGCCCGTTGGAAAGATCCACCCCGGACACGTTGCCGGCGATGCGGGCCAGGGCGGGCCGGGTGACGTCGTCGCTGGTGCCACCCAATCCGCCGGTGACGATGACCGCCCGGGCGTCGTCGAGGCCGCGCTCCACCGCTGCGACGACCGCCGCGAGGTCATCGCGCGCGTACGCGGCCGACACCACCTGCAGGCCCGCGTCGGCGAGGGCGCGGCCGAGCCACGGACCGTTGGCGTCGGCGACGTGCCCGGCGAGCAGTTCGTCACCCACCAGCACCAGCGCGACCGTGCCGGCCGCTGCGCCGCTCACGCCGCCGGCCCGGCTGCCCGGGGTCGGCGGGCCGTCGTCCGGGCGCTCGTCCGGCGCATCCGCACGGCCTGCGCCGCGTAGTCGATGCCGGTCACCACGGTCACGACGACGGCAACGGCCATCGCCGCAACCTCGACCGGGTGCCAGGAGGAGGGCAGCGGAAGCAGGTAGAGGCCCAGCGCCAGCCCCTGCAGGCCGGTCTTCAGCTTCCCGCCCCGGCCCGCGGGCATCACGCCGTGACGGATGACGACCAGGCGCAGCGCGGTGATCCCGATCTCACGCGCGAGTACGACCGCCGTGACCCACCAGGGCAGCTCACCCAGCAGCGACAGACCGACGAACGCGGTGCCGGTGAGCGCCTTGTCGGCGATCGGGTCGGCGATCTTGCCGAAGTCTGTGACCAGCCCGCGCCGCCGCGCCAGTTCACCGTCGACCCGGTCGGTGACCATGGCCACCGAGAACGTCACGAACGCCGCGACGCGGGAGGCATCGTCCGCACCGCCCTCGCGCAGGAGCAGCCAGCCCAGCAGTGGCACGAGCAGGAGCCGCAGCACGGTGAGCGCGTTGGCCAAGTTCCACGCGCTCGGCTGGAGGTCCTGCGGCGGGGGCACTCGGTCAGCGTACGGCTGCCGGTGCGGCCAGCAAGTCCGCGCCGGCGCTCCCTACCACCCGCGCCGCGACGATCTCGCCGACCCGGGCCCGCGCGCCGGTCAGGGTTGTTGTCCCGTCCACCTCGGGGCCCTGATGCGCGGCGCGTCCCTCGGCCTGGCCATCGTCGACCGACTCGACCAGCACGTCGACGCCGTCCCCGACCCGGTCCTCGGCCCGCTGGGCCACCAACTCATCGACCAGCGCGGTGATCCGGGCCACCCGGTCCCCGACCTCGTCGGCCGGGAGCTTCGCGTCGAAGCCCGCGGCCTCGGTGCCGTCCTCGTCGGAGTAGCCGAAGACACCCACGACGTCCAGCCGTGCCTGTTCGAGGAACGACTCGAGCGCGGCGAGGTCGCGGTCGGTCTCGCCCGGGAACCCGACGATGACGTTGGAACGGATGCCCGCCGTGGGCGCCCGCTGCCGGATCGTGGCGATCAGGTCCAGGAACGACGCACCCGAGCCGAACCTGCGCATGCGGCGCAGCAACGGCCCGCTCGCGTGCTGGAAGGACAGGTCGAAGTACGGCACCACACCGTCCGCCGACGTCATCACCTCGACCAGCGACGGTCGCATCTCCGCGGGTTGCAGGTACGACACCCGCACCCGGTCGATGCCGTCCACCGCCGCCAGCTCGGGAAGGAGGGTCTCGAGCAGCCGGAGGTCGCCGAGATCCTTGCCGTACGACGTGGAGTTCTCGCTCACCAGGAACAGCTCGCGCACGCCCTGACCCGCCAGCCAGCGGGCCTCCCCGAGCACATCGGCCGGACGACGCGACGAGAACGCGCCACGAAACCGGGGGATCGCGCAGAAGGCGCAGCGCCGGTCGCATCCACTGGCCAGCTTCACGGGTGCGGCCGGCCCACTGTCGAGCCGGCGCCGGACCGGACGCGGGCCCGAGGCCGGGCCCAGCCCGGTCGGCAGGTCGGGCAGGGCATGGCCCGGGACCGACACGGTGGCGCCGGACCGTTCGGCCGGCGCCACCGGCAACAGGAGCCGCCGGTCGCGGGGGCTGTGCGAGACGTGCGGTCTACCGTTCAGCACCGCACGCAGACGCTCACCGATGCCGGCGTAGTCGTCGAAGCCGAGCACTGCGTCGGCCTCGGGCAGTTCGGCGGCCAGTTCGGCTCCGTACCGCTCGGCCAGGCAACCGACGGCGACCACCGACCGGGCCCGGTCGGCACTCCTCAGGTCGGCGGCCTCGAGAAGCGCGTCGATGGAGTCCTTCTTGGCCTGTTCGACGAACCCGCAGGTGTTGACGACCACCGTCTCCGCCGTCGCGGGGTCGACGAGCTCGAAGCCGTCGCCCTCCAGGCGTCCGGCGAGCTCTTCCGAGTCGACCTCGTTGCGGGCGCACCCGAGTGTGACGATCGCCACCGAATGTCCGCCCACGCCATGAGCCTCGCACGCCGCGAGCTTGTGGCCTGTACCGCCTCCTGTTTCGGTGCTCGGCCGGCGGGTACGGGCTTCGGGCAACCAGCACATGTCGAAAGGAGCGAACGATGGCAACCGCTGAAGAGTCCGTGGACGTCAACGTCCCGATCAGCACTGCGTACAACCAGTGGACCCAGTTTGAGGAGTTCCCGCAGTTCATGTCCGACGTCGAGGCCGTCCGCCAGCTCGACGACCGTCGCCTGCACTGGGTGGTCAAGATCGGCGGCGTGGAGCGCGAGTTCGACGCGGAGATCACCGAGCAGAGCCCGGAGGAGCGCGTCGCCTGGCGGTCCATCAGCGGCGTAGACCAGGCCGGAGTCGTCACGTTCCACAAAATCGACGACACGACCACCCGGGTCATGCTGCAACTCGAGATGGATCCGGAAGGCCTCGCGGAGACCGTTGGTGCAAAGACCGGCGTCGTCTCCAGGGCGGCCGAGCGCGACATGAAGAACTTCAAGGAGTTCATCGAGGCCCGCGGACGCGAAACCGGCGGGTGGCGGGGAGAGGTGCCGCGGGAGAGCTGACCCTGCCCTCAGGCGCCGGCACGAGGTCGATGCGAGTTCGATCGCGTCGACCTCGTGCCGGCGTACGACGGGGTCGCAGAAGGCCCGAAACATCGCCAACGACCTGCGCGTCGCGCTGTCCGTGACCGACTGGGCCAACCCGTTCGCGATGGCTCAGGTGCGGGGCCGCATCGTCGAACGCCTGGAGGGCGAGGCGGCATGGGCCGTGATCGACCGGATCTCGCACGAGTACGTCGGGCGACCGTATCCGCGTGGCACTGACCGGGTCGGTCAGCCTGGCGCCCGCACCAACCTCCCGTCGATCAACCACCGACGCCTCGGCCACCGCCGCGGGGCCACAACGCACTCGGCCGGCCGAGGCGATGCCGACGGCTCATCCCGCCGTCCGAACGCGTTCCAGCAGGCCGATGGCGTCGAACGGTGCCCGGACCTTGACGTCATTGTCGAAGTACACATACACGTCCAGACCGTCGGCCAGCCACGACCGGCATCGGCCGGCCCATTCGTCCAGGGCCGCGTCGGTGTACCCGCTCACGTAGAGCTCTTCGGCGCCGTGCAGGCGGACGTACACGAATCCCGCCGTCACGTCCCGCAACGACGGGAACCGCCCGGCGCTGTCGGCCACGACCAGACCGACGTCGTGGCCGCGGAGCAGATCGATGAACTGCCGCGTCTCGAAGCTGCGGTGCCGCACCTCCACGGCGTGGCGCAGCGGCCGGTCGACTGCCGTCGCCGTCACCGCACCGTGCTTCAGCCGGTCGTCGTGGCCCTCGGCGAGCGACGCGGCCTGAGCGGTTGTGCGCGGCAGCCCGTCGAAGAACGCGGCCAACCGGTCCGGCTGAAAGCCCAGGGTGGGTGGAAGCTGCCAGAGCAACGGGCCCAGCTTGTGCTCGAGCGCCAGCACGCCGGAGGCGAAGAAGTTCGCAAGCGGCGTCTCGACCCCGGCGAGCTTCTTCATGTGGGTGATGAACCGGCCGCCCTTGACAGCGAACACGAAGTCGTCCGGAGTCCGGGAGAACCATTCGCGGAAGCTGGACGGCCGCTGCAGCGCGTAGAACGAGCCGTTGATCTCCACGCTGTTCATCCGGGCGGCGACGAACGCCAGCTCCTGCCGCTGCGGCAGGCCGGCCGGGTAGAAGACACCCCGCCACGGTGCGTACGTCCACCCCGAGATTCCGATCCGTGCCTCTGCCACGTTCGGACCATGCCTACCCGCCGCGGAGGGTGTCCAGCACCTCGTCCAGCTCGTCGGGCTTGATCAGCACGTCGCGCGCCTTGGAGCCTTCCGACGGGCCGACGATGCCACGGCTTTCCATCAGGTCCATCAGCCGGCCGGCCTTCGCGAAACCGACCCGCAGCTTGCGCTGCAGCATCGACGTGGACCCGAACTGGGTGGTGATGACCAGCTCGGCGGCCTGGCAGAGCAGGTCGAGGTCGTCGCCGATGTCCTCGTCGATCTCGCGCCGGCTCGACTGCGGCACGGTCACGTCGTCGCGGTAGGTGGGTTCGAGCTGGTCCTTGCAGTGCCGGACGACGGCGTGGATCTCGGACTCCGTGACCCAGGCGCCCTGGATCCGCACCGGCTTGCTGGCTCCCATCGGCAGGAACAGCCCGTCGCCCTGACCCACCAGCTTCTCGGCACCGTTCTGGTCGAGGATGACCCGGGAGTCGGCGAGCGACGACGTGGCGAAGGCGAGGCGGGACGGGACATTTGCCTTGATCAGGCCGGTGACGACGTCGACCGACGGTCGCTGGGTCGCGAGCACCAGATGGATGCCGGCGGCGCGGGCCAGTTGGGTGATCCGGACGATTGCGTCCTCGACGTCGCGGGGGGCGACCATCATCAGGTCGGCGAGCTCGTCGACGATGATCAGCAGATAGGGGTACGGCGCGATCGTCCGTTCGCTGCCCGCCGGCGGCTTCAGCCGCCCGGCCCGCACCGCCTTGTTGAAGTCGTCGAGGTGGCGGAAGCCGAACTGGGCCAGGTCGTCATAGCGCATGTCCATCTCGCGGACGACCCACTGCAGGGCCTCGGCGGCCTTCTTCGGGTTGGTGATGATCGGCGTGATCAGGTGCGGAATGCCGTCGTAGGCCGTCAACTCGACCCGTTTGGGGTCGACCAGGATCATCCGCACCTCGTCCGGCGTCGAGCGCATCAGGACGGAGGTGATCAGCGAGTTGATGCAACTCGACTTGCCCGAGCCCGTGGCACCGGCGATGAGCACGTGCGGCATCTTGGCCAGGTTGGCCACGACGAAGCCGCCCTCGACATCCTTGCCGAGACCCACGACCATCGGATGGTGGTCCTGGCGGGCGATCGGCGCCCGCAGGACGTCGCCCAGGCTCACCGTCTCCTTGTCCGAGTTCGGGATCTCGATCCCGATGGCCGACTTGCCCGGGATCGGGGACAGGATCCGCACCTCCGCACTGGCCACCGCGTAGGAGATGTTCTTCGACAGTGCGGTCACGCGTTCGACCTTGACCGCCGTTCCCAGCTCGACCTCGTACCGCGTCACGGTCGGACCACGGGTGTAGCCGGTGACCTGGGCGTCGATCTCGAACTGATCCAGCACCTCGGTGAGGGCGTCGACCACCTGGTCCGACGCGGCGGAACGGGCCCGGTGCGGGCTGCCCTGCCGCAGCACGTCGCTGGAGGGCAGCGCGTAGGTGATGTCGCCGGAAAGCGCGAGCTGTTCCACCCGCGGCGGCAACGGCGTGTGCGGGGGCGGCTCGCCGGCGCGGTCGCCATCGCCCTTGTGGGCCGCGACAACGATCCTCGTCGGCTGGTCACCACCGTCCTCGGCCGCCTCGTCGTCCGGCGCAGCCTTCCGCGCCTGCGCACGCTCGCGAAGCAGCGGGCTGTCGTAGGGCAGGCCGTCGACCGGCACGTCCGATCCGGTCCCCCGCCGGCGCAGCCAGGACCGCCGCGGACCGGTGGGCTCGTCGTCGTCGGAGGCCGGTGACGCGCCTGTCGCCCAGTCGCGGATCGCCTGCACTCGGGCCGGCAGTTCGTGCACCGGCGTGCCGGTGACGACCAGCAGGCCGTACACCGCGAGGAGGACGAGCAACGGCGTCGCGACCCACACCGTGAGCAGGTCGGCCGGGACGGTGGAGGCGACGAAGCCGACCGCGCCGCCGGCGTTCTGCATGGCCGCCGGACCGTCGACCGGGCGCGGCATCCCGGCCGCGATGTGGATCAGGCCCAGCGTCCCGAGGGCGAGGGCCGTCCACCCGACCAGCTGCCGGCCGCCCGGGCCGTTGCGGTCGGGACGGCGCAGCGACCGCCAGGCCAGCAGGCCCAGCAGCACCGGCACGGCGACGGCCGTGGCGCCGACCGTCCCCGCTACGGTCGTGCGGATCGCATTGGCCACGGTGCCGTCGATGTTCCACCAGACCGCCGCGGCGATGACGAACCCGGCGCCGATCATGGCCAGGCCCGCGCCGTCGCGGCGGTGCGCGGGGTCGAGCTCGCGAGCGGTCGACCCGACCCTGCGCACCGCTCCGCCGACGAGGTGCGCCGCGGCCATCCAGACCGCGCCGACGATCCGGCCGATGCCGCGGGCCAGCCCGGCGGTCAGGCCCGAACGGCGCGAAGCGGGGGCGCGCTGGCCAGGTCGACCCTTCGCCGAACCGCGACCCACGCCTCGCCGGGACGAGGCGCGGCCGTTCGCGCGCTTGTCGCCCTTCGTCGCGGCCGACCTGCGCGACCGGGTCGCCGTGGACGTACGCGTCGCCATGGTCGGCAGGCTACCCGGCGAACACACCCGTATCATGCGTCACACGCCGTGTCTGGTTGATCATGGGATCGGCGCCGCCGACCATCCGCGTCGGCGTTTTCCGACGTGGCACACTGACCCGATCCACATTTCGTGCACATCATCCACGGATGCACCAGCCGGGTGTGCCAGCTGAGCCGCTGAGCCCGCGGACCGGCGACGGTCGCTCAGCATGCCGCCGGAGGGCGACGATGAAGATCGCGGTGATCGGTGCGGGTGGGGTCGGCGGATACTTCGGCGGGCTGCTGGCCCGGGCCGGTCACGATGTCGCGGTGGTGGCTCGTGGACCGCACCTGACGGCGATCCGCGAGCGTGGACTGCAGGTGCACGACGTCGAGGATGACTTCACCGCAGCCGTCACGGCCAGCGACGAACCGGCCGATCTGGGACCGCGCCAGGTCGTGCTCTTCTGCGTCAAGTCCTACGACACGGAGGCGGCTGCCTCCCGGCTCGGCCCGCTCGTAGCCGCCGACACCGCCGTGCTCTCACTGCAGAACGGCATCGACAACGAGGAGAAGATCGCGGCGGCCGTCGGGCCGGACCATGTGCTGGGCGGTGCGGCCTTCATCTTCTCCTCCATCTCCGAGCCCGGGGTCATCACCCGGGCCAGCGGTCCGGCTCGCATCACCTTCGGTGAGCTGGACGGGTCCCGGTCCGCGCGCGTGGAGCGGCTGCTCGCAGCATGTCGAGAAGCGGGGATCGAGGCCGAGGTTCCCACCGACATCCGCGCCGTGCTCTGGTCGAAGTTCGCGTTCATCTGCGGTGTGGCCGGCATGACGGCAGCCGTCCGGCGGCCGCTGGGAGAGATCCGCGACTGCGCCGAGTCGTGGGCGATGCTCCGCAGGATCGTCGCCGAGGTTGTCGAGCTCGCGCGGGCCGAGGAAGTGCCGCTCGCGGCGGACGTCGTGGACGAGCAGTGCACCTTCGCCGCAGGGCTGCCGTCCGGCTCGTACTCCTCCCTGCACCACGATCTGGTCGCGGGGAGACGGATGGAACTGGACGCGCTCCACGGCGCAGTCGTCCGGCGGGCGGCCCAGCGGCGGGTGGCGGTTCCGGCCAACCAGGCGATCCATGCCGTGCTGCGCCCGTGGATGCTCCGCAACGAAGCAGCCACTGCCGCGGGACCGGTTGCGGACAGCCCTCGACCGCAGGTGAATTGAACGGTTCAGGATTCGACGACGACAGGGATGATCATCGGTCGGCGGCGGTAGCGCCCGCTGACCCAGCGGCCGATCGTGCGCCGGATGGTCTGCTGGAGCTGGTAGGTGTCCGCGCCTCCGCCGAGGACGGCTTTCTCGAGCGCTTCGGCGATCTGCGGCCGCACCTCGTCAAAGACGCTGTCGTCCTCGGCGAAACCGCGAGCGTGGATCTCCGGACCTCCGGTGACCTTGCCGGTGACCGAGTCGACCACGACGACCACCGAGATGAAGCCCTCCTCGCCGAGGATCCGCCGATCTTTCAGCGATGCCTCGGCGACGCCCCCGACGTTCGACCCGTCGACATAGACGTACCCGCACGGCACCGCCCCCGCCACGCGGGCGATCCCGCCCACCAGGTCGACCACCACACCGTCCTCGGCCAGCACGACCCGGTCACGCGGCACACCGGCGCTGACCGCGACGCCGGCGTTGGCGTGCAGGTGGCGTGCCTCGCCGTGGATCGGGAGTACGTTGCGCGGCTTGACCAGGTTGTAGGCGTAGAGCAGCTCACCGGCACTGGCATGCCCCGAGGTGTGCACCATCGCGTTGCCCTTGTGCACGACGGTGGCGCCCCACCGGGTCAGGCCGTTGATGACCCGGGAGACTGCGTTCTCGTTGCCGGGGATCAGCGACGAGGCGAGCACGACGACGTCGCCGGGCTCGATCCGGATGGCCGGGTGGTCGCGGTTCGCGATCCGCGACAGCGCCGCCATCGGCTCGCCCTGCGAGCCGGTCGACATCAGCACGACCTCCTCCGGTGCGAGGTCGTCGATGCTCTTGGCGTCGACCAGCGTGCCCCCGGGGATGTCGAGGTAGCCCAGGTCGCGGGCGATGCTCATGTTGCGGACCATCGAGCGCCCGACGAAGGCCACCTTGCGCCGGTGTGCGACGGCCACGTCGAGCACCTGTTGGACGCGGTGCACGTGGCTGGCGAACGAGGCCACGATGATCCGCCGGGGTGCTTCGGCGAACAGCCGGTCGAGGACGGGCGCGATGTCGCGCTCGTGTGCGTTGTAGCCGGGCACCTCCGCGTTGGTGGAATCGACCATGAACAGGTCGACGCCGGCGTCGCCGAGCCGGGCGAAGCCGTTGAGGTCGGTGAGCCGCCCGTCCAGCGGCAACTGGTCGGTCTTGAAGTCGCCGGTGTGGAGCACGACACCCGCGGACGTGCGGATCGCCACTGCCAGCGCGTCGGGAATGGAGTGGTTCGCTGCGAGGAACTCGACCTCGAACGGGCCGAACCTCTCCGTGCGTCCCTCGGCGACCTCGAGTTGATACGCGTCGAGTCGGTGCTCGGTGAGCTTCGCCTCCACGAGGGCGAGCGTGAGCCGCGAACCCACGATCGGGATGTCGGGCTTCTCACGGAGCAGGAACGGCACGGCCCCGATGTGGTCCTCGTGGCCGTGGGTGAGCACCACGGCCTCGATCCGGTCGAGTCGGCCCCTGATGTAGTCGAAGTCGGGGAGGATCAGGTCGACTCCGGGCTGATGGTCCTCCGGGAACAGCACGCCGCAGTCGACCACCAACAGGCGGCCCGACTGTTCGAAGACCGTCATGTTCCGCCCGATCTCGCCCAGTCCGCCCAGCGGGACGATGCGCAGACCCCCCTCGGCCAGCGGCGGGGGGGTCGTGAGCTCCGGATGCGGATGGCTCACAGCAGATCAGCCGCCACGAGGTCGTCGCGCAGCTGGGCCACCTCGGCGTCGGTGGCGGCCGGCAGCGGAGAGCGCATGGCGCGGCTCGGCAGCACGCCGGCGAGCTGCAGCGCGGCCTTGGCCATGATCGCCCCCTGGGTGCGGGTCATGATCGCACGCACGGCGGGCAGCAAGGCCCGGTGCAGCCCGATCGCTCCGGCCAGCTCGCCCGCGTCGACGGCACGGACCATCGCGGCGTAGCGGGCGGCCGCCATGTGGGCGACGACGCTCACCATGCCCACGGCACCCTGGGTCAGGTGGGCGAGGTTGAGGGCGTCGGTTCCGCAGTAGTAGGCCAGCTCGGTCCGCGCGAGCACCCACGACGACTCGTACAGGTCGTCCTTCGCGTCCTTGACGGCCACGATCCGGTCGTGCTCGGCCAGCCGGACCAGCGTCTCGGTGGTGATCGGAACGCCCGACCGCGCCGGGATGTCGTACAGCATCACCGGCAGTGCGGTCGCGTCGGCCACGGCCGTGAAGTGCTCGACCAGGCCGGACTGCGGCGGTTTGTTGTAGAACGGCGTGACGACGAGCAGTCCGTCGGCGCCAGCCTTCTCGGCCTGCCGCGCAAGTTCGATGCTGTGGTGGGTGCTGTACGTCCCGGCTCCCGCGACGACGACCGCGCGGTCACCGACGGCATCGCGAACCACCCGGATGATCTGGTCCTTCTCGGTGTCGGTGGTGGTGGGGCTCTCGCCGGTCGTACCACTGACGACGAGGCCGTCACAGCCCTCGTCGACGAGATGGCTGGCCAGCCGGGCCGCGCCGTCGAGGTCGAGTGCGCCGTCGTCGCGGAACGGCGTGACCATCGCGGTGAGGACGCGCCCGAAGGGTGCCTCGGAGCTGGTGCGGGGGTTGTCGGCCATGCCCGGAAGGCTACCGCCCGGGCCCGAGCTGGTTGCCGCCGTCGACCGTCACGGTGCGACCCTGCCGTTGGCCTCGAAGGCGGCGTGGGTCAGCGGCATCAACCGCGCCCACTCGGCCTCCATCTTCTCCGCCACCATCTCGATCTCCCGCTGCGGGAAGGACGGGAACCGGGAGTCCTCGCGCCTGGTCCGCAAGGACAGGAAGTTCATCAGGGACCGGGCGTTGAAGGTGACGTACATCGAGGAGTAGATCGTCACCGGCAGCACGATCCGGGCCACCTCGCGCGCGATTCCCGCCGCCAGCATGCGCTGGTAGGCGGCGTAGGCCTCGGTGCACACGCCCCGGGTCTCCGCGTCGACCAACGCATGCTGCTCCGCGGTGCCGTCGACGAACGTGTAGTGCCCGGGCTTGCCTTCCTGCACCAGCTTGCGGTCCGCGGCCGGCACGTAGAACACGGGCCGCAGCTCGCGGTATCGCCCGCTCTCCTCGTTGTAGCTGGCCATCCGGTGCCGCATGTGCTCGCGGAAGACGAAGATCGGGGCATGGACGTAGAAGGTCATCGAGTTCTGCTCGAACGGGGTGCCGTGCCGGTCCCTCATCAGGAAGTTGATCAGGCCCTTCGAGCGCTCCGCGTCGGCCGCCACGTCCTCCAGTGACTGTTCACCCTTCGTGGAGACCCTGGCCGCGAAGAGGACATCGGAGTCGTGGGCGCTCGACCGGACCAGCTCGACGGTCATGTCGCTGCGGAACTCGATCCGTCGGCGGTCCTCGTCGCTGGACACGCCTGTACTCGTCGTCATCGTCACGCCCCGGCACCTCCTCCGTGCAGCCTAGTGTCGGGCTCCGACCGGCGGCGGCGCCCGTGCCTCGACACGCAGACGCCTGGCGTCCGACGTGGACGCGAGCTCGGCCGTGACCGGCGCGTGTACACCAGGTCACAGATCGGCGGCGACACGCGGAATGACCTGCACAGACTGTGAGAATCAGGGCACCATGGGCGCATGGTCACACGGGGGACCATCTCTCGCTTCGCCCGCTGGGGCCTTCGACACGGCCCGGTGTGGGGGCTGGTTGCGGCCGTCGTCGGTGGCATCCCGTTGGCGGCCTTCCGCGATTCCGGCGTCAGCGAGGTCCAGATCCTCCTGCTCGGCCTGGCGATCGGGATCGCGGCAGGGCCGCTGGTCGGGCTGGTGACCGGTCTGACCTGTGCGGCCGCCGACCGCGCGCCGAAGTGGATCCTCGATGCACCCGACTACGTCGCCGTCGTCGCCGTCACGGCCCTCGTCGGTGGGCTCGCGTGGCCGGTGCTCGACCTGGGTGCGAAGGGAGCACCGCTCGGTGCGCTGGGCATCGTGCTGATCGCCGGGGCACCCGCCATCGATGCCGCCCGCAGCGCGCCGGGACTGCTCCGCCCGGACGCATCCACCCCGGCCCAGGCGATCGCGGTCGCGCCTCCCCGTCAGGCGTCGTAGTCCAGCGACACCGACGGTGTCGACGGATGCGACTGGCAGGTCAACACGTAGCCCTCACCGAGCTCGTCGTCCTCCAGCGCGAAGTTGCGCTCCATCTCCACCTTGCCGTCGAGCAGCTTCGCGCGGCACGTCCCGCAGACGCCGCCCTTGCAGGCGAACGGCGCGTCGTTGCGCACCCGCAGGACGGCCTCGAGCACGGTTTCGTCCGGGTCGGTGATCTCCACCGTGCTGCGCCTGCCGTCCAGGACGACGGTGACCTCGCTCACGGTGGCGCCGGGTGCCTCGGGCGGTGCCGCGCGCCGCGCCGGCAGGTCGCCGACGTGGAAGAGCTCGGAGTGGACGTGGGCGCGGTCGACGCCGTGCCGCAGCAGCACGTCGCGCGCCATCGTCACCAGTTGCTGCGGCCCGCACAGGTACCACTCGTCGACCGTTTCGGGCGGGACGAGTGTGGCGAGGAGGCGCTGGAGACGCTCCTCGTCGATCCGCCCGGACAGCAGTTCGGTCTCCTGCTCCTCCCGGGAGAGCACGTGCACCAGATGAAGGCGCTCGGGATGGACGTCCTTGAGGTCGGCGAGCTCGTCGAGGAACATCACCGATTGGCTGGTCCGGTTCGCGTAGATCAGAGTCACCCTGCTGTCCGGCTCGGTTCCGAGGACGCTGGTGATGATCGACAGGACCGGGGTGATGCCGCTCCCCGCGGCGATCGCCACGTAGTGCCGGGCGTTCGCCGGGTCGAGGTACGGTGTGAACCGCCCGGCGGGCGTCATCACGTCGAGCTCGTCCCCGGGCGCGAGCGTGGACAGGGCGTACGCCGAGAACGTGCCGTCCGGGATCCGCTTGATCGCGATTCGCAGCCGGCCCGACCCGGCGGGCGAACAGATGGAGTAACTGCGCCGGACGCCGTCCCCTCCCGGCACCGACACGTTGACGTGCTGCCCGGCGGCGAACGCGTACGCGTCACGCAGGTCCGGCGGCACGTCGAAGGTGACCGCGACGGCGTCGTCGGTGAGCTGCTCGACCGCCGACACCCGCAGCCGGTGGAAGACCGAGTGGCGACGTGGCGTGGTCGGGGCGGGAGCCTGGGTCGTCAACTCAGAGAGCCTTCACGTGGTCGAACGGCTCGAGGCAGGCACGACAGGTCCACAGCGACTTGCACGCCGTCGACCCGAACCGGCTGACCTCCCGGGTGTCCGCGGAACCGCAGCGCGGGCACCGCACCGAGAGCGTGAGCGCCACCGGCCCGGCCGGGTGCGGGGGCGCGATCCCGTGGTCGCGCAGGGCCTTGCGTCCGCGCGCGGTGATCCAGTCCGTGGTCCACGCCGGCGCCAGCACAAGACGCACCTCGGCGTCGTGATGGCCGTTCTCCCGCAGCCGGGCGAGGATGTCGTCGCGGATCGCATCCATCGCCGGGCAGCCAGAGTACGTCGGTGTGATCTCGACGACGACACGGCCGCCGTCGTCCACCCGCACGTCGCGCAGCACACCCAGGTCCTCGATGGTGACGACGGGCAGCTCCGGGTCCGGGACGGCCGCGACGACCGACCTGGTGGCGGCGAGCGTGGTCGTGGTCACCATCTCGCCCCCGGGTGAGCACGGTGCAGGTGCTGCATCTCGGCCAGCACGTATCCCAGTGCCTCCGTGTGCACACCGCGGCGGCCACCCCTGCCGTGGAAGGCCGGCTCCGGGACGGCCAGCGTCGCCTCGGTGAGGACGGGCCGCACGTATGCCGTCCACGGCTCGCGCAGCTCGCCCGGATCGACGGCCAGCCGCTGCGGAACGAGTCCCGTGGAAACCGGATCCGGGTCGAACATCTCCTCGACGTAGGGCCAGATCTGCTCGAGTCCGGCCTGCATCCGCCGGTGGCTCTCGTCGGTTCCGTCGCCCAGCCGCAGTGTCCACTGGGTCGCGTGGTCCCGGTGGTAGGCGACCTCCTTGATCGCCTTCGCCGCCACCGCCGCTAACGTCGCGTCGGCACTGTCCCGCAGCCGGTCGTAGAGCTCGTACTGGTATGCGGAGAACGCCAGCTGGCGAGCGATCGTCACCGCGAAATCGCCGTTCGGACGCTCGACGATCTGCAGATTGCGGAAGTCGCGCTCGTCGCGCAGGTAGGCCAGCGCGTCCTCGTCCCGGCCGGCGCCCTCCAGCTCGCCGGCGTAGGTCAGCAGGTTCCGCGCCTGCCCGAGCAGGTCGAGGCCGATGTTGGCCAGGGCGATGTCCTCCTCGATCTGCGGAGCCGCGGCGATCCACTCACCCAGCCGGTGGGCGAGTACGAGCGCGTCGTCACCCAGACCCAGCACGTAGGCCATCCGGGGTTCCAGCGCCGTCGCACCCGAGGAGCGGCCGTCCCAGGTGCCCGGTGGGCCGGGATGTCCGGTCACAGGTGACGCACCTCGTCCGGGATGTCGTAGAAGGTCGGGTGCCGGTAGACCTTGTCGCCCGCCGGGTCGAAGAACGAGTCCTTCTCGTCGGGACTGCTGGCGGTGATCGCACCGGCCGGGACCACCCAGATCGACACGCCCTCCTGGCGGCGGGTGTAGACGTCGCGAGCATTGCGGACCGCCATCTCCGCATCGGGTGCGTGGAGGCTGCCGACATGGATGTGCGACAGGCCGCGACGGCTGCGCACGAAGACCTCCCAGAGCGGCTCGGGATTCACGCCGCCGCCACCGACGTCGGCCGCTTGGCCGCGTACGCCGCCGCGGCCTCCCGAACCCACGCTCCCCCGGCGTGCGCGGCGACCCGATGCTCCATCCGCTGGCGGTTGCACGGCCCGTCGCCGGTGATGACACGCCGGAGCTCGTCCCAGTCCGGCGCGGTGAAGTCGTAGTGGCCCCGGTCGTCGTTCCACCGCAGTCCGGGGTCGGGAACGGTCAGTCCCAGCACGTGTGACTGCGGCACCGTCATGTCGACGAACTTCTGCCGAAGCTCGTCGTTGCTGAAGCGCTTGATGCCCCAGGCCATCGACTTGCCGGTGTGGGTGGACTCACTGTCCGGCGGCCCGAACATGGCCAGGCTCGGGTACCACCACCGGTCGAGTGCGTCCTGGGCCATCGCCTTCTGCTCGGGTGTTCCCCGGCACAGCGTCAGCAGCGACTCGAACCCCTGCCGCTGATGGAACGACTCTTCCTTACAGATGCGAACCATGGCCCTCGCGTACGGCCCGTACGAACAGCGGCAGAGCGGCACCTGGTTGGTGATCGCGGCGCCGTCGACCAGCCAGCCGATCGCACCCATGTCCGCCCAGGTCAGAGTGGGGTAGTTGAAGATCGACGAGTACTTCTGCTTGCCGGCGTGGAGCAGGTCGAGAAGCTCCTCGCGCGACACCCCGAGCGTCTCCGCGGCGGCGTAGAGGTAGAGGCCGTGGCCGGCCTCGTCCTGCACCTTGGCCATCAGGATGGCCTTGCGCCGGAGGCTCGGCGCGCGGGTGATCCAGTTGCCCTCCGGCTGCATGCCGATGATCTCGGAGTGGGCGTGCTGGGCGATTTGACGGACCAGCGAGCGCCGGTAGTCCTCCGGCATCCAGTCACGCGGCTCGACCCGGCCGTCGGCGTCGACGAGGGCCTGAAACGCGTCCTCGCGGGGGTCGGTCGCCGTGGTGTCCATGCCGGCCAGCCTAGGTCGGCCGTGTTACAGCTGTCCAGCAGGCCGGTACTAGGTGTGTCACACCGGCACGGCCAGCAGCCAGCCGGCGCTTCCACTTGTGGTGGGTTTGCAACCCCTCCTCGGTACAGGAGACATGCACAGCCCGCCACCAGTGGGAAGGGACGGGCGGACGCGGGCGCGCGGCCGGGGATGGGCGGACGGGGACAGGCAGCTGGCGACGGTCGGCACGTAATGTGCTGGCGTGCTGTTCCCGAAGCGGTTCTGGCGCGGAATCTCCGACGGCTCGGTCACGCTCACGTACCGCCGCTGGCACCGCGCGCAGGTCGTCGCCGGGCGGCCGTACCGCACCCCGGCCGGCATCGTCGAGGTGATGTCGGTGATCGAGGCCGACCCTGCCTCGATCACCGACGAAGACGCCCGCCGAGCCGGCCATCCCGATGCCCCCGCGCTGATCGCCGAGCTCCCCGTCCGGCCCGGCGCGACGCTGTACCGAATCGAGTTCCACCGCGCGGCCGGACCCGATCCGCGGGCGGAACTGGCTGCCGACGCCGATCTCGACGCGACCGACGTCAGCGCCATCTCCGCCCGGTTGGACCGGCTCGACCGGGCCAGCCGGCACGGTCCCTGGACCCGCACGACGCTCGAGCTCGTCCGCGACCGCCCGGCGACCCGCGCGGCGGATCTGGCGGCGTCACTCGACCGGGAGACCCAGCCGTTCAAGGTCGACGTGCGAAAGCTGAAGAACATGGGGCTGACCGAGAGCCTGGACGTCGGGTACCGGCTCTCGCCCCGGGGCCGCGCCTACCTGGCGGCGGCGACGGGCCGCTCGTGATCAGGTGGAGGAGGAGCCCTCCACCACGTTGCTGTGCACCCGGAGCTGACGCAGTGTGGCGCTGCCGTCGCCGGAGAGGTCGAGCTCCCGGTGTGCTCCGTCGGCAGCCCAGCCGGCGGACTCGAGGAAGCCCCGCACGGCGTCGTCGCCGTGGACCAGCCAGACCCGGGCGTGGTCGAAGCCGTCGGCGCGCATCGTTTCGGCGACGGCGGCCAGCAATCGGGACCCGTGACCGGCGCCGAGGGCGTCGGGGTCGACGTGGAACGCGACCATCTCGCCATCACCCCGGCCGGCATCCGCGTCATCCGATGGTGCGGTCGCCGCGAATCCGACCACGGCGTTCCGTTCCAGCGCGACGAGCACGCGGTGCCGCGCGGTCGGCGGTCTCACGATGGCCTGGCGCCAGACCGCGGCGAAGGCGTCGGCGTCGATCTCGCCGAGCACCGCGGCCGGGAGCAGGTCGGCGTACGACTGCCGCCAGGCCCGCGCCTGGACCGCACCGATCGCCGCAGCGTCGTCGGCCCAGGCGACCCGGACGCTGCGGTCAGCCATTCACCCTCACGACGGCCGATCCTTCCAGAGCGGTCTCACCGTGGGGTTAGGCTGCCGCCGGACCGTCACACCGGCAGGTGGGGAGAACCATGACGTTCAGCGGCTTCCCGGTCGAGGCGTTCGACTTCTACGAGGGCCTCGAAGCCGACAACTCCAAGACCTACTGGACCGCACACAAGCACGTTTACGAGTCCTGCGTTCGCGACCCGTTGGTGGCGCTCTGCGAACTGCTCGAGCCCGAGTTCGGCTCGATCCATCTGTTCCGCCCCTATCGCGACGTCCGGTTCGCAAAGGACAAGAGCCCCTACAAGGAGCAGCAAGGCGCCACCGTGGGCGACAACTATGTCCACGTGTCTGCCGCCGGGCTGTTCGCGGCAGGCGGCTACTACCACATGGCTGCCGACCAGGTCGGCCGGTACCGGGAGGCCGTCGACGACGACGGCACCGGTTGGGAGCTCGAGAAGGAGGTCGACCGCTTGCGCGACGCGGGCTACACCGCGGGCGGCGACGCGCTGAAGACGCGACCGCGCGGCTACGCCGCCGACCATCCCCGCGTCGACCTGCTCCGCTACCGCGGGCTGGCGGCATGGATCGAGTTCGGGTCGCCATCGTGGGTTCACACCGCCCGGGCCGCCGAGCGGGTCGCGGACGCGTGGCGCGACTTCGCGCCGCTGAACGGCTGGTTGGACGCCCACGTCGGTCCGTCCCGGATGCCGCGCCGCTGAGATCCGCACCCGAAACCGCCCGGTCCGGCCTCGCCGCACCGGTCGCAGTCCGGACGGTCAGGTGACGACCGACTCGTCCTCCGCCTTGAGGGTCATCGCGACGACCCACGCGGCCTGGACGCCGAGGAAGACCAGCAGGGTCAGCAGGAAGCCCTCGACCTCGATCGAGCTGAGCCGAAGGTTCAGCGCCTCGGGGATTCCCGGAACCGCGGCGACCACGGCGACGAGCAGGTAGACCGGGACGGCGACCCACCACAGCAGGCGAGCCAGCAGACCTTCACCGGTCACGTCCCGAAGGGCCTGGCCGAGCATGGCGGTTCCGACCGCGCCCGCCAGGCCCGCCAACGCGAATGACGCACGCCACAGGATCGGCTCGTCCGGTGCGACCTGTGCGAGCAGCGACACCGTCCCGGCGATCACGAAGCCCAGCGACACAGATAGGCCATCCGCCGACGCGCGGCGTCGGTCCCGCCGATGTCCGGGCGTTCCTTGACCGCCACCCATCACAGGCCGAGCAACGTGAAGTTGATCGCGGAAACGATCGCGCAGAAGGCGCTGACGTCCATCCGGGCGACGATACGCGGCGATCAGAGGTCGAGCAGGTGCTCGAGCCCCACGGTCAGCCCGGGCCGATCGCCCACCCGGCGCACCCCGAGCAGGACGCCGGGCATGAACGACACCCGGTCGAACGAGTCGTGGCGGATCGTCAACTGCTCTCCCGGTGCACCGAGCAGCACCTCCTGGTGTGCCACGAGCCCGCGCAGCCGCACGGAGTGCACCCGGACACCGTCGATGTCGGCGCCGCGCGCACCGTCCGCCGCCGTGACGGTGGCGTCGGGCACCGGTGGCAGGCCACCGATCTTGCGGGCCTGCGCGATCAGGCTCGCCGTCCGCGCGGCGGTGCCGCTGGGTGCGTCGACCTTATCCGGGTGGTGCAACTCGACGACCTCGGCGGACTCGTAGAAGCTCGCCGCCTGGGCGGCGAAGCGCATCATCAGCACCGCACCGAGGGAGAAGTTCGGCGCGATCAACACGCCCAGGCCGGGGCTGGTCTCGAGCGCCCAGCGCACCTTCCCCAGTCCCTCCTCGGTCCAACCCGTGGTTCCCACGACCGCGTGGACGCCGCGACGGACGGTGTGCAGCACGTTGTCGAGGGAGGCGGCAGGGACGGAGAACTCGACGGCGACGTCCGCGCCACCGAGGTTGCCGAGCTCGTCGCCGATGTCGAAACGGCCGACGAGTCGAAGGTCGTCGGCGGACTCGACGGCCCGGCACACCTCGCGGCCCATCCGTCCGGCCGCACCGATCACCGCCACGGCAATGCTCATGCCGCAGAGTCTTCCCTACGCGGTCAAACGGTCGCCGTCAGGCGACGGCGGACTGGAACCGCGACGGGTCGTCGAACGGGCCGACGACGGCCAGCACCGGCATGCGGGACAGCAGCTCGGCTGCGACGGACCGGACGTCCTCGAGCGTCACCGCATCGATGCGGGACAGCAGTTCGTCGACGCTGGGATGCTCGCCGTAGACGAGCTCACCCTTCGCCAGCCGGCTCATGCGCGAGCCGGTGTCCTCGAGGCCGAGCACGAGGCCGCCGCG
>DASUYL010000002.1:0-2833 GCA_036377395.1 Jiangellaceae bacterium
ACATTGAACGTGTACGCCGAGCCGGGGATCATCGTCCACGTGATCTCGATCGGGGTGCCGATCGCGAAGCCGTCGGGGGGAAAGGTGTTCTCCGTTTCGAAGCCGCTAACCCGCTTCCGGAAGACCTTGTCCTCCTTGAACCTGATCAGGGTCCCGTTCTCGATGACCGTCAGTTCTATTCCGCCTTCGGCGGTCGCGGCGCCACCGGGACCGTAGGACCCTACGTTGTACGCGGACGACGTTCGGCGGCTGCACCTTCCTGTGACGGTCCTCGTGCGATCAGTGCTCAACGAAACACCGAAGCCGGCGTGTTGGGACAACTGGCGGTTACCGGTGGTCCCGGTGCGGCGGTTGACGTGGATCGAGCCGGTCGGTCGATCGAGAAGTGGCAGGCCAGCCGCAGGGCTGCCCGTATCCCAATGCCACGCGAAATGGAACGGCGTGCCAAACACCTGCAGGCCGCTGCCGCCGACTGCAAGATCGAAAAGGAGATCTTGCCCTCGCACGTTAGGGTACGCTAAGCGCTCCGGTTCGATTAGCTCCGCGTCGCGCTGCACCTGGGCGATGGCTGAGGCGATTTCCTCCCTAGCCGCGGAGTCAGCCTCGAGCAGCTTGGTCAGCGGTGCCATGATCGCTGCGTCGAGCGCGCCGACATGAGCATCGACCTCGCGCTGGCGTTCCCTCAACTCGACGGAGTGGCCGGCCATTGCGGCAACGGACTGCTCGATGCGCTCACTCTCATCCGCCGAGATGTCGGCATCAAGGTCAACGTGTACGTCCGGAACGGCGCTCGGCGCGTAACTCGACTCGTCGGACATTCGGGAGCCTCGATTCTCCGTTAGAGGCAGGTCGGTACCGGGACCGTATCCGACGGTTGAGAGACCGGCAGGCGAAACAGACAATCCCGCGGTTCGGCCAGGCTGGTGAGGGCTGAGCAGGGGGACACCAGCCCTCACCAGCGGCCGGGGGTTGCCGACCGCCGGCGGACCACACTGCCCGCGCCGACGGCTAGCGTCGCGGAGACTACCCGTCCGGCAGTGGCGGGCGGAGCGAAACGTTCGATGCCAGCGGCGCGACCGCTTGCAGGTCGACATGAACGTCGGCCCGCCCCTCCACTGCCGGGGCGGGCCCCGAGGTTGCGGCTTCCTTATGCAGGGGCCCTCACCAATGCGGCGGCGGCCGAGGTCGTCGGTCTGGATGACGACGCCCCGGGCTGTCAGCGCGACGTCCCAGCCGGTAAGAGGCGCCGTCGACCGCAACGCGGGACATGTGCAGCCACAAGTAGCCCCATCTGGTCGCGTGGACCGAACCGATCCGGCATCGTTTCCTCCGGCTCGAACACCAGGTGTCGACAAAGGGCTTGGTTAATCGGCACAGCAAGCGCTGTGCATAACGGACACGCGAGAGAGAGCCAGGCGGTTTCAGTCGTCATGCCAGGTCAGAGTGCGCCTCTCCCCCTCACGGGCGAGCGTACGGTACCCGGGCTGCCGCACGAGAACTATTGGTTCCGCCGGCACCAGGCCGCATACCTCGCCCTGGCGCCGCTCTGCGCGAGAGCGGACGTCCTCGAGGCCGGCTCTGGTGAGGGGTACGGCACGGCGGCGGTCAACCATTTCGGGCCGTCGACCGTCGTTGCGCTCGACTACGACGCGGGGGCGGTCGAGCACACCCACGGCACATACGGCGTACCGGCGGTCCGCGGCAACCTGGTCGCGCTGCCGTTCGCAGCCGGCTCCTTCGACGTGATGCTGAGCCTGCAGACGATCGAGCATCTCTGGGATCAGCGCGCGTTCCTCGACGAGTGCGCCCGCGTGCTGCGGCCCGGTGGCCGGCTCGCGCTCACGACGCCGAACCGGTTGACGTTCCCGCCGGGCAATCCGTTCCACGCTCACGAACTCGATGCGACCGACCTCGAGACTCTGGTCGGCGCCGGCCCGTTCAGAATCGAGGCACTGGACGGCCTTCGCCACGGCGACCGGATCGCGGCCTTCGAGGCTGGGCACGGCGATCTCGCCCACCTTCAGTTGGCCACGGATCCGGACGCGTGGCCGGCGGATCTCGCCGCGTTCGTCGCCGGTGTGACGGCCGACGACTTCGTTCTGTCCGGCGACGACGTCGACGCCAGCCTCGACCTGCGGCTCGTGGCGGTCCGCCGGTGACTGCCTACGGCGGCGAGATGGTCGACCGGGGCACCGTCACGACCTTCCGCCCTCGACCCTTGAGGACCCGCGCCGGCACGCCGGCGGCAACGGACTGGTCGGGTATCTCTCCGCGGACGACGGCGTGCGCCGCGACCACACAGCCGCGCCCGACGACCGAGCCGCGCAGCACGCTCGCCTTCACCCCGAGCCAGCAGTCGGGTCCGATCCGGACAGGGGACTTGACGATGCCCTGGTCCTTGATCGGCAGGTCGGGGTCGTCGAAGCGGTGGTCGAAGTCGGTGATGTAGACCCAGTCGGCGACCAGGGTTCGGGCGCCGACCTCGACGTCGAGGTAGCAGGTCACGGTGTCGCCGCGGCCGAAGACGACCTTGTCTCCGATTCGCAGCGTTCCCTCGTGGGCGCGCAGGCTGGTGCCGTCGCCGACGTGCACCCAGCGGCCGAGGATCACCCGGCCGTAGCCCGGCCGTGCGGCCACCTCCACCCGCCGGCCGAGGAACACCATCCCCTCGATCACGACATTGCGGTGTCTCACCCGTAGCCGCAGCAGCCGCCAGTACCGGACGAGGTACCACGGCGTCCATGCCCGATGGCGAAGCACCCAGCGCAGGCTGGCGAACGTGAGGAACCGGACCCGAGGCGGATCGGTCACGCCGGTCGCACCGCGGTGACGG
>DASUYL010000003.1:0-6434 GCA_036377395.1 Jiangellaceae bacterium
ACGAGGTCGCGGCCCAGATCCGTGACCTGGTCTCCAAGGGCGCTCTGGGCCTGTCGCTCATCCTCACCACCGACGACTGCCGCAAGACCTACGAGGAGCTCAAGGCCAAGGGCGTCGAGTTCACCGACGAGCCGACCCAGCAGCCCTACGGCGTCGACTGCGGCTTCCGCGACCCGTTCGGCAACCAGGGCCGCATCACCCAGCCGGCGCTCGAGCCGGCAGAGATCACCGACGAGGTCAAGAAGCGGTGGGCCGAGGGCCGACCCGACCCCACCTAGCGCCGCTGACCGGTGCGGCAGGCTTGGCGAGGTCGGCCGTGCGAGCCGTCCTGGCCGGTTGATCGTCTCGGCGCTCGTGGGGCCCGGTGGCGGGACCGTCATGGTCGCGGCGCCGGTAGCAGCGACGCACCGGAACCGACGCCAACGGGGCTAGGCCTCGGTGAGCGATTGGACGATGGGGCGCAGGAATTCGGCGTCGTCCCAGCTCGGTCCGGGGTTGATGGTTCCCTTGC
This sequence comes from Jiangellaceae bacterium, assembly GCA_036377395.1. Taxonomy (GTDB): domain Bacteria; phylum Actinomycetota; class Actinomycetes; order Jiangellales; family Jiangellaceae; genus DASRTE01. Next base: position 512 of record DASUYL010000003.1, read on the forward strand.
CAGGCACGAGGCCATCGGAGGGGTACTTCTCGAACAGGTTGGGGTCGGCGATCGGGGGGCCGGGGTCCTTCACATAGGTGCCGTTGCGGACGACGACGAGGTCGAGGCTGGGGATCACGTAGATGTACTGGCCGTCGTGGCCCAGCGCCGCGAACGTGTCGTCGGGCAGCCCGGCGGCCTGGTCGATCCACCACTGGTAGCCGTAGGCGCCGCCCGACTGCGGCGCCGCCTCCAGCGAATCCTCGACCCATCCCCTCGGCACGACCTGCTCGTCGCCCCACGCACCCTCGCGCTCGTAGAGGAGCCCGAAGCGAGCGAAGCCGCGGCTCGTCGTGTCGAGGCAGCAGTAGGTGAGCGTGTGCCCGCGGGCGTCGCGCCACCACTCGGCCTGTTCCAACCCGAGTGGGTCGAAGAGCTCCTGGCGGGCGTACTCGTCGGCGGGCATGCCGGTCGCCTGCTCGATCACCCCCGATAGCAGCATCGTGTCGCCGCTCGAGTAGCTCCAGACCGATCCGGGCTCACTGGCGCCAGGCCGGCTCGAGGCGTACGCGAGCTGGTCCCGCTCGCCGAGCACCAGCCGGATGATGTCCGACTCGGCCACGGCCGCCGGGTCGTAGTCCTCGATCCAGTCGAGCCCCGACGACATCTGCAGCACGTCGCGCAGCGTCATCGTCTCGCGCTCGGTACCCGCCCACTCGGGGAAGTACGTCGTCATCGGCTCGTCAACGCCGGGGATCAGCCCGTCCCCGATGGCGATGCCAACCAGAGCGCTCGTGAAGCTCTTGGCCACCGACCAGCTCGCGGCCCACGACTCCTCATCGGCACCGTCCGCATACCACTCTGCGACGATGACACCCTCGTGCACGACCACGACGCCCTGGGTGTTCATGCCGTCGGCGAACGCGTACGCGCGGGCGGCATCGAGCGACCCGGGGTCCATGCCGTGCTCCTCGGGTGGCGCCACCTCCCAGTCGACGTCGGGCACGGCGGCAGGCGGCTCCTCACGCGGGGCGGTCGTCGGACTCTCACTGCACGCCGTGAGCGCCGCGCCGAACACGACCGCACACGCGACACGCCAGCCTCGACATCCCATGACCCCTCCAACCAACGGCGGTCCGCGCCATCGTCGCGCAGGTCGCAGGCTCGTTCTGCGCTCTCGGTTCCGGCCTACGCCTCGATGATCGTGGTGATGGCTCGGGCGGTCGTGATCGGATCGGCGTGGCGGTGCACGACCTTCCATGTGTCTCCCTCACGCCGGAAGACCATGGTGACCCGCAGCGATATTCGAGCCATGTCCTCGCGACCGGTCAGTTGCGCCTCCTGCCGCTCCAGCTGGACGACGTAACCAAGGTCGGGAGTGGCGTATCTCGACACCTCCTCGAAATCGACGGACCCGCCCGTGAAGTTGGCGGCGGCCCCGTCGATCGCCGTCTCGACCTCCGCCCACCCGAGGCGAGGCGGTCCGAGGGGATTCGCGAGGGTCACGTCGTCGCGCCGCGAGAACAGCTCGGCCACAGGTCTCGGGTCACCCTTCGCGAACTCCTGGAGCGCTTGGCGGTATGCGGCGATGACGCCGTCGAAGTCACTCGGGGACACGGGCCGCCCTCCTCAGACCGTTCGTGATCACCCGCCATGATGCCCTGAAGGAGTGTGTGCTGCGGGCGCGGCGGTGTGCCTCAGCCCGGGGTCTCGACCAGTCGGGCGAGCTTGCCGATCGAGATGCTCCACCCGAGCTCGTTGTCTTCGGGCCGCACGCCGGCCGGCAGATCCTCGTGCAGACCGATCAGGTCGGTCCCACCGCCGGACGCCTCGGCGAGCACGTACGAGATCGTCATCTCGCCCCGGAGCCCAGGGTCGTTCGCCTCGAACTCGACGACCTGCACGACCACTTCGTCGCGCACCAGGCGAACGAAGCGACCCTGGAAGGTGTCGGTCTGCGCGTCGGTCTTACCGGAGTCCGTGGGCGCGTCGTACGTCAGGGAGATCCGGAACCGACCACCTTCACGAGGCTCGAACAGATGGACACGGCTCGTCATGCCGTCCGGAACCATCCACTGCTGCACCGCCTCGCGGTCGAGCAACGCTCGGTAGACCGCCGACCTGGGCGCATCGATGTGGCGCGTCACGCGTGTCGTGTTCATGGCTGCCCTCGTCGCCCCTGGTGCGAGGCGGCGGTTCGGTGACCGGTTCAGGTCGAACCGGTCACCAAACCCAGGGGACGTCGATCAGGTGAGCTCGAAGCGATCGAGGTTCATGACCTTGTCCCATGCAGCCACGAAGTCACGCACGAACTTCTCCTTCGCGTCGTCACAGGCATAGACCTCCGAGAGGGCCCGGAGCTGGGAGCTCGAACCGAAGACGAGGTCGACGGCGGTGCCGGTCCACTTGACCTCGCCCGTGGTGCGATCGTGACCCTCGTACACGTTCTCGGACGAGACGGATGGCTTCCACTCCGTGCCCATGTCGAGCAGGTTCACGAAGAAGTCGTTCGTCAGCGTCTCGGGCCCGTCGGTGAGGACGCCGTGCGCGGACTGCCCGAAGTTGGCGTTGAGCGCCCGCATGCCGCCGATCAGGACGGTCATCTCGGGAGCGGTCAGCGTCAACAGGTTGGCCCGGTCCAGCAGCAGGGTCTCCGGCGACAACTTCTCGCCGGCTCGGAGGTAGTTGCGGAACCCGTCTGCGGTCGGTTCGAGCACGGCGAACGCGTCCGCGTCGGTCTGCTCCTGCGAGGCGTCCGTGCGCCCCGGCGCGAACGGGACCGTGACGTCGTGGCCGGCGTTCCTCGCGGCCTGCTCGACGGCCGCGCAGCCTCCCAGGACGATCAGGTCCGCGAGCGAGACCCTCGTTCCGCCGGACTGCGAGCCGTTGAAGTCCTGCTGGATCCCCTCGAGGGTCTGCAGGGCCTTGGCCAGCTCGGCCGGCTCGTTGAGCTCCCAGTCCCGTTGCGGCGCAAGGCGGATCCGCGCTCCGTTCGCCCCACCGCGCATGTCGGTGCCGCGGAAGCTCGCCGCCGACGCCCAGGCGGTGGAGACCAGCCGGGGGATGGACAACCCCGACGCCAGGATCTTGTCCTTCAGGGCGGCGATGTCGCCGTCGCCGATCAGGTCGTGGTCGACGTCGGGAACGGGATCCTGCCACAGCTGCGGCTCGGGAATCCACGGCCCGAGGTAGCGCGAGATGGGCCCCATGTCGCGGTGCAACAGCTTGAACCACGCCTTGCCGAACGCATCCGCGAGCTGGTCCGGGTTCTCGTGGAAGCGCCTGGCGATCGGCTCGTAGACGGGGTCCAGCCTCAGCGCGAGGTCCGACGTCAGCATCATGGGGGCGTGGCGCTTGGACGGATCATGAGCGTCCGGCACCGTGCCCTGGGCCTCGGGGTTCTTGGGCGTCCACTGCTTCGCGCCGGCGGGGCTCGTCGTCAACTCCCAGTCGTACTTGAACAGGTTGTCGAGGTACCCGTTGTCCCACCTCGTCGGCTCGTTGGTCCATGCGCCCTCCAGCCCGCTGGTGAGCGTGTAGGCGCCGTGGCCGGTATCGAAGCTGTTCTTCCAGCCGAGGCCCTGCGCCTCGACGGGGCAACCCTCGGGCTCCGGACCGAGGTACTCCGGGTCGACGGCACCGTGGCACTTGCCGAAGGTGTGTCCGCCGACGATGAGCGCAACCGTCTCCTCGTCGTCCATCGCCATGCGGGCGAAGGTCTCCCGGATGTCCCTGGCGGAAGCCAGCGGATCCGGGTTCCCGTTGGGCCCCTCGGGGTTCACGTAGATCAGGCCCATCTGCACGGCACCGAACGGACCGGTGAGCTCGCGGTCGCCGCTGTAGCGCTCGTCGCCGAGCCACGTGTCCTCGGGGCCCCAGAAGATCTCCTCGGGCTCCCAGATGTCCTCACGCCCGAAGGCGAAGCCGAACGTCTCGAACCCCATCGATTCCAGGGCGCAGTTGCCGGCGAAGACGAGCAGGTCGGCCCACGAGATCTTGCGGCCGTACTTCTGCTTGACCGGCCAGAGCAGCCGGCGCGCCTTGTCGAGGCTCACGTTGTCGGGCCAGCTGTTGAGGGGGGCGAAGCGCTGACCGCCGTCGCCGCCGCCGCCCCGGCCGTCCGCGATGCGGTACGTGCCTGCGGCATGCCACGACATCCGGATGAAGAGGCCCCCGTAGTGGCCGTAGTCGGCCGGCCACCAGTCCTGCGACGTCGTCATCACCTCGAAGATGTCCCGCTTCAGCGCGTCGACGTCGAGGGACTTGAACTCCTCTGCGTAGTTGAAGGTCTCGCCCATCGGATTTGCCCGGGGCGAGTGCTGGTGGAGGACCTGCAGGTCCATCTGATCCGGCCACCAGTCCCGATTCGACCTGGGCCGATTCGGCTTGGGAGTCGGAGCATCGATTACTGGGTTCTCGCTCTCGCTGCCGGTGTCAGACACGTCGGGCCTTCCCCTCTGTCGGTGTTTCCTTCTGATGACTGGTCGCTCTTGGCGTTGGTTGATCTGGATCCACGGTTGTGTCGCTCAGCTGTCGCACGCTGCCTGTCCGCCTTCAGCCGTCGGGCGAGACCGGGGTTGCCGCGGCGCACTCGGGGCATCGGCCCCAGTAGATGACCTCGGCTTCGTCGATCTCGTAGCCCGAGGAGTCGGCGGCCGTGAGGCAGGGCGTGTCGCCGACCGCGCAGTCGACGTCGACCATCTGGTTGCAGGTTCGGCAGATGAGGTGGTGGTGGTTGTCACCGACCCGATCCTCGTAGCGGGCCGGCGACCCTGCGGGCTGGATGCGCCGCACGAGGCCCTTGTCGCCGAGGGCGGCGAGAGCGTCGTACACCGCTTGACGCGAGATGGCACCGATCTCGGCCCGTACGACGTTGTAGATGTCGTCCGCCGCACTGTGCGGTCGGTCGGACACCGCCCGCAGCACAGCCAGACGCTGAGCCGTGACCTGCAGGCCGTGCTTGCGGAGCAGCGCATCGTTGTCGGGGGATGCCTCCCGGGACATGCCCGGAGCCTAGTCCACCGGTGGTGTATGTCTAGATCTGGCTGAACACCAATTCCCGACGAGATCGTCACCCGGTCGATCGGGCCCCCTCCACCACGCCGGCCACCGACGCCCGGGGGGTCCGACACTACCCACCTCGGTGCCAGCGCCCGGATCTTCGGGCACGAGATCCATCGCGACGACAGGCGGCTCACTTCCTGTGCGTGTTCACTCACGAGAGACATGCCGAGGCCGTCTACGACACGGCCGAAGGTCCCTGGGTTGCACATGTGCGCGCCCTTGATCGTGAGGACGTGCGGCGCTGGGGGCGAAACCACCGTCGCCGTCGCGTCTGCTAGGGATTCCCCCGGTGTCTGCCGCCCCTCTTACCCAGCTGCGCCCATCGAGGCGACGGGTCGGCCTCGCGGTCGTCGCCCTGGTCGTGATCGCCGCGCCAGCGGCCTGCGGTGACACCGGTGCCGAGCAGGGGGCGCGTCGTGAGACGACCACCTCGACGACCACATCGACGACCAGCCCGTCCGGGCCCTGCGGCCTCGCCGACGCCACCGACATCACGTTCTCCGCGGGTCGAGACGGCGCCATGCTGCACGCCGTCCTGACGGGGCAGGGACCGACGGCGATCGTCCTGGCCCACGAATCAGATGACGACGCCTGCGACTGGGCGTTCTTCGTCCCCGAGCTGACGGCAGACGATCGACAGATCCTCGCCTTCGACTTCAGCGGCAATGGCTCTTCGACCCGCATCGGCGATGGCCGCCTCGACCTCGACCTGCTCGCGGCCGTGACCGAGGTGCGCAACCGTGGAGCAACGCGGGTCGTCGTCATCGGAGCGTCCATGGGCGGGACCGCCGCCCTGGCTGCGGCTGGCACGCCCGACAACGGCATCGACGGCGTCGTGAGCCTGTCGGCGGTGAGCTCCTGGCTCCACACCAACGCCGAG
>DASUYL010000004.1:0-10850 GCA_036377395.1 Jiangellaceae bacterium
ACTTCTTGGCCAGCTCCTCCGGACCACCGTTGTCGGGGTTGATGTACCAGTTCAGCACTGGGGGCCCGCTGTCACCGCCGCAAGCCGACGCCGTGATCATCGTGACCGCCGCCACCGCGATGGCAGACCTTCTCAGCCTCACGTCGCCTCCCCCGAAGCCGGTGGTCGACGCGACCGATCGGCGTCGACGCCGGACATGGTGCGGATCGTGATCGTGTCTTTGTCGGACACTACCGGACCTGGTCAAGAATGGAGCCGGTTCGAGGCCTTTGGGATTGCTCGACGAACGACGCGTCTGCCTTACTGACTCACGTGATGGGTCTGGTGCTGCGCGCGCTGTGGTGGCGGCGCCGCGCATCGCTGGCCGTTCTCGTCGCGGCGACGCTGGCAGTCCTGGCGGCCGCCGTCGCACCCTTGTGGGCGGGAGCCGCGGAAGAGTCAGTCGTCCGCGCGCGGCTCACCGGGGAGCCGGTCAGCGCGACCGGTTACACGACGCAGCGGACAGCGGCATCCGCGCTCTCCGCGCAACCAGTGGCACCGGTGACCGCGGAGCAGGAGGTCCGCGGCGAGGCAGCGGGTCTTCCCGCCGGGATCGACGGGTACTTCGACGACCCACGGGTCATGCTGGCCACCACCGAGATCATCGTTGCCCGGGACGAGTTGACGGCTCGCGGCCGCCTCGTGTGGCGCGAGAACCAGTGCGACAACCTTGCGATCGACGGTCGGTGCCCGCAGGCACGCGACGAGGTCGTGCTCACCCGCCGCAGCGCCGCCGCCCTCGGCGCGCAGGTCGGCGATGAACTGAGAGTGCCGGTCTTCGCCGCCGAGCCCGAGGAGGCCGGCTCCGGCGATCAATTCCCCACGCTGGTGACTGTCGCTGGCGTCTACCGGCCGCCGGATGCCGCCGAGTCCTACTGGTTCGACAACGACCTGTTCGACTTCAGCCCCCCAGCCGGGGGACTGCGCGACCCGAGGCCGGCGCATCTCGACGCCGTGTTCGTGACACAGGAGCTGCTGCACGCACTCCGCGCCATCCCCATCGAGGCGACGGCCGAACGGGCCCTCCGGGTGGCCGACGTCCGCGTCGACGACCTCGAGCAGATCGACGCAGTCCTGGATCGGTATGTCCGGCCGAACCGCAACGCCGAGCACGTGGTCCGACAGGAGACCGAGCTGCCCGCCGTGATCTCGGACATCGCCGATGAACGCACCTTCGTCCGTACCGCAGCCCTGCTGGTCGGGGTGCAGCTCCTGGTCCTGGCGTGGTACGCGCTGGCGCTGGTCGTCACCGCCACGTCTGATGCGCGTAGCGGGGAGGTGGCACTGGCCAGACTTCGCGGTCTTCCGGTCCGCGCCACGGTGAGACACAGCCTTGCCGAACCGCTCGTGCTGCTCGCGCTGGCCGTTCCGATCGGGGGGTTGCTGGCGTACGCCACGGTCGGGCAGCTGGCGCAACGGTTCCTGGCACCCGAGACACCGGTTCGTCTGGACTGGCCGGTGTCGGCCGCCGTGGCGCTCGCCGTCGCCGGTGCCGTCGCGGCGATCGTGCTCTCATCGCGCCGCTCCCTGCGGCGGCCCGTGGTCGACCAGCTGCGCCGGATCGTGCCGACGACCCGGCTCGGTCGGGTCCTCACCGGTGAGGCCATCGTGTTGTCGGCGGCCGCCGTCGCCGTCTACCAGCTCGTGCAGCTCGGACCGGAGGCGGCCGAGTCGGGGCTCGGGATGCTGGCGCCCGGCCTGGTCACCCTGGCCGTGGGAATCGCCGCCGGCAGGGTGGTTGTCCTGGGTGCGCGGAGCTGGGCCCGGCGGACCCGCCTGCGTCCCCGCGTCCCGGCCTTCCTGGCGTCACGCCAGATCGCCCGGCGCCACGGTCTGGCCCGTACCGCCGTCCTGGTGACCGTCGCAGTGGGAATCTCCACGTTTGCTCTTCAGGCCTGGAGCATCGCCGGGTCGTACCGGCAGAGCCAGGCGGCCATGGAGGTCGGGGCGGCCACGGTGGTGGACGTGGCCGCTACGTCGCCGCTGGGCCTGTCCGCCGCGACCGAGCGGGCCGACCCCGGCGGCCGGCACGCGATGGCCGTGGCCGTGTTCGCCAACCCCGATGTGCCACCCGAGCGGCGCATCATCGCCGTGGACAGCAGCCGGTTCCCCTCGCTGTCCGCGTGGCACGACGAGTGGGCGGACACTGCGTTAGCGACGCTGGTGGACCAGCTCGTCCCGGCCGGCTCCCCCCGCCTCGAGGTGCGCGGGACACGTTGGCGGGTCGACGTCGAGACCAGCCTTGTCTCGCGCACCAATCCGCCGCTGCTGCTCGCCCAGGTGCGGACGGCGGACGGTCAGCCGGCGACGTTGCCGCTCGGTCGGCTCGGACATCGCGGGACGGAAGTCACAGCCGAGCATCCGGACTGTGCCACGGGATGCCGTGTCGTCGGCCTGACATTCGCGCGATGGCCCGGCGACATCGGTCAGGTGGGGGCGACGGTCGTGCTGCGAAGGCTCGCCGTCGACGGGCGAGTTGCCACCGGCGCCTTCGCGGACGCCGCCGACTGGCGTCCACGGCTGCTGGGTGAACGTCGCGAGGAAAGCGCCGAGATCTCGGGGGCTGCCGGCGGTGGGGTCGAGGTGTCGTTCCTCTCCGGCGTGACGGACACGCCGGCGATCATCCACTCCGACGTGCCTGCGGCCGTCCCGGCGATCATCACCACCACGACGGACCCCGAGCGGCTCGAGCAGGCGACGGCGTTGTCCTCCCCGATTCCCGGCGGTGAGCAGATAACGCTGACGGAGGTCGGACGTTCCGAGGTCCTGCCCGTCCTCGGCCGGCATGGCATCATGCTCGACCTCGATCTCGCCGGACTGTTCACCGGTGAGGAGGCGATCGGTTTCCGATACCACGTCTGGCTCGGCGCCGACGCGCCGCCGTCGATCGTCCGCGAGCTCGAGCGGCAGGGCCTCGACGTGTTGCGCGTCCGCACCATCGCCGAGCGCGAGGCGGACCTCGGCGAACAGGGACCTGCTCTCGCCCTGCTTCTCCTGCTCGTCGGAGCCGGCATCGCCATCGCCACGGCGGCTACAGCAGCGATCGCGTCATCGTTCGTCGAGGCACGCCGTCGCGCCTACGAGTTCGCGGCGCTGCGAACGGTCGGCGTCGGCACCACCAGCCTGCGCCGCGCGGCGAACATCGAGAATGCGGTGCTGCTGTCACTGGGTACGGTGCTCGGGATCGCCGCCGGCGTCGGGACCGCCTGGCTCGCCCGCGCCACGATCCCGGTCGGCACCGACATCGCGTCCGGCCCGCCCGTGGCCGCCACGGCGTCCTGGGCAGTGGTCGCCGGCGTCGTCGCCGCCGCGGCGATGCTGCTCGGGATCGCCGGCTACCTCAGTGCCCGGCACGTCGTGGCGATCAGCAGCCCGGCGTTGTTGCGGGAGGCACAGGCATGACCCGGCGTTCGGGCACCGCGCCGCATCGTCGCTCCCGGCCCGCGGACTTCGCCAGTAGCCTGTCGGTCGACTGCGACGGCGTCGTCCACATCTACCGGGCAAGTGACGGAACCGATGTGGTGGCGCTGCGAGGCGTCGATCTGAACGTCGCGGCCGGCGAGCGCGTCGCACTGATAGGCCCGTCCGGCTCGGGGAAGTCGACGCTGCTGACACTGCTCAGCGGGCTGCTGAGACCGTCCGCCGGTCGCCTGCGGATCGGCACGACGGACCTCGGATCTCTCGACGAACGCGCACTGCTGCGTTTCCGGGCGACCGGAGTCGGCACGTTGCTGCAAGGCGCCGGCCGCAACCTGCTGCCCTACGCGACGCCCGAGCAGAACGTCCGCTTCGCCCAGCAGGCGACCCCGCGACGTTCCCGCCGCAACCTGCCGAGCGCCGCCGACCTGCTCGGCACGCTGGGTCTCGGTGACCTTCGCAGCCGGCCGCTCGGCGCGTTGTCGGCCGGCGAGCAGCAGCGGGTCGCGCTCGCCATCGCTGTCGCCAACGCGCCGGGCGTACTGCTCGCCGACGAGCCCACCTCCAGCCTCGACCACGCCTACCGGGAACAGGTGCTCGACCTGATCGACCAGATCAACGCGACGTTCGGCACGACCGTCGTCGTCGTGACCCACGACCCCGACGTGGGTGAGCGGCTGGGCCGGACCGTCTCCATGCGCGACGGCAGGGTCGGCGCCGAGGGTCGCCGTGGCGAGCTCTACTCGGTGGTGGGCAAGGACGGCTCGGTGCACATCCCGGACCAGCTGCTGCCGGACTGGCCAGCCGGCACGCTGGTCCGCGTCGAGCCGGACGAGGGCGACCTGCGGATCTCCAGGGAGTCGTCATGACCGAGACCCGCGTCGCATCCGCGAGCCTGATCGCCGAGGCGATCACGGTGCGGGGGCCGAGCCGGCCGATCCTCGCCGACGTCAGCTGCTCGGCCGGTCCGGGCGAGATGCTCGCAGTGACGGGCCGCTCCGGCTCGGGGAAGACCACGCTGCTAGCCGTTATGGCCGGCCTGCTCGTGCCCGCGGCGGGCACGGTCAGGTTCGCCGGGACGACCGTGGTTCCCGGAGACCCCCACCACCTGCTCCGGACCGGCATCGTGCTCCAGCTCTACGGGCTGGTCTCGGTCCTGACGGCCCAGGAGAACGTGGAGATCGCGCTGCAGGCCAGGGGCGTCGGGGGGCGGAAGGTGCGCTCGCACGCGGCGCACGCGCTGGCGAGGATGGGGCTGACCGATCTGTCCGACCGGCTGGTCGAACAGCTCTCCGGCGGGCAGCGTCAACGGGTGGCAGTGGCGCGTGCCATTGTCGCCACCCCCACCCTCATCCTCGCCGACGAGCCGACCGCCGAGCTCGATGCCATGAACCGCGACCGGGTCGTGGCCGAGCTCCGGGCCGATGCCGACCGTGGGACCGTGGTCGTCGTCGCCACCCACGACCCGGACGTGGCAGCGCGGTGCGATGACGAGCTCCATCTCGCCGACGGCGTCGTCGCCGACCGGACCTGAGGCCGATTCCGTGGACGCGGAATTGCAGACCCTTGCCCGGGCCGAGGGCGTCACCGGGGAGCTGACGTTGCGGCGTCGGCTCGAGGCGGACGCCGGCGACGACGCCGTCTACGAGCTGATCGTCAACGGGATCTTCCTCATGGACACGGCGGAGACCTCGTCCGAGCGCCTGCTTGCGGCGGCGGCGCTCGATCGCCTCGCCACCCCGGGTCGGATCCTGCTCGGCGGTCTCGGGCTCGGCGTCACGCTCGCCGAGCTGCTGACCGACGTGCGGATCGGCCGGGTGGACGTCGTCGAGATCGAACCTCTGCTGGTCCAGTGGCTGCACGCCGGGCTGGTGCCGGGGATGGATGCCGTCCTGGCCGATCAGCGCGTGCACACCACCGTGGCCGACATCCGCGACGTCCTGCGCGACGTGGTCACCAACAGCTATGACGGCGTGCTCCTCGACGTCGACAACGGGCCCGACTTCCTCGTACATGGTGCGAACGCGGCCCTCTACCAGACCGCATCCATGCGCGACATTGCGAGGGCGCTCGCGCCCGGCGGAGTGCTCGCCGTGTGGTCGGCGGCACGCTCATCCGCGCTCGCCACCACGATGGGCGAGGAGGTCGGTATCGGCGAGGAGGTCGTCCGCACCGTCGAGCGTGATGGACGGTTGATGACGTATCACCTCCATCTGGCCCGGCGGCCGGACTGACCGTCCTGCTGGCAGTACGGTCACCACGGCCGTGCTGCTGGCAGCGCGGTCACCACGGCCGCGATGATGTGCGCATGAGCGACTACCGCGTCGAGCGCGACACGATGGGTGAGGTACGGGTCCCGGCGGCGGCCAAGTACCGAGCACAGACGCAGCGGGCGGTCGAGAACTTTCCGATCAGCGGTACACCCCTGGAGTCAGCGCTGATCGCCGCCCTGGCACGGATCAAGGCTGCGGCAGCGTCCGTCAATGCCGAGCTGGGAGTACTCGAGGCCGACGTCGCGGAGGCCATCGTCGCCGCGGCCGGCGAGGTCGCCGACGGCAGGTGGGACGCCGAGTTCCCCATCGACGTCTTCCAGACCGGGTCCGGCACCAGCAGCAACATGAACATGAACGAGGTCGTCGCCACCTTGGCATCCGAGCGGCTCGGTCGCCCGATTCACCCCAACGACCACGTGAACGCGAGCCAGTCGAGTAACGACACCTTTCCGTCCAGCATTCACCTGGCCGCGACGGACGCCGTCGTCAAGGACCTGGTACCCGCTCTGCGTCACCTGGAACGGAGCCTGCAACGAAAGGCAGCCGAGTTCGCCGGCGTCGTCAAGTCGGGTCGCACGCATCTCATGGACGCGACGCCGGTGACGCTGGGGCAGGAGTTCGGCGGGTACGCCGCCCAGGTCGGTCACGGCGTGGAACGGCTCGAGGCGACCCTTCCTCGGCTGGCCGAACTGCCGCTGGGTGGTACGGCCGTCGGCACGGGTATCAACACCCCGCCGGGCTTTGCGGCTACGGTCATCGAGCGGCTGGCCGCGTCCACCGGCCTTCCCCTCACCGAGGCCCGCGACCACTTCGAGGCTCAGGGCGCCCGTGATGGCCTGGTGGAGGCCTCCGGCCAGTTGCGAACGATCGCCGTCGGCCTATACAAGATCGTCAATGACCTTCGCTGGATGGGTTCCGGCCCGCGAGCGGGCCTGGCCGAGATCAGGCTTCCCGATCTGCAGCCCGGATCGTCCATCATGCCCGGCAAGGTCAATCCGGTCGTCCCCGAGGCGGTGGCGATGGTCTGCGCCCAGGTCGTCGGCAACGACGCGGCGGTGGCGTGGGGCGGTGCTGCGGGCTCGTTCGAGCTCAACGTCATGCTGCCCATGCTGGCGCGCAACGTGCTGGAGTCGATCCGGCTGCTGGCCAACGCCTCGCGGCTGCTGGCAGAGCGCTGCGTCGACGGGATCGAGGCGGACGTCGACCGCTGCCGGGAGTACGCCCAGTCGTCTCCGGCGATCGTGACTCCGCTGAACCGCTTCATCGGATACGAGAATGCGGCGTCGGTGGCCAAGAAGGCGCTCGCCGAGCGCAGGACCATCCGCGAGGTGGTCATCGACGAGGGCTACGTCGACCGCGGCGACCTCACCCTCGAGCAACTGGATGAGGCCCTGGACGTGCTCGGCATGACCCGCCCCTGAGCGCTCGCTCCTCCCCCACCCGCAGAATGATCACGTTAAGAGGGTTTGTCCCCCCGTTGCCAGGTCTGCAGACCTGGCAACGGACCCAGAAACCCTCTTAACGTGATCATTCTGGAGCAGCCCAGGCTCAGTACCAGCCGGCGGACTGCGAGTGAGACCATGCGCCGCAGGGGCTGCCGTAGACATCGCGGATGTAGCCGAGGCCCCACTCGATCTGCGTGAGCGGGTTGGTCCGCCAGTCCGCGCCGACGCTGGCCATCTTGTCCCCGGGAAGCGACTGCGGGATCCCGAACGCGCCCGACGACGGGTTCTCGGCACGGTGATCCCAGTTGGACTCGCGCGTCCACAGGCGGTCCAGGCAGCCGAACTGGTCCTCGCCCCAGCCGTACTCGCCCAACATCGCTCGCGCGGCTGACTTCGGATCGGCCAGCGCGCGGTCCGCGGCACGGGCGGCCCGCTCGGCGGCGGCCTTGCGCTCGGCTTCACTCGCGGCCGTCTCCGCTGCCTCCCTCGCTGCTGCAGCCTCGCGACGGGCCTTCTCCTCGGCCGCCTTCCGGGCCGCTTCCTCGGCCTCCGTGACTGCCTGCTCGGCCAGCGCTTCCAGTGACTTCTCCACCGACACGGCCGACTGACCGGCCACGACGGCGTGCGGTTCGACCGTGTCGTGGACGCGGCCGACCGGCGGTGCCGAGCCGGCGAGGGCGGACGTCGTCACCGAGACGCCGGCAACGACGAACGCGACAACGGTGAGGACGGCAAGGGTGACGAGAACGGGACGGACGAGCGTGCGTACCACATAGCGCCTTTCGACGGCCGTGCCCTGCGTGTCGACTGGCGCAGCACGGGCGACCCCACCCCGGGCACGGACCCGCAGACCCGAACGAACGGGTCGGACACGCAGGGGATCCGGCGCGGCCCGCCCGGCTCGCGGCGGCGCCACGCGGCGCACCGCCGGTTCGTCCGGGCAGCACGCGGAGGTGCTTGAGGCGTCAACAATGCCGGTCACGGGCCGGCAGGGCAAATCAGGACGATATGGCCTTCATCACGTTTCGCGCGCCCTTGCCAGGTGGTTCAGCCGGGCAACCCTCCAGCATCTCGGTGACGAGAGCGGCGATCGGTGACCGCTCCGAGCGGGTCAGCGTGACGTGAGCGAACAGCGGATGACCCTTGAGCTTCTCGACGACCGCGACGATGCCATCGTGACGGCCGACCCGGAGGTTGTCGCGCTGAGCGACATCATGAGTCAGCACCACACGCGAGCCGCTGCCCACCCGGGAGAGAACGGTCAGCAGAACGTTGCGCTCCAGCGACTGAGCCTCGTCTACGACGACAAACGAGTCGTGCAGGGACCTCCCACGGATGTGGGTGAGGGGCAGCACTTCGAGCATGCCGCGAGCGATCACCTCGTCCACGACGTCCTGCGTTGTCAGGGCGCCGAGGGTGTCGTAGACGGCCTGCGCCCACGGATTCATCTTCTCCGACTCGCTACCCGGCAGGTAGCCGAGGTCCTGGCCCCCGACGGCATAGAGCGGACGGAAGACGAGAACCTTCTTGAACCGGCGGCGCTCGAGCACCTCTTCGAGACCGGCGCACAGTGCCAGGGCGGATTTGCCGGTGCCGGCCCGCCCGCCGAGGGAGACGATGCCGACCTCCTCGTCGAGCAGGAGGTCGAGGGCGACCCGCTGTTCGGCCGAGCGCCCGTGCAGGCCGAACGCCTCGCGGTCGCCGCGAACCAACCGGACGGTCTTGTCCGGTGTGACCCTCCCCAACCCACTGCCCCGGCCACTGTGCAGCACCAGCCCGGTGTGGCAGGGCAGCTCCCTTGCGGCATCGAAATCGGCGACGCCGGACTCGTACAAGAGGTCGAGATCTGCGGCGGTCACCTCGAGCTCGACCATGCCGGTCCAGCCGGACTCGATGACCGCCTCGGCGCGGTACTCCTCCGCGTGCAGTCCGACTGCGGACGCCTTGACCCGCATCGGGAGGTCCTTGGATACCAGCGTCACCGGGCGCCCGCCGGCGGCGAGATTGCGGGCCACGGCGAGGATGCGCGAGTCGTTGTCGCCGAGCCGAAAGCCGGCCGGGAGCACGTCGGGATCGGTGTGGTTGAGCTCGACCCGCACGGTGCCGCCCTGGTCACCCACCGGGAGCGGGGAATCGAGGCGGCCGTGCTCGAGCCGCAGCTCGTCGAGCAGCCTCAGTGCCGAGCGAGCGAAGAATCCCAGCTCGGGGTGATGTCGCTTGCCCTCGAGCTCGGTGATGACGACGACCGGGAGGACGACCTCGTGTTCTGCGAAGCGCAGGACCGCGTAGGGGTCGGCCAGCAAGACGCTGGTGTCGAGGACGTAAGTGCGATGATCGGGGCTTGAGCCCTCAGCTCCGGAACGGCGGGGTGAGCGGGTCGAAGCGGTCACGTCCGTCTCCCTGGCCGGGCCCGCACCCCGGCCCGGATTCTCTCGCGCGGGTGACCGGGACCAGGCCCGAGGGCCGGGTGCCGGCCCTCCCTTCGCGCCGTGATCGCAGCACGTGAACGGGCCTCCCGGGCGACCGGCTTCCCACCGGCCACCGTGCACAACGGTACGCGGGAGACCGACAGCTTTGAAGGGACACGCCCGAAGGACGGGCGAACTCCGGCTAACCAGACTATCCGGGCAAAGCTCGACGGAATGTCATCGGTTCAGCGGCCGTAGCGACGTTCGCGTTCTCCGTACGCGCGCAGTGCACGCAGGAAGTCGACCCGCCGGAAGTCGGGCCAGAGCGCCTCGCAGAAGTAGAACTCCGAGTGCGCGCTCTGCCAGAGCAGGAACCCGGACAGCCGCTGCTCGCCGCTGGCCCGGATCACCAGGTCCGGGTCGGGCTGACCCTTGGTATAGAGGTGCTCGGCGATGTGCTCGACAGTGAGAACCTCGGCGAGCTTCTCGATCGAGGTTCCCTTCGACGCATGCTCCTGCAGAAGCGACCGGACCGCATCGGCGATCTCGCGCCTGCCCCCGTAACCCACGGCAACGTTGACGTGCATGCCCTCCAGCTCGCGGGTGCGGTCGGCGGCCTCCTTGAGCACGCCCGCGGTGTGGTCGGGCAGCAAGTCGAGCGCGCCGACCGGAAGCACGCGCCACCGGCCAACGTCGGCGATCTCCTGGACGAGGCTCTCGATGATGCCGAGGAGCGGAACGAGTTCGTCGTCGGGTCGGTTCAGGTTGTCCGTCGAGAGCAGGAAGAGCGTGACAACCTTGACGCCGACCTCATTGCACCACCCCAGGAACTCGTGGGCCTTCTCGGCTCCGGCCTGGTGGCCGCTCGCGCTGGGAGCTCCGAAGGCACGGGCCCAGCGCCGGTTGCCGTCGAGCATCACGGCGACGTGGCGAGGGATGCGAGCCTGGTCCAGGTGACGTTGAATCCGGCGTCCGTAGATGCCGTAGACGAGGTCGGCCAGACCCATCGTCGGCAGACCTCCCACTCCGTGATGCGGGCGACGCCCGACCGCTTCGCGGAAGGCTACTCCCCGGCGTCGCGGCCGGGCGGAACCGCGGACGACGCACTCACGACGGTAGAGAAACCTACGATGCCGTAAGTACTCTGCGGTCGTGGTGCTCGAAGAACAGGTTCGCGACGCAGTCGCAGCGGTCCGGCCGAAGCTTCGGGGATGGCTGCATGCGGGTACGTTTCCGGTTGCCCTGGCCGGGGGATTTGGGCTCGTCGC
>DASUYL010000005.1:0-3083 GCA_036377395.1 Jiangellaceae bacterium
CCGGCCCGCCGTGAGGAGATCGCCCATCGCGGCTTGGTGGAGGAGGTCATCGACCTGCTCGAGTTGCAGGCGCACCGGCACCGCCCGGTGGGGTCGCTCGCGTACGGCATCCAGAAGCGGGTGGAGCTGGGACGGGCACTCTGCCTGCAGCCTGCGCTTCTCCTGCTCGACGAGCCGATGGCCGGGATGAACACCGAGGAGAAGGAGGACATGGCGCGGTACGTGCTCGACGTCCACGAGTTGGCCGGCGTCACGGTGATTCTCATCGAGCACGACATGAACGTCGTCATGGACATCTCCGACCGCGTCACCGTGCTCGACTTCGGCAGGCTCATCGCCGACGGCACTCCGGACGAGGTGAAGCGAAACCCGCGGGTGATCGAGGCCTACCTCGGCGCCGGAGAGCACTGATGGGCCCGCAGGCGGCGACCTTCCCGCAACTGCTCGCGCGTCTCGCCGCCGAACGCCCGGGCGGCACCGCGTTGCAGGAGAAGCGGTACGGCATCTGGCAGCCGCTCAGCTGGTCGAGGTACGCGACGCGCGTCAACGACTTCGCGCACGGGCTGGCGGCGTTGGGTATCTGCCGCGGCGACGTCGTCGCCGTCCTCGGGGACAACCGACCGGAGTGGCTCATCACCGAGCTCGCCGCGCAGAGCCTGGGCGCCGCCGTGGTCGGCATCTACCCCACCAGCATCGGCGAGGAGCTGATGCACGTCCTCAGCCTCGCCCGGGTTCGCGTCGTGGTCGCCGAGGACCAGGAGCAAGTCGACAAGCTCATCCGGCTCCGGGAGGAGGCGGTGGGCGTCGCCCGCGACCCGCCACTGCTGGTCAACACCGTCGTCTACTACGACCCTCACGGCTTGGAGCAGTACGACGAGGCCTTCCTCGCCGAGTTCACCGCCGTCGAGGACCGCGGCCGCGCGTGGGCGGGCGAGCACCCCGGCTGGCTCGACGAGCAACTGGCTGCGGCGAGTCCGGACGACGTCGCGCTCATCTGCACCACGTCCGGGACGACCTCCCGTCCAAAGCTCGCCGAGCTCAGCCACGCCAACCTGCTTGCGATGGCCGAGCACCTGACGGAGGTCGACCCGATCAAGCCGGACGACCGGTACGTGTCCTTCCTGCCGTTCGCCTGGATCGGCGAGCAGATGCTGGCGGTGGCGTGCGGCCTCTCCCGCGGGCTCACCATCTCCTTCCCGGAGGACGCCGCAACCCAGAAGGCCGACCTGCGCGAGATCGGGCCGAACGTCATGTTCTCGCCACCGCGGATCTGGGAGTCCATGCTGTCCGAGGTGCAGGTCCGCATCGATGAGGCGGGCTGGCTGAAGCGGGCGGTTTTCAGCTGGGGATACTCCATCGGCGACGCCATGGCGGGGCGCCGCATGCACGGACGACGCGCCGGTGGGATCGGGTTGCTGTACCGCGTCGCGGACGCCGTTGCCCTGCGCCCGGTGCGCGACCAGCTCGGGCTGGCCCGGATCCGCCGCTGCTACACGGGCGGGGCACCGCTCGGGCCCGACGTCTTCCGGTTCTTCCACGCCATCGGCGTCAACCTCAAACAGATCTATGGCCAGACCGAGATCTGCGGCATCGCCGTCCTGCACCGCGACGACGACATCGCCTTCAACACCGTGGGCACGCCCATCCCGGAGACCGACATCAGGATCGCGGACGACGGTGAGATCCTTCTGCGATCGGCGTCCGTGTTCCGGGGATACCACCGCAACCCGGCCGCCACCGCCGAGGCCGTCGACGCCGAGGGCTGGCTGCACACCGGGGACGCCGGCTATCTCGACGACCGCGGGCACCTCGTGGTCATCGACCGGGCCAAAGACGTGCTGACCACGGCGGACGGCACCCCGTTCTCCAGCGCTTTCATCGAGAACAAGCTCAAGTTCTCCCCATACGTCGAGGAGGCGGTCACCTTCGCCAACCCGGACGGCGTCATGACGGGACTGCTCACGCTCGACCCGATGACCGTCGGTTCCTGGGCCGAGCACGAACGGCTGAGCTACACGACCTACACCGACCTGGTCGGCAAACCCGAGGTCTACGAGCTGATCGCCGAGGAGGTCGACCGGGCGAACGCCGACCTGCCGGAGAACATCCGGATCCGGCGCTTCACGGTGTTGCACAAGCAGCTCGACCCGGACGACGACGAGATCACCCGTACTCGCAAGGTCCGCAGGTCAGTGATCAGCAATCGCTACGGGGACATAATCGATGCCCTTCGCCGGGGCGCGCCCAGCGTCGCGGTGCACAGCGTCATCAGTTACCAGGACGGATCAAAGGCCGAGCGGCGTCTTGATCTGCGGATCTTCGACCTGAGCAGCTACTCCGTGGCCAACGGACGGGGCAGTCGACCGGTATGGAGCGGACGCCGATGAGCGAGCGTCAGCGAGCGAATCATCAGCACAGCGCCCGCGCGCTGAGTCGAACCCCTCTGGGCCGACCGAGCGTCAGCGAGGGAGAGCGATGAGCACCTTCATCTCGCTGACCGTCTACGGCCTGGCCGATGGGGCGATCCTGGCGCTGGCCGCATTGGGGTTCGTGCTCGTCTACAAGGCCACTCGTGTGATCAACTTCGCCCAGGGCGAGTTCCTCCTCGTGGGGGCCTACACCTTCTACACCGCCTTCGTCCTGCTGCAGCTGCCGCTCGTCCTCGCCACCGTCTTCGGAGTCGTGGTGGCGACCGTGCTCGGCGTCGCCGTCGAGCGATTCGTGCTGCGCCCCCTGATCGGCGAGAACGCCATCAGCGTGATCATGCTGACGATCGGGTTAGCCGCTGTCCTCGAGGCGGTCGTACAGATGCTTTTCGGCACCGCCGTGCGCGAACAACCCAGCATCCTTCCGACCGGCACAGTGCGACTGTTCGGCGCAACCGTGCCGGTGAACCGCCTCATCGTCATCGTCATCGCCGGGTTGGTGCTGGCCGCGTTCGTCTGGTTCTTCCGATCCTCCCGGCACGGGATCGCCATGCGGGCGGTCGCCGACGACCAGCAGGCTGCCCTGACCATGGGCATCTCGGTGCGCCGGGTCTTCGCGTTGGCGTGGGCCCTGGCCGCCGTCAGCGCTCTGGTCGC
>DASUYL010000006.1:0-16806 GCA_036377395.1 Jiangellaceae bacterium
GCCCCGAGCGTCGCGACCCACTACCACGCTCGCCTCGACCTGTCCGACGCGGTCGTCGTCTCGGTCTCGCAATCCGGCGAGACGCAGGAGATCGTCGAGGCCCAGGAGTGGGCTGCGGGATGCGGCGCCCGGACGGTGGCCGTCACCAACGACGGTGACAGTCCGCTGGCGACGGCCGCGGACATCGCGCTCGTCACCCAGGCCGGCCACGAGTACGCCGTTCCAGCCACCAAGTCGTACACAACCCAGCTCGCAGCCATGGCCGTGCTGGCAGGAGCGCTCTCGCCCCAGCCGACGGCTCTCGACGCCCACCTCGATCGCGTCCCGGACGAGGTCGAGCGACTCATCACGACACGGTCGGGCATCGACGATGCGGCCGAGATGCTCGCGGCGAGCATCGAGACGCTGGTCAGTGGGCGCGGCATCGCCTTCGGCACGGCGCTGGAGACGGCCCTGAAGATCGAGGAGACGTGCCTGCGCCCGGTCCGGGGTCTCTCGTACGCCGATCTCCGGCACGGGCCGATCGCGGTCGTCGACGCCGACCACGTCGCGGTCCTGGTGTCGGCGGCGGACGGTCCGATGGTCGAGGGCATGACCGAGCTGGCACACGACCTGCACGACCGGGGCGCGGCGGCGGTCGTCGGAATCGGCGGTGACGCCGACTTCGTCGAGGCGTGCGACATTCAGGTTGCCGGCCCGGACCTGCCCGAACTCGTCGCACCACTCGGACTGATCGTGCCGGCGCAGATGATGGTGGAGGCGCTTGCCCGTAGGCTCGGCCTCGATCCCGACAAACCACGCGGACTGTCCAAGATCACGCAGACGGACCCGGTCGACGACACCAACGGAGGAATCGCATGAACGCGGAGCAGATCCTCGCCGCACTCGGCGGAGCCGACAACATCATCGAGATCGAGCCGTGCATCACCCGCCTTCGGGCGGAGGTGGAGGACCCCAACCTGGTCGACGAACCTGGGCTGAAGGCAGCCGGAGCACACGGTGTGATCCGGTCCGGCAGCGCCGTCCAGGTCGTCGTCGGGCCGGAGGCCGACACGATCGCCTCCGACATCGAAGACCTGATGTGAATGCGGCCGGGTGAGCCTCCTGACGGCCCCGCCGTGACCGCGCTGACCGTGTTGTCGCCCGTGGCCGGACGGGCGATGCCGCTCGCCGAGGTCCCCGACCCGGTGTTCTCGGCCGCGCTCGTCGGTCCGGGAGTGGCGGTGGACCCGCCGCGTGACCAGCGGATGACCGCCGTCTCTCCGGTGGCCGGCAAGATCGTCAAGCTGCACCCGCATGCGTACGTCGTTCAGACCCCCGACGGGGCAGGCGTCCTGGTCCATCTCGGCATCGACACCGTCCAGCTCGCCGGTGAGGGCTTTCAGCTCGTCGCGGTCGAGGGAGCCGAAGTTGCGGCGGGCGATGGGATCGTCGAATGGGACCCGGCTGCCGTCGAGGCGGGTGGGCGATCGCCGGTCTGTCCGGTCGTGGCGCTCGACACGCCGGCCGGGGCGTTGTCGGACCTGCGCGACTCGGGCGAGCTGGCCGCCGGAGACCCGCTGTTCACGTGGTCGCGCTAGGCCGCGCCCACGGGCTGCTGGTCGATCTCGACGGCACGTTGCTCGACAGCGAGCCCGTGCACCGGGCCGCCTACGAGTCGTTCTTCGCGGCGCGCGGCTGGAGCGTCGACCCCGGCACGTACGCCCACTTCGTGGGTCGACGCGGTTCCGACGTCTTCGCGACGATGCCCGGTCCCTGGGCCGGTGAGGATCCCGACGCCCTCGTCGCCGAAGTCCTGGGGAAGCTGGCCGAGTCGAATGCAGCGCCGGTGCCCATCGAGGGCGCGACCGAACTCATCCGGTCCTACCACGCACATCGCGTCCCGATCGCCCTGGTGACCTCTGCCACCCGGGCATGGGCCGAGTACGCGGTCGAGGAGGTGCTGGGCGCGCGGGAGTGCTTCTCCGCGCTGATCACCTGGGAAGACGTGACGCACGGCAAGCCTGATCCGGCGCCGTTCCGGACTGCCTGCCAGGCCCTGCACATCCAGCCGGAGAAGGCGGTCGCCATCGAGGACTCGATCGCCGGGGTGACGGCAGCGGTCGCGGCGGGGGTCGGTCGCGTGGTCGCCGTCACCACGACGACGAATGCACACCTGCTCCGTGACGCCGGTGCCCATCAGGTCGCCGGCTCGCTGTCGGACCTGATCTCGCGTTAGGCGGTCCGTTCGAGGATCACGACGGGAATCTCACGGTCGGTCTTCCTCTGGTACGCGTCGTAGTCGGGCCATACCTCGGTCATCACCGGCCAGAGCCGGGCGCGCTCGTCCGCGTCCGCAGCGCGGGCCCGAGCAGCAAACCGATCGCCCCTGACCTGGACCGTCACGTCGGGGTTCGCCCGCAGGTTCTTGAACCAGGACGGGTGATCGGGATTGCCGCCGTTGGAGGCGACGACCAGGTAGCGGCCGTCGTTCTCGCGAAAGATCAGAGGTGTGTCGCGTTCCTTCCCGGAGACCCGCCCTTTCGTCGTGAGGATCAGAATGGTGGTCCCTCGTCGCCAGATGTATCCCTCGTCACCATCGGTCTCGATGTACCGGCGCACGTGCTCTCGCCCGTACAGCATCGTCTCCATGCTCCCTTCGGCTCTTTCGGGGCAACCCGAGGCCCGCGCCGATTAGTCCCGACACACCGCGGACATCGCACCGATGGCGGGTCGACGTCCGAAATCGGCTGGAGTTGTGGACATCGCGCGTTCGAGGTCGCTCAGGGGTGGACGGAAGAGGCGGTCTCGAGCAGCGTCCGGCTGAACGAGCCGCCGACGCCGATCTTGGGGACGTGGCCGTCCGGCTGATCCCTCAGCTTGCGGATGGCGTCAACAACGTCGCCCCGAGGTCCTTGGAGCTGCTCGAACTCGCCGGCCGACCTGGCGGGAAGCCAGTCCTGCGCCGTGCTGACCTCGCCGTCGAGCCGGTAGTGCGTGCTCGGGCTGGGCGACCGATGAGTTCTCCCCGGCGGCAAGGTCCTGTCTGTGGCCCTCACCCGAGCCTGGGAGGAAATCATGGACAGATCACTCAACCCGCGGCTGACCCGCCTGGAAGTCCTGGTCGGCCAATGGGAGCTGACGGCCTCGTCGGGCGAACGGATCATGAGCACGTCGCGGTCGACGTTCCAGTGGCTCGAGGATCGTGGGTTCCTCGTCCAGCGGATTCATCCGCCGACCTACCTCGCGCCGGAGTGGGTGGACCCGGCGCCGAGATGGGTCGATGCCGTGATCGGCCTCGACGACCACTCCGACACCTTCGCGATGCTCTACACCGACTCCCGGGGCGTCTGCCGCACCTACCGGATGAACCTCGACGCCGACCAATGGATGATGTGGGGCCAACCCGGTCCGGACTTCTACCAGCGCTTCGAGGGCGCGTTCAACGACGACCGCACCGTGATCGACGCCCGATGGGAAGCCTCCGACGAGGGTCGGAGGTGGCGCACCGACTTCACCGTGACCTATCGCCGCCTGGACGGCTGACCGAACCCCGCCGCGGGCTGGTGCGCTTCGGCGCGTAGCCTCACGTGCCCGAGGGAGCGGCGCTACCGTCGGCTGCATGGCGACGGCCTGCCGAACCGAAGGGCTGCCCTGCCCGCAATGCAACGAGGCAGACCTGCACCCTTATGGCAACGGTTCGAAGTGGGTCTGCCCCCACTGCTACTTCCTGCTGCCTTGCTGCGAAGGCAGCGACGTGTCCACCGGTCGGTGAAGGCTGCCGGTCGGCGTAGGCTCGACGAACCACCGGCGTCGCGATCGGACCACCGCAGGAGAAGGTATGGGACAGGGCGTCCACATGCAGGAGCTGCCCGGCATCGGTAAGAGGTACGACATCGACCTCGGCCGCCGTGACAGCAGGGTCTCCGTGGTCGTGCGCCGGGACGGAACCCGTGACCTCTACGTGTTCACGTCGAGGTCAGCGGATCCGACCGTGATCGAGCTCGACGAGGAGCAGGCACGCAAGGTGAGCGCCGTGTTGGGAGGCACCTTCTTCGAGGCCTGAGGCCACCGGCCTACGGCTCGTGTGACCAGGGGGACAACCCGTGCACGCTGAACTGCTCAGCCTCGGCGCCCTACTGCTCATCGCCGGACTGATCGCCAGAGGCGGCCGGCGGTTCGGACTGCCCACCGTGCCCTGCTACATGGCCGCCGGGATCCTGTTCGGGCCGGGCACGCCCGGACCCGTTCTCGTCGAGTCGCCCGAAGACCTCGAGCTGCTCGCTTCTCTCGGCCTCGTGCTGTTGCTGTTCCACCTCGGCGTCGAGTTCCCGGTCGAGCAGGTGCTCGCCAGCGGTCGGCGGCTCTTCCTCGCCGCAGGCTCGTACATCGGTCTGAACGTCACGGCGGGGCTGGTGCTCGGCCTGGCTCTGGGGTGGGGGGCGGCCGAGGCTTTGATCATCGCCGGAGCACTGGGCATCTCGTCATCCGCGATCGTGACCAAGCTGCTCATCGAGCTGCGGCGGCTCACCAACGCCGAGACGCCGGTGATCCTGGGGATCATCGTCATCGAGGACCTGTTCCTCGCGTTCTACCTCGCTCTGCTCCACCCCGTCCTCTCCGACGCCGAGTCCGCCCTCGAGCTGGCCCGCGACATGGCCGTCAGCTTCCTCTTCCTGGCGATGCTCTTCGCCCTCGCGCGCTACGGCGCCCGCCTGATCGGTGCGCTGATCGGCAGCCGCGAGGACGAGCTGTTGGCGGTGCTCATGGTGGGGCTCTTGCTCGTGGTCGCTGGCCTCGCCGGTGAGGTCGGAGTCTCCGAGGCGATCGGCGCGCTCATGATCGGCCTGGTGGTGTCGCGCACGGAGGTTCGGGACCGCGCGGAGCGGGTCGTCCTGCCCCTGCGTGATGTGTTCGCTGCCGTGTTCTTCGTCGCGTTCGGGCTGAGCATCGACGTCGCCGACCTCGGTCCGGTCGCAGTACCGGTGGTGATCGCGGCGACCATGACGCTCGTGGTCAACCTGGCGGCGGGCATCGTCACCGCCCGCCTGTTCCGTTTCAACCAGCGCGCCGCGGCGAACGTCGGCCTCACCGTCCTGGGCCGGGGGGAGTTCTCACTGATCCTGGCGACCTTGGCTCTCGCGGCCGGCTTGGACGACCGTCTCGGCCCGTTCATCGCCCTGTACGTGCTCGTGCTGGCAATACTCAGCCCGCTGCTGGCATCGCGCTCATATCTGTTCGCCCGGTTGATCCCGGACCGGCTGTTGAGGTCGAGCTGGCGCTACGTCCGCGAGGAGACGATCAGCACGTCGTGCGCCCATCTGGACCAGATCGTCGTGACCGACACCGACGTCGACGAGTGCCGCCGGTGTGTGGAGACCGGCGACGACTGGGTGCAGCTGCGGCTCTGCACGACCTGCGGCAACGTCGCCTGCTGCGACGACTCCCGGAACAAACATGCCACCGGCCACTACGCCGAGAGCAGCCACCCGATCATCATGACGCTCGAGCCGGGAGAGGACTGGCGCTACTGCTACGTCGACGAGCAGCTCGTCCGTGAGCCGATGACCCGCCGCGGATCTAGGTGAGCGCGCTCACCGTCACCCGGAGGTGCCCAGATCGTCGGCCGCCGTGCGTGCAGCGATGAGCACCGGATCCCACACCGGCGAGAACGGCGGCGCGTATGCCAGGTCGACCATCGCCAGGTCGGAGACCGTCATGCCGTTCCACAGCGCGATCGCCAGCGCGTCGATGCGCTTCGCCGATCCGGTACGTCCGACAACCTGCGCGCCCAGCAACCGACCGGAGGGGTCCTCGGCGATGAGCTTGATCGTCATCGGCTCCTTGCCGGGGAAGTAGCCCGCGCGAGTCGTCGACTCGATCGTGGCGGTGACGCACCGCAGCCCGGCCGCTCGCGCGTCCGCCTCACCCAGGCCGGCACGGGCCACCTCGAGATTGCACACCTTGCTGATGGCCGTGCGCACGACACCGGGGAACGTCGCATCGCCACCGGCCAGGTTCGTGCCGAGCACGCGCCCCTGTTTGTTGGCATGGGTGCCCAGGGGAGCGTAGGTCCACGCCTGCGTGATGCGGTCGTGTGACTCGACACAGTCACCCGCCGCCCAAACAGCATCGTGGCCGGGCACCTGCATCCGGTCGTCGACACGCAGCCCGCCGGACTCTCCCAGCGCAAGCCCGGCCTCCTCGGCCAAGCCGGTCGAGGGCTCGACGCCGAGGCCGAGGACGACGATGTCCGCAGGATGCGTCCGGCCGCCGGCCACGACGCCACGCACCGCGCCGTCACCACCGACTTCGAACGCATCGACCGGCGTGCCGGTCTCGACGCCGATGCCCATCGCCTCCATCGCCTTGTGGACCTGGCGGCCGAGGTCCGGGTCCAGCGCGGGCATCGGCTCGGCCGCGCGATCGACCACCGTGACCGCAAGGCCACGTTCCACCATTGCCTCGGCCATCTCGATCCCGATGTAGCCCGCGCCCACGATCACGGCCCGGCGCGGCCTGCGTGCTTTCAGCCGCTGCAACAGTGCTGCCCCGTCGTCGAGCGTCTGCACGCCGTGCACGCCGGTCGCGTCCACGCCCGGCACGTCGGGCCGGATCGGCCGGGCACCAGTCGCAATGACGACCTGGTCGAACTCCAGCATCCCCTCGGTGCTGGTCCTCCGGTCGACGTAACCGACGCTGCGGTTCTCGAGATCGAGATGCAGCGCCTCGGTGCGCAGCCGGACGTCGATGCCGTTGGCCCGGTGCTGAGCCGGCGTCCGGGCGACGAGAGCGTCGGGTCCATCGACAGTGCCGGCGACCCAGTACGGGATGCCACATGCGGAGTACGACGTCCAGTGACCGCGGTCGACGGCGACGATCTCCAGCGTGCGGCCATTCATCTTCGCTGTGCGCATGGCCTGCGAAGCCGCGCTCATCCCGGCAGCATCAGCCCCGATCACCACGACGTGCTCAGTCATGACGCCACCTTGGCACAGGCCGATCAGTACTGGCCGAATCGATGACGCCGCACCCATGCGTGCATTGCGATGGCTGCCGCCGCGCCGGCGTTGATCGACCGGGTCGAGCCGTACTGGGCGATGGAGAGCACGAGGTCGACCCGTTGGCGGGCCGCGACCGACAGCCCCGGACCCTCCTGGCCGAACAGCAGCACGCACCGCTCCGGCAGATGGAAGGTCTCCAGTGGTTCGGACCCGGGAAGGTTGTCGACGCCAAGGATGGGCAGGCCGTCCGAGCGCGCCCAGGACGCGAGATCCTCCACCGTCGGGTGGTGAGCGACGTGCTGATAGCGGTCGGTGACCATCGCGCCGCGGCGGTTCCACCGGCGTCGGCCGATGATGCGCACCGAGGCGGCCAGGAACGCGTTTGCCGTCCGGACCACCGAACCGATGTTGAAGTCGTGCTGCCAGTTCTCGACGGCGATATGGAAGGGATGCCGCATCCGGTCGAGGTCGGCCACGATCGCTTCGTGGCGCCAGTACCGGTAACGGTCGGCGACGTTGCGATGATCGCCCGCCGCGAGGAGATCGGGGTCGTACCGAGGGTCGGCGGGTTCCGGGCCCGGCCAGGGACCGACCCCCGGCCCGGCGCTGGTATCCACGGCGGACCAGCATCTCAGACCTGGCCGGGAGCAGCTTCCTCCTCCATCAGTGGGTCGCCCCGACCGATGCCGAGCGGCCGGGCCAGCCACCGGAACCGAGGCTTTCCCGCCAGCTGGCGCAGCGCGTGAGCCTCGCCTTCGTACACGGTGCGGCGCGCATCGATCCGTCGCTGGACATAGGCGAGCCGTTCCCGGATCGCGACGACGTCGGATCTCGAGCGCAGGGTCGGCGACCTGTCGACGACCTTCTCCAGCAACGCCAGTGCCGCGTCGAGCTCCCGCTCCGCGACGGCCTGCTGGTCCGGGGACGCGCCGGGCAGGTCGGCCACGGCTCGCGCGTCCTGCGCCCGCTCGACCAGGTCCGCCCCACGCTTGGAGTGCGCCTGAACCGCCTCCGCCAGCTCGACCACCAGATCGTGACGCCGCCGCAAGGCCAACAGCACCTGCTGCCAGGAGTCGTCGACCGTCTGTTGCAGGTTGCGCAGGCGCATGACCAGGTATCCGGCGACGACGATCGCCGCAACGGCGACCACACCGGCGACGACCCCCCACGCCCCCATGGCAGGAGCGTACGTGGCGGCCCGGCGGGGGGCGCTCACCAGGCCCGGCGGCGGGATCAACGTCTGCCTCGCCGACCCTCCGCATTCCTCGCGGCCGCGAAGGGCGTCGCCCGCCTGCTTGACGACGCCGGCTTGAGGCGTCAAACCGTTATGCAGCGGTAGCTGTGGCGGGCGAGCGGTCGCCGTCGCGAGGGTCTGGAGCGCTGCTGAGGGCGCCCGCCAGATCTCGGGGAGTGTAACCGAGGAGCCGGGTTGCAGTTCGCGTCAAGTGGGCCTGATCGGCGAAACCTGCAGCGATGGCGGCCGCAGTAATTGGTTGGACGCGCAGGCTCACAATGGCAATCCGGAGGCGCTGCCACAATCTCAGCTGCGCAGGGGGTGTTCCGGTTTGATCGTGTATGAGCCCCCGCAGGCGGGAGGAGGACAACCCGACTGCGGTGGCGACGTGCTGGATGCGGCGAGCGATGGGAAGATCCTGCAACGCCGCTTCGACGCGCGCGTCGATCGAAATCGCTCGCGGCAGAAGATCCCACCGGCGCAGCAAAGCCACGGTGTCCCGAACTCGTTCATCGGGGTCGCCTTCGACGTCGGGATGCCAGAGAGCGCGGACGTGTTCGACGGCGGTTTGATCGAGCGGGATTGCCCGACGGTGACCGGGGCCGAGTTCCAGAAACCACGGGTCGATGAACACCTCGGCGGACTCGGCCGCCGTGCTGGTGGCATGTGCGATCTGGGGCGGAAAGACCGCCGCGGCGGCGGAATTCGAGGGGCCTTTACCACCCTCCCACGTGAGATGTCCCGCAACTGGAATAATGATCTTCCAGGCCGGGTGTGGATGCTGTTCAATCGTCTGACCGACGAGATGATGAAAGACCATGCTGTGGGGCCCGGTGCGCAGCCGGGCCGGCGCGTGCCTGCGTAAATCCATCTCGCGTGGTTGTTCTTCAACGTAACGACGTTGCTCAATTTGCATTCCTCATGCCGCTATTTGGACCCGCCCACGATCCCCTCTGTCCGAGCGGTGACTGGAGCGAGGACCTTGCTGACACGGTGATCCCCGGAAACCTCGCCGCGTCCCCATAGCTGTCGCGCCTTTCGCATCAAGGACGTTCTCGCGCTTCGGTGGTTGCGCGAGCGCCGATATGGCCTCGCCCGGCGGAACTCCACGGTGGCGCGATCGTGGCGGTAACTGACCTCGGCCTCGATGGCCGGTGCGACGATGCTGCTCATGGCGTCCTCTTCTCATGCGACACTCACAGAAATGTGATTGGCGCGTTGTTGACGCCATCGACGCTAGCCATCTGTACGCGGCGCACATCGACCCGCAGACTTCAGTTGTGTTCCCACCCCGGGTGGAGGCCGGCTACCGTGCGGTTGTACCGGGGGTCACCACGCCGTGGTCGTAGGCGAACACGATTGCCGCGGCGCGGTCGCGCACATCCAGCTTGGCGAAGATGCTCCCCACGTGGGTCTTAACCGTCGCCTCCGCAACATGTAACGCGTCGGCGATCTCGACGTTCGTGGCACCGCGCGCCATCAGCTTGAGAACGTCGCTCTCCCGGTCGGTCAGCAGGTCGAGTCGGGTGGCTTCCCGAGCAGCCGGCGCCACGACGCGGCGGTAATGATCGAGCAGTCGAGGCGCAACGCCCGGATCGAACCAGGCGCCGCCGCCGGCGACCGCACGGACAGCTGCGATCAAGTCCTCCGCAGAGCAGTCCTTGAGCACGAACCCAGAAGCGCCGGCCTCGATTGCGCCCCACAACACCTCGTCTTCCCCGAACGTGGTCAGCACGAGAATGTCCAGGGGGTCATCGGCGGCGCGTAAGCGTGCGGTCGCGGCGATGCCGTCGAGGAGCGGCATGCGAACATCCATGAGGACGACGTCCGGGTGCAAGGCAGGCAACTCTTGCACCGCGTCCCGGCCGTTGGCGCATTCGGCGACAACGTCGAAGCCGT
Organism: Jiangellaceae bacterium; assembly: GCA_036377395.1. GTDB lineage: Bacteria > Actinomycetota > Actinomycetes > Jiangellales > Jiangellaceae > DASRTE01. The sequence continues at coordinate 10,117 of DASUYL010000006.1, forward strand.
CCGCCGGAGAGAGGATGCGGGCCAAGCCGGCACGGACGATGGCCTGGTCGTCAACAAGAGCCACTCGAATCATGGGTCCGGCACATCTCCATCCCGGTTGGACAGCACATCGCTCACGTCGAGCGGAAGCTGGCAGCGGACCCGCCAACCGTCCGGCGTCGGGCCGGCGTCGAACTCCCCACCCAGGGCAGTCACCCGCTCACGCATTCCCACCAGGCCGTACCCGGGTTGCTGCTTCGCAGCCGGCACCGCCGCCGCCGTTTCGCTGGACTCGGCGACGAGAGACACCCGTCCTTCAGCCAGGTCGAGCTTGACGGTCGTCGGCGCACCCGGCGCATGACGAACCACATTCGCCAGCACCTCTTGGATGATCCTGTAGAGGGCGATACCGACGCTTGCCGGAATGACGGACAAATTCCCTCGCGTCTGCAGCTCGACGGGTAGGCCGCTGGCCCGTGCGTCATCGACCAATGCGGGAATTCCCGTTGCTGACACGAGGGGCGGCGGCACCGCCGTATCGTCGTCGCTACGGAGCAATGCGACCGTACGACGCAGTTCTTGCATGCTGCGGCGCCCCACCTCCTCCGCCGACCGCAGCGCCTCCTCAGCGGCCGTGGGGTCGCGGCGCAGGACGTGCCGGGCGCTGGTGATCTGCAGCATTACGGCAGCCAACCCGTGCCCCACGAAGTCATGAACGTCACGGGCGATCCGACGCCGCTCGGCGAACAGCGCCTGTTGTGCAAGCTCACGCCGGGTAGCGTCGAGCTGGGCCGACAACTCCCCTTGGTGCGCAACCGCGCGGCCGAGCACCCAGGTAAATGAAATACCCAAGATCCATATGCCGACAGCGATCTCAGATGGTTCCTGGATGAGGCTCACAGCGATGGGTGATGCCACCGCGAGGACGCCTAGAAGGGCTGCTTTCGTCAGCGACGGCGACCAACACGCGACAAGAAACGCCAGCAGCGCAACTTCGAACAACAGCGGTTCCAGCTTCCCGTCACGCTGCGCCAGAACTGCCGGCACGATGACAGCGACGGAGAGAGCCAGCAATGGCACGGTCGGCCGAATTGCCCACAGGCCGAAGGCCGCGACCGGAACCGGTGCCAGTAGGAGCGCCGCCGCCGCAGACGGCGGATTGAAAACCACGGCGACGATAGCGACCACCAGCGCGAACACCGGGACGACACGACGCAACTCGTCGGCCTGGGACGGCGCCTCTTTCAACCCGCCGGCCACACCCCGACTGTACTGCGCCGCTTCTGGTAGACCTTCCGACCGGGGACGGAGCTCGGTACTCCCACCGTGGTTGGACCCCTGACCAACCGTCGAGTGGGCTCGAACGTGCCTTTCGTTCAAGACGCTGATTGGCATGGCAGCCAGAGTCTGCAGTGGACAAGCAGCGCAGGACAGCTGGAACGAACAACCAGGAAGGACGGAACCATGCGGATTGGTCTAGCCAGCATCTTCGTTGACGACCAGGACAAGGCTGAGCGGTTCTACACCGAAGTGCTCGGCCTTCAGGTCAAGACCAACGCCCCGTACGGCCCCACCGAGCGGTGGCTGACCGTGGTGTCCCCCGAGGACCCCGACGGCGTGGAACTCGTGCTGCACCTGGCCGACGAGCCGGCGCGGGCGTTCCAGCAGGCCGGCCGCGAAGTCGGCCGGCCGATGCTCTCACTGCGCACCGACGACTGCCGACGCGACGCCGAGCAGCTCAGGGCCGAGGGCGTGGTGTTCGTCAAAGAACCCGCGAGGATGGACTACGGGGGCATGGACGCGGTCTTCGACGACACCTGCGGCAATCTCCTCAATCTGCACGAGGACTGACCAAGGCACCTGGTGCGGGAAGACATGAACCTTCAGGTCAGGACTCGGGGCCCTCCTGTTCCAGTTGGTTGGCGCCGCCACCGCCGTTGAGCACGTCTGAGCCCGGCCCTCCGATCAGTGAGTCGTCGCCGTTGCCGCCGAACAGGACGTCATCACCGAAGCCTCCCAGCAGCGTGTCGACGCCGTTCTCACCGCGCAGGACATCGTCACCGGCACCTCCGCAGATGACGTCGTCGTCGTTGCCGCCGCGGATCACGTCGTTGCCACCAAGGCCCATGATCACATCCGGCTTGGTGGTGCCGGTCAGCGTGTCAGGACCGTCGGTGCCCCGGATCGTCGGGGTCAACCCAACGCAGCGCTCCTCGAGATCGACGCCCAGGACCAGCGGGTCGTGATCGCTCGAGCGGAACGGGTTCGCTGCGTAGAGCTCCGGGTCGCCGTCGTACTGGTAGGCGAACGACTCCACTGCGTTGATGTTCCAGTGCGCGACGTCGGTCACCTTGCCGGTCAGTGCATCGCTGGACATCGCATGGTCGAGCGAACCCGACAACGCGTTGAACACGAAGCTGTAGCGTCCCGCGTCCAGCACCGCGCCGAGGTCGGTGAATCCCACACCCCGCAGGAGCTGGATCGGGTCCTCCTCGCTGTACGCGTTGAGGTCACCCATGATGAGGACGTCGTCGTCGCCGCTGGACTCGCGCAACTCCTCGGCGAAGTCGGCGAGCGAGGCCGCCTGGCGGACGCGGTCGCCGTTGAACGCACCCTGGCCGTCGCCGATGTCCTCGTTGTCGTTGCCGGACTGCGGCGGCACACTGTCGCTCTTCGACTTGAAGTGGTTGGCGATGACCGTGAACGGGTCGCCGTCCTTCACGAAGGTCTGCGCGATCGGCTCGCGGGCGTTGAACCAGACGCTCTCGTCCACCAGGCCGACCGGCTCACCCACGGGTGCGACGACATCGTTCTGGTAGATGATCGCGTTGCGGATCACGTCGCGGTCGACGGCGAGCAGCTCGTCCGGCAGCGGCACATAGGCCCATTTGTCGAATCCGGCCTCCACGTTGAGGCGCGAGACGAGGTCTGCGACGGCCTGGTCCGGCGTGCCGTTGCCGAAGCCGGTCGAGTTCGTGTCCTCGATCTCCATCAACGTCACGACGTCGGCGCCCAAGGCCTCGATCGCAGTCACGATCTTGGCGGCCTGCTTCTCGAACTCCTCCGGCGTCTCCGCACCACGGCCGCCGTCCGCGGCCAGGGTGAGGAAGTAGTTCAGGACGTTGAACGCGCCGATCTGCACGTCGCCGCCGACGGCGTCCGGGGCAGCCGGCCGCGTGTTCTGCGGCGCGAACGTGCCCTCAGGTGTGCCGTCGGCAGGCTGGAAGCGCCAGTTGCCGAAACCGAAGCCCAGGACCAGCGGCGAGGTGAAGTCCAGCTCGTCTCCGACCCGGACCGGGGTGTCCGGGCTCAAGTACGGCCGGTTGGCCGCGCTGCGGCTGGCATTGGTGCCGTCGTCCAGCACGATCCTGCGCTGCTCGTTCGCGGCGGCGATGGCGGCGGCCTCGTCCGACCCCGCGTCGGCCAGCTCGGTCGGCTGCACCAGCAGCCCGCCCTCGGAGAGCATCAGCTCGCCGAACCTGGTCAGGTTGAACACCTCGCTGACCGTCAGCACGTCCGCCGACTCGACGAGCATCCCCTCGAGCGGCTCGCGGGCAGCACTGACGGCCGGCAGGTCCAGGGGCGTTGCCGCCGGCAGGCTCGCCTCGGAGCCTGTGCTGCACACGTCGACCGCTCCCGCCGTGATCCGCGTCTCGCCGAAGTTCTCGCCCGCGGTGCCCGCCACCGCCACCGTGTCGCCGAGTGCGACGGCGGTCGACGTTGCGACGAAGATCCCGTCGGAGGTTGCGGCATCGCCGTCGCCGTCGTCCTGGACGTAGAACCCGCCCAGGCCGGGCACGTCCCCGACCACGACGCCGCGGACGCTGACCTCCTGGCCGGCGAGCGGTGTGCTGAACCCGCTGCCCTGGACGGCCCCGATGTCGTGACCGGGCGTCAGGTCGCACTGCTCCACCGGAGGTTCGAGTGGCGGGTTGAGCGCGTCCCTGGTGTTCGGCGCCTCAGCCTGCCACTCGTAGTTCTCCGTGGCCGGGTTGAGCCGCTTGGAGAGGCTGTTGCCCACTGCCCCCGCGCCGCTCTCGGACACGCCGATGTCGACGCTGGTCACGCCGTCCGCCGGACCACCGACGCCGGCGAAGGTTCCCTCGTAGGACAGGAACTCCACCAGCGTGTTCGCCGCGTCGACCAGCGCGATGCCGTCGGGCGACCCGTTCTGGATGCCGTTGACCGCGTAGTCGATCACGGCCACCGCGGACGCGCCTCCGGCCGGTGGACTGACCGCCGGCAACGCGTCGGTGTCATAGCTGGCCCCGCCGGCGCCGTTGTAGAGCACGATCGACCAGCCCGCGGTGCTGGCCCCGGGCGGCACCTGCACTTCGACGAACTCGCCGGCGTCGGTCCCGGTGTTGTCGTAGTGGAACTCCGAGATGAAAGGGACGGTCGGCTCGACAGCCAGAGCCGACGGAGCGGCGACAGTGCCGGCGGCAGTCGCCGCTACGACGCACAGCGTGCCGAGCGCACGCGATCGGGATGGATGCACGATGGGTCCTTCGCCGGAGCAACGGGAATGAGGGGCACCATAACCGGGCGTACACCCCGTCAGCGAGCGAAACGACCAGGTTCGCGTATTAGCCGGTCAGGCGAGGCCGATGTCGGCCGGGCCGTACGCCGCACGGTAGGTGAGGCCGGCCTGCTCGATGCGTTCGCGGGCGCCGGTCGACCGGTCGACGATGACGGCAACGCCGACCACCTCGGCGCCGGCCTCTCGGAGCGCTCCGACCGCCGTGAGCGCGCTCGCACCGGTGGTGGAGGTGTCCTCCACGGCGAGCACACGCCGGCCGGCGACATCCGGGCCCTCGACCCGGCGCTGCAGGCCGTGCGACTTCTCGCTCTTGCGGACGACGAAGGCGTCCAGCCGGCGCCCACGCGCTGCGGCCGCGTGGAGCATGGCCGCCGCCACCGGGTCGGCTCCCAGGGTCAGCCCGCCGACGGCCTGATAGTCCAGGTCGGAGGTGAGGTCGAGCATCACCTCACCCACCAGCGGGGCGGCTAGCCCGTCCAGGGTGATCCGCCTGAGGTCGACGTAGCGGTCGGCCTCCTGCCCGGAGGAAAGCGTGACCCGCCCGTGAACAACGGCCTTGGCCGCGATCTGACGCCGCAGTTCGTCCCGAGCGCTCACGCGCCGAGCGTACGGCGCGCATCGCGAAAGCCCGGCCCTGAAGGGTGGGACGACGCGGGCAGGTACCTGTGACGACTTCTGCGGCCCTGATCATGGCCAAGACCGTGCCGGCGTTCAGCGCCGCCGTGATCGCCCACCTCGTGATCACGCTGTCGGCTCACTGGTCCTGACGCTCGTCCTTCGGTGCATCCCGCACGTCCGGGCGACGGTGGGCCGAGGAGCCCGGCCGCCGACGCGCGCCGGCCGGGTGGCGGCGACCCACACTGACCACGAGGCGACGCGGCAGCCGAGGCAACCACCAGGCGGCGGTCTTGTAGACCGCGCCGGGAACCGACACGGTCGTCCCCCTTCGCAAGTCGCGCAGGGCCCTGCGGACGACGTCGTCGGCATCGAGCCACATGTATGGCGGCAGCCCCGACATGTCGATGCGGGCGCGGTCGTGGAACTCGGTTCGGACGAAGCCCGGGGTCAGAACCATCGCCCGCACCCCGGTGCCCTCCAGCTGTGCGTCCAGACCCTGGGTGAACGAGGTGACCCACGCCTTGGCCGCAGCGTAGGTACCGCGTGGCACCCAGCCGGCCACCGAGCTGACGTTGACGACGGCACCGTGGCCGCGCTCGACCATCCCCGGCAGGGCGGCGTGGGTCAACCGGAGGACCGCCCGGACCAGGATGTCGAGCATCGCCTCCTCGTCGGCGATGTCGCTGACGAGGAACGGCCTGCGCAACGTGAAGCCGGCATTGTTGACGAGCAGGTCCAACGGCCGGTTTGGATCCTCCAGTCGCTTTTCGACCGACGTCACGCCATCTGCCGAGGTGAGATCCGCGGGCAGGACCTCGGCACTAGTCCGGTGCACGGTCCGCAGCTCGGCGGCGACGCGCTCGAGCCGTGCGCCATCGCGCGCCACCAGGACGAGGTCGTGGCCGCCCGCGGCGAGCTGGCGGGCGAACGAGAGCCCGATGCCGGCCGTCGCACCAGTGACCAAGGCTGCCGGCATTCGAAGTCGGGAACGCTGGTGCCGCTGGGCGGCCCGGTTTCCCATCCCCCTCTCAATCCGAAATGCGGTCATCTGGAAGAACGTGTCAGAGGCGTCGCCGATCCGCCAAGCCCTGCCGACGGAGCTGGTGGTGGACGCGGTCATTCTTCTGTCATGAGTAGGTGGACGGTCGAGGCCCTGTCCGGTGTTGTCGAAAGATTGCAGGATCGCTCGCCGGGAACTTTGCATGAATCGGGGTCGTCCCGTTGGTCGTGCAAAGTAAAGGACTTGGTCCACGCCGCCACGAGCGCTCATCGGTAGGTCAGCGCACTGTCCGCGACAAATGAGTGCATTGCCGGCGGTCCCACTCCGGGTCGGACCGGTGTCAGACTCGAGTCCTAACCCCACCGATGAGTCTGGGTGCGCGCGACGGTCTGTTCCGCCGTACCCCGGACGCAGGAGGAATCATGGGCAAGGTCGTCGCAGCCATCACGACCTCGGTCGACGGTTACGTCGTGGGGCCGCAGGACGGGCCGGAGCATGGCCTGGGCATCGGGGGCGAGCGCCTCCACTACTGGGTGATGGGTGGCCCGTGGAC
>DASUYL010000007.1:0-10193 GCA_036377395.1 Jiangellaceae bacterium
TCGCCCGCCTGGAACAGGCCGAGGGCGCCCTTGCCGACGTTGGCGAACTTGTGGGTCACGATTGGGTACAGGCCGGCCTCGTCGAACGTGAACTCGACGAACCCGCCCTGGGCGGGCTGGAGGTCTAGAGCTTGCGCCCCACCCCGGCTGCTGTCCGGTCGCAAGGTGTACGCGCCTTCCCGGAACACCGTGTCGAACACGGTCCCGACGACGTGGAACGACGAGTTCTCCGACGGCCCGTCGTCGATTACCCAGGCCCGGACCCGCTCGCCGGGCTCGACCCGGATCGGGGCGTGGAGGTACTGATTGACGTAACCGTTGAAGACGACCGCGTCCCACGCCTCGTCCTGCATCTTGCCGAGGTCGCCCGGCTCGCCCTGCGGGCCGAGGTACAGCTCGGACTGCACGAACAGGTACTCGTGGTCGACCGGCGGGAGCCGGGGCGGGTCAATGATGATGGCCCCGAGCATGCCGTTGCCGATGTGGTGCAGCGTCGGTTGGGTGCCACAGTGGTACATGAACGCGCCGGCATGGCGCGCCTCGAACTGGTAGACGAGCGACTCGCCGGGCTCGATCGTCCGCATCTCGTCGTTCCACGCGACCTTGCTGGCGTGGAAGTCGATCGAGTGGCCGATCTCGCCGTCGTTGACGAGGGTAATGGTGAAGATGTCGCCGACCCGGCCCCGCAGCGTGGTGCCGGGAACCGCGCCATCGAACGTCCACATCATCTGCGTGACGCCGGGCGCCACCTCGAGCTCTGTCTCGACCGCATGCATCGTGAGCTTGTGCTCCGTGCCGCCGGGAGCAGGCTCCAGCGCCGGGTCATAGGGTCGCCAGCCGTCCTCGGGCTCGGCCTCAAAGTCGATCACGGCCGAATCGTCGGTGCCGGTGCCGCTCGTGCTGCTCGCCGAGGCCGCGGCGGCGCCGGTGACGTTGACGTCGAGCACCATCCCGGCCGCCTTGTGGCCGGGCACCGTGCACCACGCCTGGCCCGTCGCCTCGATGACGCCGAAGCTCGCCGTCACGGTCTCGCCCGGATCGATCATGTCAGACCCGGTCGTGCCCTCGAGCTTGAGATCGTGCGGTACCGTGCCCGCGTTGGTGATCGTGAGGGTCAGCTCCGTCCCGGCTGCGACGTCGATCGACGCCGGTTCGACGTAGAACTCGCCCAGCTCGACCTCGACGGTCTCCGCTCCCGCCGGCGTTCCCGCTACGCCGTTCGAGCTGAGCGACGCGTCGTCCGACGTCGACCCGCCGGCCACCACGACGGCCATCGCGCCGATGGTCAGAGCCAGCACGGTGGCCACGGTCGCGATCGCCAGCGTGAGCTCCGCAGCCCGCGATCCCGAATCCTTCCCGGGGGCGGCAGTCGGGGAAGGACCCGGCGCCGCCTCTGGTGCAAGCGTTCCGACCATGCCCGTCACCATGACCCTGTGCCACCACTGCCGTTAGGGTCGGAGGTCCCTTCCCGCCACTGGACGTCAGGGGCGCCCTCGCGGGCTGCGGCCTGAAAGGCGTGCGTCCGCGGATCGGGGCCCGCCTCCGACCTACCCAGGGCGATTCAGACCGCGCCGGGCTCAACCATTGCTGACCGACATGGAGATCATCTGCGCAGACTGCGGCTGTCTCGTCGGTCGCGTCGTGATCGTCCACCCCTGCGATCGCTACCCCGGCTGCTGCTGCCGGGAGCTACCCGCGCATCCATCGAGGTAGCCGCCGATCTCAAGCCGAGCGCGATCTCAGCCCCAGGACCTTGTCGCCGTAGGGACGACCCCGTCATTTGCAGGAACCACTCGCTGACAACCGGACGCGGCAAGCCGTGGCTCTCACGCCAGATCGCCGGGCACGACGTAGGCGACCAAGGTGGCAGTGCCCCACTGGAGGTCGTGCCAGGTGGCTGCCACCTCAAGGGTGGCCAACGCCCCAGTCGGGTACTTCGTCTCCAGCCGCGCTCGGAGGTGGGGGTCGCCGCCCGCCCCCAGGCCGAGGGCCAGATCCTCGAGCCCAGGGTTGTGCCCGAGCACGAGCACCGAGTCGATCTCGGCCGACAGCCGCCGCAGCCGCCCCAGCAGATCGCCGGCTCCGCCATGGTAGACGGCCTCGTCGAACTCGACCGGAGTCCCCGGCGGCAGGCCGGACGCCACGCCCTCCCAGGTCTGTACCGCCCGCACGGCGGGTGAGCACAGCACCAGGTCGGGCGCGACGTCCATCGCCCTCATGTGCCGCTCGAGGGCTTCGACGGCCTTCCGGCCCCGGGGCGCGAGCGGGCGACGAAGATCGGGCTGATCCGGGTTGTCCCAGCTCGACTTGGCGTGACGAAGCAGATAGAGGCGCCTCACGGGACTCCCGTTCCGGCTCTGAACCCCTGCGGTCTCAGGGGTCATCGCACCGTCTGGTCGAGTGCCTCGGAGGGTGTCATCCAGCCAAGGGTTTGTCGAGGGCGCCGTTGAGTTCGGCGGCGACGGCCTCGAGGTCGGCCTGGGAAACGGGGCGAGGTCCGCATCGCCAGGGAACGCGGATCAGTTTTCCCGGAACTCCCGGGGATAGGGCCTGGGCATGGTGCACGTCCTTCCAGCGGTGCCTCCCAGCACCACACGTCAGAGTCACCTCAACGCGCGGCAGTCCCTGGTGAGCACGGTCACTGGGTGGTGTGGTGGTAGCGCCAGATGGCGAGGGGGATGAGGAGAGCGGCGAGGGCGGCGAGCCAGGCGGCGGCTCGGAGGACGGGGGTGGTGGTAGGGCCACCGAGGATGAGGGCGCGGATGGCATCGACGATGTGGCTGATGGGGTTGATGTCGGCCCAGGCTTGGAGGGGCTCGGGCATGGTGTGGATCGGCACGAACGCAGAGCTGGTGAAGGCGAGCGGGATGATGGGCAGGAGGCTGGCGGTGCCGGCGGTCTCGGCGTCGCCGGTGACCAACCCGATGAGGGCGGCGAACCAGGACAGGACGTAGCCGACCGCGACGGGGAGGGCGATGGCGGCCAGGGCGGCGAGGGGGCCGGCGTGGAACCGGAAACCGATCAGGTAACCGACGCCGATCATGAGGAGGACGACGAGCAGGTTGCGGACGGCGTCGGCGAGGGTGCGGCCGGCGAGCAGCGCGGGCCGGGCCATGGGCAGGGTCCGGAAGCGATCGAGCATGCCCGTGGTGAGGTCTTCGGCGAGTCCGACGCCGGTGTTGGGGGATCCGAACGCGACGGCGAGGACGACGATGCCGGGCATGAGGTAGTCGACGTAGGCCACGCCTGGGGTGTGGATGGCGCCCCCGAAGACGTAGGTGAACATCACCACGAACAGGACGGCCTGGGTAGCAGCCACGGCGACCAGGGCAGGGACCCGCAGGTAGTGGTAGAGGTTGCGGCGGGTCATGGCCACGGTGTCCCGCAACCCGGCGGTCAGCGCACCGGTGGTCATGAGGCACCTCCGCCAACGGCGACAGGGTCAGCCTGGTCGATGGTTGTAGGGGCCCCGGTGAAGGTGAGGAAGACGTCGTCGAGGGTGGGGCGACGCACGGCAAGGTCTGCGACGTGGATCCCGGCGGTGTCAAGAGCACGGATGACCTCGGCGGTGGGGGCGGCTCCACCGGTGATGGGGACGACGAGCCGGCCGGTGAGGGGGTCGATGAGCGGTGGGCTGCCGCCGGCGATGTCCTCGAGGGCGCCCACGGCGGTGCTGGCGTCGAAAGGGTTGGCCAGTTGGAGTTCGATGCGATGGCCACCGACTTGCGCTTTGAGTTGGTCGGGGGTGCCTTGGGCGACGAGTTGGCCGTGGTCGATCACCGCAATGTCGTCGGCGAGCTGGTCGGCTTCGTCGAGGTATTGGGTGGTCAACAGCGCGGTGGTTCCTTGGTCGACCAGCAATTGGATGGTGGCCCACAGGGCTTGGCGGCTGGCGAGATCAAGCCCGGCAGTGGGTTCGTCGAGCACCAGGACTTGAGGCCGGCCGATGAGGCTGGCGGCCAGGTCGAGGCGTCGTCGCATTCCACCCGAGTACGTCGAGGCTCGGCGGTCGGCGGCGTCGGTGAGATCGAAGCGCTCGAGCAGCTCACGGACCCGGCGGCGAGCCTCGCGGCGGCCGAGGTGGTGGAGAGTGGCGATGAGATCGAGGTTCTCCCGCCCGGTGAGCAGCGGATCGACGGCGGCCTGTTGACCAGCCAGCCCGACCACCGAGCGGACCTGGCCAGCTTGGGTGACCACATCGAAGGCCGCAACCCGCGCCGATCCAGCATCGGGGCGGAGGAGGGTGGTGAGAATCTTGACGATGGTGGTCTTGCCTGCCCCGTTGGGGCCAAGCAAACCGAGGATTGTCCCAACGGGCACGGTCAGGGAGACATCGTCCAGTGCGTGGACCGCTCCGAAGCGTTTGTGCAGCCCCTCCGCCACGATCGCCGGCCCACCGGTCATGGCCCTGCGCTCCAGGATTCGAGGCGATCCGGTGGTTCGACGAGGCCGGCGAGGAACTGGATGAGGCTTTGGGTGACGTGCTCGGGTTGGTCTTCCATCAGCAGGTGACCGGCGCCGGTGAGAATCTCGACGTGTTGGACGCCGGGGATGTCGGCGGCGAGGCGTTCAGCCCACGGGGGTCCGAAGTGGGGGTCGTCACCGCCCCACAACAAGAGGGTGGGCCGCTCGAAGCCGCGCAACCCATCGACGGCATGCGAGGTGGCTTGGTTGTTGGCGGGGTCGATCTGGCCGGCGAGGAACCGGCGGGTCTTGGCCCGCTTGTGGGGGTCGGAGAGGTTGGCCCGCACATATCCCCTGGCGAGCTCACCGGTGAGCACGGAGCGGTCGGCTACGGCGTGCCCAGTCCTGAGCGCCCAGCGCAGCAGGGCCGGGCGGGACCACGCCCAGAGCACCACTCTGCCCACGACGGAGAGTTGGGTGGCGGTGATGAACGGGCGCTCGTCGGATGAGGGCCAGTTGTCGTAGGCCTCGACGTTGCACAGGACCAGCCGATCGATCCGCTCAGGGCACTGCGCGGCCAGCAGCTGGGCGACGGCGCCGCCGTGGTCATGACCCACCAGCGACACCCTGTCCAGGCCCAACACGTCGAGCCAGCCGACGATCGTGGCAGCTTGGGCCGATAGCGACCAGTCGGCGCCCGGTGGTGTCTCGGTGTCGCCCAGACCGAGCAGGTCGGGTGCCAGGACGCGGTGGCCGGCTGCGGTGAGGGCGGGAAGAATGTTGCGCCACACGAAGGACGAGAACGGGCAGCCATGCAGCAGCACCACCGGCGGTCCGGTGCCCTCATCGCGGTACGCGACCCGAGCCTGGCCGACGTGGGTGAACTGTTTGGCGAGGGAGAAGAGGTCGAGGTCCGTCATGGCTTGCGGGCCCGCACGAAGGCCGACCAGAACCCGTCCTGGACGGGGTGGCTGTCGGTGATCTCGACATCCACGAATCCCACTTCGGTCAGCCCCGCGGTGTACTGGGCGCGAGTGACCGCCCCGGCGATACACCCCGCCCACGCCTCGGGGTCTGCCCGCAGCGCCTCGTCGGGCTCGACATCAGCCACCACATCGGCCAACGCCAGCCGGCCGCCACGCCGCAGGACCCGGTGGGCTTCGGTAAACACCGCGGTCTTCTCGGCGGACAGGTTGATGACGCAGTTCGACACCACCACGTCGACACTGGCGTCGGGGAGCGGGACGTCTTCGATGCGCCCTTCGAGGAATTCGGCGTTGGTGATCCCGGCCGTGGCCTGGTTGGCACGGGCCAGTTCCAGCATCTCGGGGGTCATGTCCACCCCGTACGCCTTGCCGGCGGGGCCGACACGGCGGGCCGACAACAGCACGTCGATGCCACCACCGGAGCCGAGATCCAACACCACCTCACCCTCGGCGAGGCTGGCTAGTGCCACGGGGTTGGCGCAGCCGATGCTGCCCGCCACCGCCTCGGCCGGCAGCTCCGCCAACTCCGCCGAGTCGTAGAGGCCACTGCCGAACACCGTCGACGCCGCCTCGACCACCGGGCCACAACACGCCTCCACCGCCGGGGAGCAACCCGCCCCCTCGGCGCTGGTGATGGGTTCGCAGCAGTAATCATCGGCGACGGATTCGCCCCGGGCCGCCCGCCGGGCCGCGGTGCCGTAGTGGGCCTGCAGGTTCTGCACCAATGCGTCGTCGCTCATGCCGTCGCTTCTCCTTGTGTCGTCACCGACCCGTTGTCCGAGTGATCGGTCTGCTGCCAGGGCGCTCGGCACTCAGTGGGCACGGGCGCGTAGCGCGGGAGTTGGCCCATCACCAGCTCCGCGGCCGACGGGAACACCTCCAGGCAGTGGTCGTTCACCCGGTAGAGCCGGACGTTGCCCCGCTGCTCCATCAGCACGAAGCCGACCTCGGCCAGGATCTTGAGGTGGTGGGACACCGTCGGCTGCCCCACGTCGACCGCGTCGACGATCTCCCCGACACTCATCGGCCGCCGCGCCACCGCCAGCCGGTTCAAGATCAACACCCGCGACCCATCCCCCAGGCACCGGAACCAGCTCGCCCACACCTCAGCCGAAGCTCTATCGACATCCATCAATATTGAAGCTAGTCGATACAGCCTGGGGTGGCAACGGCCGCAACTACCGCCCCGGAGAGGCTTGGCGGGCAACCTGACTCTGGCAAGCGCACGACCTGGATGCGGAGCCGACCGACCGTCAGCACGATCGCGGTCAAGATGCGACTCGAGCCGACAATCCTCGGGTCTGACGCGGGTTTGGATGACATCGCTTACGACCGACGTGGTCGGGCGGGCTCCGGCGAGCCCTCGTTCGGAGTTTGAGCCGCGCCCCCGAGCTCCGAAGCCACAAGTGATGCGATGAAGAGCACGATCAGCAGCACGACGCGGTGACCGTCGCCTACACCACCTCTCGGGGCTTGGCCCCCTGATCGACGGGGAGAGGAGGGCCGCCACAACTCGAGGAGGTTGCCAGCTGTGCCGGGCGGTTTCGTCAGCCAACGGCCCGATGCCCTGCTGCCACTATGCTGCGGCGCCGCAGCGACCGCGGAGTCGACCCGAGGAGGGTGCGTTGATCCCCACCGAGCCCATCGGCAGCATCCCCCGGCCCCAGGAGCTGATCGACGGCATGGCGGCCCGCGTTCGAGGCGAGATCCCGCCCGAAGGGCTCCAGGAGCTCCAGGACCGAGCGCTCCGCGACACGATCGAGCGGTTCGAGGCGACGGGCTCGCCCGTGATCTCGGACGGAGAGCAGACGAAGTCGAGCTTCGCGACCTATCCGCTCGAAGGGCTGGGGAACCTCGCACCGGACGGCGCCGTGATCCCGTTCGCGGACGGCCATACCCGGCAGCTGCCGCGGCTCACGTCCGGACCCTTCCGGTTCGGCCGGCACGCGGACGGCTACCTGGAGGCCGCGCAGCGCTACGCGCACGTGCCGGTCAAGCAGGCCGTGATCGCCGCCTCCGCGTTGAGCCTGATCTACCCGCAGGACGGTGTGGAGGGCTACGGGCGAGACGCGTTCCTGGACGACCTCGTCGACGCCTGCGAGCAGGACATCCGGCGATCGCTCGACCGGGGCGCGCACCGCGTGCAGATCGATTTCACCGAGGGGCGTCTGTCGATCAAGCTCGATCCCTCGGGCGGTGTGCTCCGGGACTTCGTGGCGCTCAACAACCGCGTCCTCGAGCGCTTCTCCGACGACGAGCGCGCCCGGATCGGCGTGCACACCTGTCCTGGCGGGGACCAGGACTCCACCCACAGCGCCGACGTCGACTACGCGGAGCTGCTTCCCGAGCTGTTCGCGATGAACGTCGGCAACGTTTACGTGATGCTCGCCGGCGAGAAGGACCGCGAAGGCACGCTCGAGCTGATCGCTGAGCACCTGCGCCCCGATCAGCGGATCTTCGTGGGGGTGATCGATCCGATCGACCCGCGCGTCGAGTCCGCCGATGAGGTCCGCGACCGCGTCCTCGAGGCGGCCGACATCCTGCCCCTCGACCGACTCGGCACCACCGACGACTGCGGGTTCTCGCCATTCGCCGACGACACGTCGACCTCCCGGGACGTCGCCTTCGACAAGATCGGCGCACGGGTCGAAGGGACCCGACTCGCCTCCGATCAGCTCGGCCTCTGACGCAAACTCCGCCCGGTCGGGCGACCGGCCATACTTGACCGGTGACGGCGCCACGGGCCCTGCGCCTCCGCGGCACGGACTACCCGGTGCTGCTGCCGAACCTGCGCGACCCTCGCCTGCATCTCGCGGGCGTGATCGTGTCGCTGCAGGTCATGGGGCAGGTCGCCTTCGACTTCCAGCTCTCGATCGCGCAGATCCTGATCTCGATCCTCACGTGCGCGGCGCTGGAGGTCGCGATCACCTTCCGGCAGCAGCGCGTGGTGATGTGGCCCGCGAGTGCGATGCTCACCGGCAACGGCGTGGCGTTCATCCTCCGCGTGCCCGGCACGGCGCACGGCGACTGGTGGAGCCTGCACGGATGGTGGATCTTCGCGGGCACCGCGGCGATCTCGCTGATCTCGAAGTACGTGATCCGCTTCCGCGGCCGGCACGTCTTCAACCCGTCCAACTTCGGGCTCGTCGCGTGCTTCCTGCTGCTCGGCCCTGCGCAGGCCGAGCCCCTCGACTTCTGGTGGGGGCCGATGTCGGTCTGGCTGGCGCTGGCGCTCACCCTGATCGTCGCCGGCGGCTTCGCGATCCTCCGCCGGCTCCACCTGCTGCGGGTCGCGATCAGCTTCTGGCTCGTCTTCGCGGCCGGCATCGCGGTGCTGGCAACGACCGAGCATGCGATGACCGCGCGCTGGCACCTCGGACCGATCACAGGGGCGGAGCTGTGGCGAATCCTCGTGTTCTCCCCCGAGATCCTCGTGTTCCTGTTCTTCATGATCACGGATCCGAAGACGGTGCCCGATTCGCGGCAGGCCCGGCGGGCGTTCGGCGCTGCGATCGGCCTGCTGGCGGTGCTCCTGATCGCCCCCCGGACCAGCGAGTTCGCGACGAAGGTGGCGGTCCTGGCGGCGCTCGCCCTGGTCTGCGCGGCGCGACCCATCGTCGAGCTGGTGCTCTCTTCCGAGCGGACGCGTCCCGCCGCGGACCGCACGCGCCGACGGATCCGCTCCGCCGGGCGTGCGGCCGTGGGCGCGGTCACGGCGGTCGCCGTGGTTGCCGCGGCCGGCCTCGTCTTCGTCGCCGGGCTCGTGGCGGGGCCGAGCGTGGGCCGGGCCGACGTGCTCGCCCCGTCGAGCGGCGAGCTGCCGGCGGTCCAGATCCTGGCCTCGCACGGGGTCGCCACGCAGCTGGACAGCGGCGCCGCCGAGCAGATCGTGGTGGCGACCCTCGCCTGGCTCGGCGTTCCCGCCGGCGAGGTCGACCATGCTGACGTGACCCTCGAGCCGGGGGCGGGACAGGGCCCGCCGATCGCCGTCGCCACGCTGTTCGGGTCGCAACCGCTGCGCTTCGAGCGCACGTTCGAGCTCTCGCTCCAGAACGGTGTGTTCACCGTGCTGCGCGAGCGGGACGCGTCGACCCAGCCGCCGTCCACCGAGCCGCCGGCCCGGTTGAACCCGACGGGCTTCGTGGCGCCCCAGCTGCGCGACGTCGCCGCTGATGTCGGCCTGCGGTTCCGACACGGGGCCTTCCGCTTCTCCGCCCGCGCTTCGGACGCGCCGGCGATGATGGGCGGGGGGCTCTGCTGGCTCGACTACGACGCCGACGGATGGCTCGACCTTTTCGTGGTCAACTCGTACGCCGAGGGCGAGGTCGCCCGCTGGAGGGAGGCGGGCGACCTCCCGCGCAGCGCCCTCTTCCACAACGACGGCGGGACGTTCACCGACGTCAGCCGCGGCTCGGGGGCCAACGTCGCGCTGCGCGGCAACGGATGCGTGGCGGCCGACGTCGATCTGGACGGCCACATGGACCTGTACGTCACGTCGAACACGTACGACGCGCTGCTGTGGAACCGGGGGGACGGGACCTTCAGCGAGATCGCCCGGCCGGCGGGCATCGACGTGTACGGCTGGCACGCGGGCGCGGCGGTGGGTGACGTGAGCGGTGACGGCCTCCCGGACATCGTCGTGGCCGGCTACACCGACCCGAACGGCCCGATCCCCAGCTCGACCGCGGGGTTCCCCACGAACCACATCGGTGTGCGCGATCTCCTCTACCTGAACCTGGGAACGGACGGACGCGGCCCGCCGAGGTTCCGGGAGGTGGGCGAGCTCGCCGGCATCGACCCGGG
>DASUYL010000008.1:0-5237 GCA_036377395.1 Jiangellaceae bacterium
TGCACGGCGACACCCGGACGGCGCCGCTCGGGCTGGACACGTACGGCTCCCGGTCGCTGGCCGTCGGCGGTGTCGCCATCCTGCAGGCGTGCGAGAAGATCGTCGAGAAGGCTCAGCTGCTGGCGGCTCACCAGCTGGAGGTCGACCAGCGCGACCTCGAGTTCGCCGCGGGCCGGTTCTCGGTGCGCGGCTCGGCGGAGGCCGGCAAGACCATCCAGGAGCTGGCGTTCGCGTCGTTCGTCGCCCACGACCTGCCGGACGGGGCCGACCCGATCCTGACCGCCGACGCCGTCCTCGACCCGGAGACGTTCTCGTTCCCACACGGCACGCACCTCGCTCATGTCGAGGTCGACACCGAGACCGGTGCCGTCACGCTGAAGCAGTACGTCGCCGTCGACGACGTCGGCAAGGTCGTCAACCCACTGGTCGTGGAGGGACAGGTGCACGGCGGCGTCACCCAGGGCATCGCCCAGGCCCTGTTCGAGGGTGCGGTCTACGACGCCGAGGGCAACCTCCTCACCGGCACGCTGGTCGACTACCTGGTCCCCAGTGCCGCCGACCTGCCGTCGTTCACCACCGACCGGACCGAGACTCCTTCGACGACGAACCCGTTGGGGGTGAAGGGTGTCGGCGAGGCCGGCACGATCGCCTCGACCCCGGCGGTCGTCAATGCAGTGGTCGATGCGCTGAGGCCGCTGGGCGTCGACGACGTGCGGATGCCGTGTACCCCGATGCACGTGTGGCAGGCGATGGCAGCCGCGAAGGGAGACCCGCGATGATCCCGGCGGAGTTCGACTACGTCCGCGCCGGCTCCGTCGACGAAGCGCTCGGCCTGCTGCGCGACCACGGCGACGACGCCAAGGTCCTGGCCGGTGGACAGAGCCTGATCCCGCTGCTCCGCCTGCGGCTGGCGTATCCCTCGGTGCTCGTCGACGTCGGCCGGATCGACGAGATGCGTGGCGTCCGCGAGGACGGCGACCGGCTGGTCATCGGTGCGGCGACCACGCACGACGAGGTCCTGCGCGAACCCTTGGTGCGGACCCACTGCCCGGTCATCGCCGAGGTCACCGAGACCGTCGCCGACCCCGCCGTCCGTCACCGGGGAACCTTCGGCGGCTCCATCGCGCACGCGGAACCGGCCGGCGACCTGCCGGCCCTCGCGCTCGCCCTCGACGCATCGATGGAGGTCGCGGGGTCCGCTGGCCGGCGCACGATCCCGGCCGGCGAGTTCTTCGTCGACTTCCTGCAGACGGCGGTGAGTTCGGACGAGGTCCTGGTCTCGGTGTCGGTCCCCAAGCTGGGTGACGGGTGGGGCCACCGGTACGAGAAGTTCAACCTGGTCGCACAGTCGTGGGCCGTTGTTGGCGCTGTGGCGGTCGTGCAGCGCGCCAACGGCGACGTGGGCGATGCCCGCGTCGGCCTGGTCAACATGGGTCCCACCCCGATCCGGGCCCGGGCGGTCGAGCGGGCTCTGGTCGGTTCCGCCGCAACGGCAGAGTCCGTCGCTGCGGCGGCCGCCTCCGCCGGTGACGGCACGAGTCCGTCCAGCGACATCCATGCGTCCGCCGACTATCGGACCCACCTGGCCCAGGTCCTCGCCGGCCGGGCCCTGACCGCTGCAGCAGGGATCTGAGCCCATGCAACTCGAGCACGAGTTCACCGTCCCCGTCCCCGTCGACCGTGCCTGGGAGATCCTTCTCGACGTCGAGACGATCGCGCCGTGCATGCCCGGCGCGTCGGTCGAGACGGTCGACGGTGATTCGTTCACCGGCAATGTCAAGGTCAAGGTCGGGCCGATCACCGTGGCCTATGCCGGAAAGGCGTCGTTCCTGGAGAAGGATGCGGCCGCTCACCGGGCCGTGGTCGAGGCCAAGGGTCGCGAGACCCGCGGCTCGGGTACGGCCGCCGCCACGGTCACGGCCCGGATGACGGACGAGAGCGGCTCCACTCGGGTCAACGTCGTCACCGACCTGGCCATCACCGGCAAGCCCGCGCAGTTCGGCCGCGGCGTCATGAACGACGTCGGTAACAAGTTGATCGGTCAGTTCGCCGACTGCCTGGCGACGACGATCACCGAGGGTGGAGCGGCATCAGCGGATGCGGCGCCCTTTACAGCGGAGGCCGCAGGCGGCGAGGCACGAGCCGCTTCGGACGGCGGCCCCGGCCCCGCGTCCGGTGCCGACGAGGGTGCGCAGCAGACCCGGCCCACCCCGGAGTCGATCGACCTGCTCGACGTCGCGGGGGGTTCGCTCGCCAAGCGACTCGCGCCGGTTGCCGCGGTGGTCCTGCTGATCGTCATCGTCTGGGCGGTGGTGCATCGCCGCCGGCGATAGCTGCCGGCGATAGCTGCCGGGTCTCGAGCCACGGTCCTCCGCCGTCCGGACAGGCGCGGGTCCTGGCGTATCGCTGCTCAGCCTCGTACCCTGGGCGCCGCGAAACGGGGGAGCGCGTAGTCGCTGAGAAGAGGAATCGTGTACATCCGGCACGCCGTCTCCTCCGTCGTGGTCGCTGCGACGCTTTCCGCCGCCCTGGTCGGCTGCGATCCCGGAGGCTCCGACGACTTCGTGGTGGTCACCGACTCTTCGCAGGCACCGTGGCCGTGGGAGACGTCGCCTCCGACGCCGACTTCGGCCGCCACTGCGACGCCTACAGCCACCCCGACTCCGACCGAGACCCCGACGCCCACGCCGACTGAGACCCCGACGCCGTCACCGACGCCCGAACCGTCCTCGGAGCCGGAATCACTCCCAGGGGGTCAGACCCCGCTCGAGACCGAGGTGGTCGAGCTCACCAACGCCGAACGGGCCGAGGAGGGCTGCGATGTGCTGCGCGTCGACGAGCGGCTCGTCGCAGCCGCCCAGGGTCACAGCGCCGACATGGCCGAACGCGATTACTTCGACCACGACAGTCCCGAGGGTGACGGGCCGGGGGAGCGGACCGCTGAGCAGGGTTACCCGTCGTGGTCGGGGGAGAACATCGCCTTCGGTTACGCCACGGCCGAAGAGGTCGTCGATGGCTGGATGGACAGCCAGGGCCACCGGCGCAACATCCTCAACTGCGACTCGGTCGCCGTCGGCGTCGGCGCTGTGGAGTCCGAGCGCGGGATCTACTGGACACAGGTCTTCGGCTACGAGTAGCGAGCCGGCCCGACCAACAGGACGGATTCGGATCGGCCGAGCTATGTACCGACGTCAGGTCGTCCGATGCCGCAAACGATCCTGTCGGTCGGGCCGCTCACTTCAGATCTCGGCCGCACCACCGGGCTGGATGACGGTGACCGCGGTTCCGTCGAGGGCCAGGTTGCGGAAGTGCTGGTAGACCATGTCCGGCATGGCGTGGATGGCTTCGTGTATGGGCACGGCGATGCGCGGAGCCACCGTCCGCAGGAAGTCGATCGACTCCGCCAGCTTCAGCCACGGCGCCGCCGTCGGCAGCCCGAGGATGTCGACCGGCACGTCGGGGACGGTGAACGAATCTCCGGGGTGGAAGAACCGCCCGCCCACCAGGTAGCCCACATTGGGCACGACGGGGATGTCCTCGTGTAGGCGCGCGTGGTGGACGCCGTAGACGGAGACCTCGGTACCGACGTCGAAAAGGTCGCCGGCGTGGACGGCGCTCGCGGAGACGTCCTGCGCCGCAAGGATCTCGGCGGTCGCTTCGTCGGCGCGCACACTTGCACCGAGATTTTGCTCCAGCAACGGCCGCAGTCGGTCGACGTCGACGTGGTCGGCGTGCTGATGGGTGATGAGCACTCCGGTCAGGCCGGTGAGCCCCTCGAATCCGTGTGAGTAGGTGCCCGGGTCGATGAGGATTCGCGCTTCGTCGTCTTCGACCAGAACGCAGGCGTGCTCGTACTTGGTCAACCGCATGGCTTCACGGTACGACCGCGACCAGCTTCCTAGACTGCACCGTGTCGTCGACCCTGCTTCCCGTCGGATTCGGTCTCGGCGTCGCGATGGTGCTGCTCGTCGGCGTGGCCGTGGTAACGGCGCGCGTGGGCCGGCTGGGGCACTCACGTGCGGTGTTGACGGCGTCGCTGCGGGCAGTCGTCCAGCTTGCCGGCGTCGCGCTGATCCTCGCTGCGGTGGTGGACTCGCCGGTGCTGACCGTGGGCTTCGTCATCGTCATGTATGCAGCCGCGTCCGTCACGGCCGGCCGACGGGTGACCCGGCGAAGGGCGTCGTGGGCGGTTGTGCCCGTCGTGGTGAGCACATTGCCGGTGCTTCTCACGCTTCTTGGGACCGGTGTGCTGCCCGCGCAGGCGCTGGCGGTGATTCCGGTCGCCGGGATTCTCATCGGAGGTGCGATGACGGCGACAGCACTGGCCGGACGGCGTGCGCTCGACGACCTGAGCACGCGTCGTGGTGAGGTGGAGGCAGCACTGTCGTTGGGGCTGCCACCTCGGGACGCCGCGTTGGAGATCTGCCGTCCGGCCGCGTCGAGTGCTCTCGTGCCGGTGACGGACCAGACGCGGACCGTCGGCCTCGTGACGCTTCCCGGAGCATTCGTGGGGATGCTTCTCGGTGGCGCCTCACCGGTGCAGGCGGGAGCCGTCCAGCTGTTCGTCCTCGTGGCCCTGCTGGCCGTGGAGACCGTCGCCGTGGTGGTGACCGTCGAACTTGTCGCGCGTGGACATCTGACGCGACAGGACCCGTTCGCTGGTTCGTAGCTGTCGGCGGCTCATCTTTTCAGGGATGCGCCTGGCGGGATAACGTCCCCGCACTACCTCCGAAACCCGGGGTATCGACAGAGTTTCTGTCAGGAGGGACAAGGGATGACCGTCCGATCTATCCGACGATCCATCGCGGCCGTTGCTGCAGGCGTGCTGACCGGCACGATGCTGCTCGCCGCACCCGCCGACGCGGCACCGCCCAGCGACGAGCAGCTGGCGGAGCTCACCAAAGGAGTAAAGCTCAAGAACCTGCTGAAGCACCTCGAGCACCTGCAGCGCGCGAGCGATCAAAATGGCGGGAATCGTGCCAGCGGCCTGCCCGGGTACGACGCATCGGTCGACTACGTGGTCGAGAAACTGACCGAAGTCGGCTACACGCCCGTCGTGCAGGAGTTCGACTTCTTGTACACCGAGGAGAACTCGGAGCTCGAGCGCATCGCCCCGAATCCGAGGACGTACGTCGAGGGTACGGACTTCCTGCGCAACCGGTTCGACAGCGGAGTTCCGGAGGGCGAGGCCACCGGGTCGCTCTTCCTCGCCGATCTTCGCCTGGACGCACCGACCC
>DASUYL010000009.1:0-25329 GCA_036377395.1 Jiangellaceae bacterium
GGCGTGGTCCTGCGTCGAGAAGATGTTGCAGGAGGCCCAGCGCACCTGCGCACCCAACGCCACCAGCGTCTCGATCAGCACGGCCGTCTGGACGGTCATGTGCAGCGAGCCGGTGATACGTGCACCGGCCAGTGGCTGCGCGGGGCCGTGCTCACGGCGCATGGCCATCAGGCCGGGCATCTCGTGCTCGGCGAGCGAGATCTCCCTGCGGCCGAACCCGGCCAGCGACAGGTCCGCGACCTTGAACTCGAACGACATTTCCTACTTCCTCCCAACGGGGACGGACGGGATCGAACGCACTGCGTCTGTTGCACAAGGTCTCCACGAGAGCCGATCACGGTGTGGTCGAAGAGCCGTTCCTCTCTCACGGCGATCGACCACGACGTGATCGGCCCTGGGGGCGACCACAGAACGACGTAGGGCAGCCATCCCGGCGCGGCCCCTCTGGGCCCACGGCATCACCTGCGCCGGACGTGTTCGTCGCAGTCTACGGCGACTCCGCTGTGCTGGTGGCCCAGGGGCATCAGCCGGTCGTGGACGGCTCCGGGTCGGCTGTCGACGGTTGCGTGTCGCGGTAGATGTCGGGCTCGAGATAGATGTGGGCCGCTTCGGGCACCGCGGCGCGGATGCGTTCCTCGGCGCTGTCGATCGCGGCCGCGATCCCGTCGCCGGTGTCGGTGCCGGTCACGGAGACCTTCGCAGCGACGAGCATCTCCTCCGGACCGGTGTAGAGCGTGCGCAGGTAGATGACCCGCTCGATGTCGTCGGCAGCGACGATCGCGTCCTCGATCGCCGTCACCTTCTCCTCGGACGCCCCTTCGCCGACCAGCAGGCTGGACATCTCGATGGCAAGGACGATCGCGATCGTCACGAGCAGGAAGCCGATCCCAGCGGTACCGGCGACGTCCCAGTACGGGTTGTCGGTCAGCAATGTCACGCCCACCCCGATCATCGCGAGCACCAGGCCGACGAGCGCGCCGAGGTCCTCCAGCAGGATGACCGGCAGTTCCGGTGCCTTGGCCCGGCGGACGAACTGGATCCACGACGCCGTGCCGCGGATCTTGTTCGACTCATGGATTGCGGTCCGAAACGAGAACCCCTCCATGACGATCGCAATGGTGAGCACCGCCAGCGGCACCCACCACCACCGGCTCTCGAGCAGCTCGTTCGGGTGCCCGTCGCGGGTCTCCCGGTACTTGTGGAGGGCCTCGTAGAGGGCGAACAGGCCGCCGACGGAGAACAGCACGATCGAGACGATGAACGCGTAGACATAGCGGACCCGCCCGTATCCGAACGGGTGCGAGGCCGTTGCTTTGCGGGTCGCATGCCGGCCGCCGACCAGCAGCAGCACCTGGTTGCCGGCGTCGGCCACCGAGTGGACGGACTCGGCGAGCATGGACGACGCCCCGGTCAACAGCCAGGCGATGAACTTCGTGACCGCGATGCCGGTGTTGGCGAGCAGGGCCGCGAGGACGGCCTTCGTTCCGCCACTGGCGGCCATGCCGTGTCACCCTTCCGCTCGGTCGATTCGGGCGATGGTCATCCTGCCGTATCGGGCGCGTCGACGCCGGGGGCGACGACGAAGGCCGTTCCCGGCCCGACCAGGCCCACCGTGGCGTCGGCCGCCAGGACGAACGCCGACGAGCCGCGCTTCAGCACCGTACTAACCCCGTCGGCCGTCAGCGTCGCGTGGCCGTCGGTCACGAGCACGATCCGCGGCAGGCCGTCGACGAGCTTCACCGGATCCGGCCCGAGCCTGAACCGGCTCAGCCGGAAGTCGCCCACGCCGGGAACGGCGAACTCATCCTCTGACGGATCGTCGCCCGGTGTGGCTCGAACACCCGCTACGGGCTCGTACCGCAGGATGCGCAGCAGACCGGCGCGGTCGACATGCTTGTGCGTCAGTCCGGCCCGCACCGTGTTGTCCGAACTGGCCTGCGCCTCCACCGCAAGGCCCCTCAGGTAGGTGTGCGGTGTGCCGGCCGGGACGGCGAGGGCCTGGCCGGGGCGAAGCAGCGTCGGCTCGAGCAGCAGAGCGAGCAGCAGCCCCTGGTCGCCGGGGTGTACCTCCGCGATCCGCGCGAGGGTCGCGAAGGGCTCACCCGCCCGCTCCCGGCACGCCGCCGTCACGGCATCGGCCAGCCGGTGCCCGTCCCCCTCCGCCAGGTTGAACATCCGTCGGACGGCTCGGCGCAACCCGGTCCGATTTTGGAGTCCCCGGGTGACGGCCGTCAGCTCGGTTACGCCGAGTCCGGCGATCAGCCGGCGGGCATCCGCCGGCTGGCGGAAGCCAAGCAGGGCTTCGAACTCGGAGAGCGCGACGACAAGCTCCGGCTTGTGGTATCGGTCCCGGTAGGTACGCCCGGCAGCATCGGCCGGCACCCCTGCGGCCTCCTCGGCGTCGTAGCCGGATCGCGCCTGTTCCGGGTCGGGATGCGCCTGGATCGACAGCGGCTGCTCGACCGCCAGGACCTTCATCAGGAACGGCAGCCTGGGCCCGAACTGCTCGACAACGCGTACACCGAGGGTTCCGGCGGGATCGTCCCGGATCAACTCCTCCAGGGCAATCGGGCCGGCCGCGGTCAGTGCGGTCGACGACGCTCCGGGGTGGGCACCCAGCCACAGCTCGGCCTGTGGCTCACCGGTCGGGGCAACGCCGAGGAGGTCGGGAATCGCGGTCGGCGAACCCCACGCATACGCGCGCACCGGATTGTCCAGCAGGTAGGCCACGTCGCCCGAGCGTAGGTGCGCCCATGCTCAGTACCACGGCCGGGATTGACATGTGACCGTCTGGTCACATATTTTCTCGATGTGATCGACGACGACCGCGTGTTCAAGGCGCTCGCCGACCCCACCCGTCGGTTCCTGCTCGACCGGCTCTTCGAGCGTGACGGCCGCACGCTGACCGAGCTCGAGTCCGAGGTGGAGATGACGCGCTTCGGGGTCATGAAGCACCTGCGCCTGCTCGAGAAGGCCGGTCTGGTCGTCACGCGCCGCTCGGGCCGGGAGAAGTTGCACTTCCTGAACCCGGTGCCGATCCGGATGATCCACGACCGGTGGATCGACAAGTACACCGAGCGCCGGGTGTCGGCGCTCGCCGACCTCAAGACCGAACTGGAGGGGACGTCATGACCACCACGACGACCGGGACCACACAGATCTACCGCGTGTACATCAAGGCGACGGCTCAGGCTATCTGGGGCGCCATCACCACGCCCGAGTGGACGGAGAGGTACGGCTATGGCGGGCGCGTCGAGTTCGATCTGCGTCCCGGTGGCGCATTCCGGTCCATCGCCGACGAGGAGATGCAGGCTGCCGGCATGCCGGAGGTCGCCGTGGACGGCGAGGTCGTCGAGGTCGACCCGCCGCGCAGGCTGGTCCAGACATGGCGGGCCGGATGGAACGAGGAAGGCTTCACCCGGCTCACCTACGAGATCAACGAGCGCCCGGACGGAGTCAGCTCGTTGACCGTGATCCACGAGCTCGACGGCGCACCCGAGACGGCCGCCATGGTGGGCGGCGCAAACGAGGACCAGGGCGCCGGCGGCGGCTGGTCCGAGGTGCTCAGCGATCTCAAGTCGCTCCTCGAGACCGGAAAGCCACTCGCCGGTTGAGGTCTACAGCGGTCACCTGACGCGCAGCGCCGCCATCACTCCGTCGCGGATCGGCACGATACTGCCGACGTACCGGTCGTCCTCGGCGACCAGCTGGTTGTGCTCACGGATGGCGGCCGTCCACCCCGGGAGACCTTCCCGGTCGGTGCCGGTCGCCACGTGACCACTCCAGATGACGTTGTCGCAGAGCCACAGGCCGCCCACCCGGATACGGTCGCGGGCCGCCCGCCAACACGCCGGGTAGCCGTCCTTGTCGACGTCGCAGTAGACGACGTCGAAGTCGCCCTCCTCGGCACCGAACCCGGTGAGCGCGTCGCCCACGCGATAGCGGACGCGGTCCCAGACGCCCGCGGTGCGCAGGTAGCCCTCGGCCAGCTCAGCGTTCTGCGTGTCACCGTCGGTGCAGATCACCTCGCCGTCGGGCCCCACGGCACGGGCGAACCAGTACGCCGAATAGCCATAGCCGGATCCGAGCTCCATCACCCGCCGCGCGCCGATCGACCGGGCCGCCAGCTCGACGTACCGACCCGTGGCCCGTCCGATGATGGGGAAGCCGTGCTCCTCGGCTCGAGCCTCCATCTCGACCAGAACGGGATCGTCGTGCTCGGTCGTCGCCAGGTCGGTGAGATACGCCTCGACCGCATCGTCCATCCATCGGCTCACGCCCGAACCCTAGCGTCGGTGCGGTGATCACGCCGTTGGTCGAGGAGCCGTTCCTCTCTCACGGCGATCGACCGGGCGGCAGCAGAGCCGATCACGCCGTGGCCGAAGAGCCGTTCCTCTCTCACGGCGATCGGCCGCGGCGTGATCGTCCGCGTGCGAGTCACGCGGCGGGACGGCCCAGGCCCAATGCCAGGTATGCCGCGGCGAACCGGCCGGTGGACAGCAGGGCGGCGAAGCGGCCGACGTCGGGCCCTTCCGCCGCGCGCACCTGGTGTACACGGACTGCGCCCCGGTCGGCTGCGCCCATGATCCGGTCGCGTTCGAGGCGGATGCTCGGTGAATCGGCACCGTCGTCGAGGACGAGCAGCGATGGCCGGGACACCGGAACCCCTTCCTCGAACGGGTCGGCGAACACGTCGACCTCGGGTGCGCGTTCCAGCAGCGGCACGAGTTGTGCGTCGCCTCCGGCGATGGCCGGACGCCCGCAGGCGGCCCGCAGGGCCTCGGCCACCCGCCGGGCCGCACGGGCGGCGAGCACCGAACCGCCCCAGACGATCGGCACGTCGTCGGCCAGCGCGAGCGCGATCTCCTTGGCCGGGTTGGCGTCCACGGGGTTCGACGCGGCGCACCGCATCGCCACGTCGTCCAGGGCGGCGGCAACCGGCTCGGCCTCCACCTCGGGGCCGAGACCGAGCAGGTGCAGGGCCCGCAGTACCGGGACCGCCAGCGCGGTCGCGTCGCCGGTCGCCGCCGGCAGCAGCGTCGTGCTACGACTCGCGGCCGCGACCGCCACCGGCGAGTCGGGCGAGCCGGCGACGACCAACGAGCAGCCACGCCGAACGGCTTCGGCCACGAGCATGACGGCGCCCTCGTCGGTTCCGTCGACCGACATCATCACGACCAGGTCCAGCGGCCCCGCCCAGCCGGGCAGTCCCGGGTGCGGCCAGGCGACGAACGGCACCGGGCACACCGGCTCGAGGACGGCCCGGAACAGTCGACCGTCCGCCCCGCCCGCGATCACCGCCCGCGGCCGGTCGTTCTCGCCGAGTCGCGAGAGCGCGTTCGCCGCCGCGGCATCGGCACGGCGCACCTCCGCGCCCCAGCTCGCCAGCTCCCGCAGTACCGGGTCGATCGTCTCCAGCGCGGCCGGGTCGTCGAGGGCTGCATCGACGAACACCCGGATCAGCCCTGGCGTGCTTGGTCGACGAGCAGGACCGGGATGTCGTCGCGGACCGGGTAGGCCAACCGGCAACCGGTACAGACGAGCTCGCCGGCGGCGTCGTCGACCCGGAGCCGGGCACGACAGGCCGGGCAGGCGAGGATCTCCAGCAGCGCCGGATCCAGGTTCATCGGGTCTCCCGTCTCGCGACGTCAGCCGGCCACGATGGCCAGTACCTCGTCCCGGACCGTCTCCATGGTGGTCCGGTCGGAAGCCTCGGCGTTCAGCCGGAGCAGAGGTTCTGTGTTCGACGCGCGCAGGTTGAACCACCAGTCCGGATGATCGACCGTCAACCCGTCCAGATGGTCGAGGGTGACACCGGCCCGCCCAGCGAACGCGTCCTCGACCGCGGCCATGGTCGTCGTCTGGTCGGCGACCTTCGTGTTGATCTCACCGGAGGACACGTACCGCTCGTACGGCGCGAGCATCGACGACAAGGACGTGCCCACCGGTTCGCCGCCCAGCGCCGCCAGGGTGTGCAGCGCAGCGAGCATGCCCGAATCGGCATGCCAGAAGTCACGGAAGTAGAAATGACCGGAATGCTCCCCGCCGAAGACGGCGCCCGTCTCGGCCATGGTCTGCTTGATGAACGAGTGCCCGACCCGGGTCCGCACCGGCTGACCGCCGTGCTCGCGGACGATCTCGGCGACCGACCTGGAGGTGATCAGGTTGTGGACGACCGGAGCGCCGGGTGCGCGGGCCAGTTCACGGACGGCGATCAAGGCGGTGAGCGTCGACGGCGACACCGGCTCGCCACGCTCGTCGACGACGAAGCACCGGTCGGCGTCACCGTCGAAGGCCAGACCGAGGTCGGCGCCCCGATCGACGACCGCGGACTGCAGGTCACGCAGGTTGGCCGGGTCTATCGGGTTGGCTTCGTGGTGGGGGAACGAACCGTCGAGCTCGAAGTACATCGGTACGACGGTCAGGCCGCCGACGGACAGAACCGAGGGAACGGTGTGACCGGCCATGCCGTTCGCCGCGTCGACGACGACCGTCATCGGGCGGATATCGGCGAGATCGACCAGGTCGCGAAGGAACGCGGCGTAGTCGTCGAGCACGTCACGGTGCTCGACGGCACCACCCTGGGCCGCGGCTGGGAACGAGTCGGCCTCGGCCAGCCGGCGGATCTCGGCCAGGCCGGAGTCCTGTCCGACCGGCGCCGCTCCGGCTCGGCAGAGCTTGATGCCGTTGTACTGTGCCGGATTGTGGCTGGCGGTGAACATCGCGCCGGGCATACTGAAATGACCGCTGGCGAAGTAGAGCTGGTCGGTCGATGCAAGCCCGATGTGGACGACGTCCGCGCCCCTCGAGGTGACGCCCTCGGCGAAGGCCTGGGCCAGCGGTTCCGACGACGGGCGCATGTCGTGCCCGACGACGACTGCGCCGGCGCCGGCCACGACGTCGAGCACATCGACGGCCGCTCCGCCGACCGCCCGGGCAATGCTCTCGTCGAGCTCATCGGGTACGACGCCGCGGATGTCGTACGCCTTGACGATGCCAGCGAGGTCTCGCACGGCTCGACCCTACCGACCAGGCCTAGGCGTCGGGGTTGCGCAGCACCCGTAGGTGGCCGCGACGCCCGACCTCACCCACCCGGGGGGGCGCGGCGATCTGCGGGCGGGCCGCCTCGCGCACGGCGTCGGCCAGCGCAAGGAGGTCGTCGCTGCTCGGCCCGAGACTCGCCGGGTCCGGTGTGAGCCGGATGACCTCCCAGCCGCGCGGTGCCACGAGCCGTTCGGAATGTTCGGCGCACAGGTCGTAGCAGTGCGGCTCGGCATAAGTGGCCAGTGGTCCGAGCACGGCAGTGGAGTCGGCGTAGACATAGGTGAGGGTTGCCACCGCGGGACGGCCGCAGGCCGATCGGGAACAGCGGCGACGGGCGGGGCTCACGGAGCGAACGTTAGCGCGGGTCGGGTCGGCGTCCGTTCCGGCGCGCCAGCACGGGTGGACGCCATCGCGGTGCCGGCCGCCAGACCCACCGGCTCTGTGCTTGTGAAGATCGTCGCCAAGCCTCCGGCCGGTGCGCGAGCGCGCCGCGGCTGCACGACGATCTTCACAGCGCAATGACAGATCACGGCGGGCGGGCGGTGTAGCGTCGCCGACGTGAGCCGAGGACTGAACCGGCGGCGCGACCCGGCCCTCGTTCCAGGGATGCGGCGCGACCGGCACGGCAGAGGCGCACGAGGGCCGCTGGCTCCCGCCGACTCGCCGCTGGCCCGCAGCCGGGCCGAACGCTTCGACGAGATGGTCGTCGAGACCGTCGACCGCCTGAACCGGCGCTGGCGCCAGCAGCTTGCGGCGGTCGAGTTCGCGGTCGAGGACGTTCCCCTGCTCGACGACTGGGACCGCGACTGGGTCCCCCTGGCGCGCACCTTCGCCGCCGCAGGTGCGTTGCCGGCCAGGATCGTCGTCTACCGCCGGCCGGTCGAGACCCGCGCGGCCGCCCCCCGGCAGCTGCGCATCCTGCTGGGCGACGTCGTCGCCGAGCAGGTCGCCGAGCTGCTCGGGGTGGAACCGGACGAGATCGACCCGTCGTACGGTTCGTTTCCCGGGGACTGAGCCCGCGGTCAGCGGGTGATCGGTCCGGCCGGAGCCAGCCCGGTCGGCAGCTCACCCGCGACCTCGGGCACCTGGACGGAGACCGAGGGCGCCACCAAGGGCAACAGGTCCAGCAGTGCTCCGTCGTCGTCGCCGCCGATGATCTCCCGGGTGACGACCACGGTGCCCGCCTCCGCGGGCTCGACCACGACGGTGAGCCAGTGGGACTCGCCGGTGGCCTCGACCTCGATCGGCACGGTACTGCCGCCGGGGACGTCGACCATCTGCGGTTCACCGGCCGTGCCGTCCGCGGCGAGCGTCCAGACCTGTACGCGCGCCGGCGTGCTGCCGACCGCACCGACCAGGAGCCGGGTGGTCAGGTCCGAGCCCGACTGGCCGAGCAGGGTCGGCGCGGCCCCGGCGAGCGGTTCGGTGGCCGCGGTGTAGGCGAGCTCCGGCAGCGCGTCCGAGGGAGCGTCGACGACTCGCACGGCCGCCGTGACCGGGACGTCGCTCTCGAGCGCCACCGAGATCGGAGCATCGCCGGCCGCGTCGCTGATCGGGACCTCGAGCACGGTGCCGCCGCTCACCGTGACGACGCTTTGGTCGACCGGGCTGAACGGGCCCTCGGGACCCAGCAGCCGCAACGAGACGATGGCATCGGTGTCGCCAGGAGCCACGATCTGCAAGGTCCGCGTGCCGTGGCCGGGTACACCGGGGACGACGACGTCGGTGGACGGTTCGGCCGCCGCCGGGACGAACGTGACCCCCTGCGGGTCCAGACCGGCGGTCTCACGGACCTCCAGGGCGGCGGCCACCCTGCCCTGTATGGCGTTGACGCGTACGCTGACCCGCTCGGCGCCCGGGTCGAGTGCGTCCAGCAGCAGGATCTGCTGGCCCCGTGCCGGCACCGCGATGTCCTCGGTCGCCGGTGCGTCCACCGGGCCTGACTCGTCCCACACCGACACGTCGACGACCGCCGGAACCGACGTCGGGTTGGACAGCACCAGCCGGCCACGGCGGCCGACCACGCCCGAACCACCGACGAACCAGTGGTCGCGGGCGGGACCGGCGCACCGTCCGGTCACCAGGCCCCGCAGGTCGGGCCCTTGCGCGAGCATCGACTGCTCGGCCGCCAAACCGGGCGCGAGGTTTCCTACGGCCCGCACGGCGTAGCCGGATGGGTCTTCGGTGTCGACCTCCTCGAACGTCACGGCACCGGCGACGGCGACGTCGAACAGCGGCTCCGGCGGCTGGTCCTCGCCGGTCAGGGCCTCGACGACCACCGGCTGCGCCTCGCCGCCGGCCTGCTCGCCGGCGGCACCGCCCATGGGAAGGACACCGATGTGTGACGACGCCCGAGCCTCGCCGCCCACGAACGGGCAGACCAGGGTGGACCGGACGACCGGCTCGTCCTGGCCGGGCCGCTCGCGCACCACGGACTCGGGCGGTCCGACGAACGCGGCGATGCCCAGCACCGCGGCGACACCCACCGGAACCCACAGCGCCGTCGCAACCGGCCGGATCACGACTCACCCCCGTCCCGCCGGCGACGCCCACTACCCCGCTGGCCATTCGCGCGGTGCCCGCCCGGTCGCTTCGTCGGTCTGCCACGGCCGGCCGTGCGTCGGCCGACGTAGGGAGCATCCGGCGGCTGCTCGGTCGGCGCCGTGGTCTCGGCGCCGACCGGGACGAGCTCGTCGGCCTGCGCGTGTACCAGGATCGGCCGGGTCGGCAGGTCGGGCGACACCGGGTCGTCCGGATCGAAGTCGGCGGCATCGTCCACCGAGCCGCGCTCGCGGCGCATCGCCGGCAGCGCCAACACGATGGCGACGAGTACCGCGACGAGCTGCGCGGTCAACCAGGCCGAACGCTCGGCGTCGCGGTGGGTGATCTGGACCTCGCCGCCGTCGGCGGACAGCGTGAACGCCTGCGCCCAACCGTCGACGGTCACCGGATCCAGCTCGCGCCCGGCGAAGGTCGCGCTCCAGCCTGAATCGGCCAGCTCGGCCATGACCAGCTGCCGGTCCGCCGGTCCGGGAGGAATCACTCCGCCGGCGTCCACGTCCTCACTCGGCACGGTGGCCGGACCGCTCTCGCCGCCGAGCACTCTGACCCGGGCGATGGCGCCGCTGACCTGCCACATCACGGCACCTTCGGGCGCGCTCGCGCGGGACAGGCCGGGAACGGTGTCCAGGACGTCGACCAGGCCGGGGTCGGCCGGCGCCGGCAGGTACACGTACCGCGCGGCAAACGGCGCGAGGGCGGTCGCATCGGCGCCTCCACGGTCCGAGATCAGATCGCCGACGACGCGGTCGAGCGCCGCGTAATCCTCCGGCGGCGGTCCCGTTTCGGCGTCGCCGAGCCGCGGCCCGGACCTGCGGAGCAGTGCGTAGGTGACGCTGGTGTCGTCGGCGCGACCGAGGACCAGGGTGCGTACCCGCTCCGGCCGCGCGCCCTCATCGGCGACATAGGCCGGCAGGACGGTCGGGTCACGGCGGTCGAGCGGGTCGTCGGCGCCGCGGACCAGCCACCAGCCCGCACCCACGACCGGTGTCGCCACGGCCAGGGCCGCTACGAGCACGGCCAGCGGCTGCCGCCAGCCGAAGCTGGCTCCGGACAGCCGCTGCCGGGCGCGTTCGGCGCCCACCGCGGCGGCGACCAGGAGTCCGCCGCCGACGAGGACTGTGGGATAACCGGGCCAGCCGGCGACGGGAGTCTCCAGGGTCGGGCCCGTCACGGGCAGCCGGGACACCACGAGTCCGGCGACGAGCGCCGTTCCCGCCAGCGCCCAACCGGCGAGGACGAGGACGCGCCGGTCCTTGCGGAGCAGCGCGGCCCAGCCGGCGAGGACCACGCCCAGCCCCAGCAGCATCGGCGCCGCTCCTGGACCGCCGGGGTGCTGGAGCAGGATCGCCCATGGCGGTAGGGCCGAGTCGGACAGGTCGGGCCCGGGCATCCCGGCCTCGGTGACCAGCAGCACCGGTTCGCGGACGACCTGCGCCGTCCAGGGGATCAGCACGACGGGTGTGACCGCCAGCGCCGCCACGATCCGGAGGACCGATCCTCGGTCCCGGTAGACCGTCGCCACGCCGATCACGGCCAGGACGACGGCGATGACCCAGGCGAGCGGAACGAACGCGGCCGTCACGGCGAGCAGGAGGCCGGCGCTCCACGCCGCGCGGAACGGACCGTGGTGACCGGGCGGTCCCAGCGTCCGAACCGCGGCGAGGACGACCAGCGGGGTCAGCACCGCCGCAACGGCCGTACCCAGCCGCCCGGCGGCGATCGCTCCCGTCGTGGCCGGCAGCAGAGCGTACGTGGCGGCGCCCCAGACCCGCAGCCAGCGCGACTCCACAACGCGGCGGATGAGCAGATACGCCGTGAATCCGGCCAGCGGCACCGAACCGACGAGCAGGATGTCGACGGCAAGTGAAGGGCTGCGGACCAACGTGCCGAGCACGGCCACGACGGCGAGATAGGGCGGGGCGGGCGTCGGGCTGCCCAGACCGACGCCGTGCCAGGACTCCGTGTACGTGGCCCAGAGGTCGGCCGCGGCGTCGGGCGACGGCAGCAGCGCGCCACCGGTCAGCCGGCCGCTGCCGATCAGACCCCTGGCCGCAACGACTGTGAGCAGGATCAGACCGCCGATCATGAGCACCGGTGGACGCAGCAGCGCCTGGAGCACGATCGACTCGGTCTCGACCGGTTCGTCGTCGTCATCGGCACCCGTGGCGGCCCGGCTGCGCCCGGGCAGGTCGTACCCGCTTCCGGTGCCACTGACGAGCGCGAAAACGGTCTCTCCGGCGTGCCGCAGCTGTTGCCCCGCCGGAGGGAAGAGGTTGCGCAGGTCGTCCTGTGCGACTGCCCTGGTCCTGGCCCGGCGTCGGCGGGCCATGAGGAGCCGGTCGGGACGGCCGACGACGCCCAAGACCGCGAACAGCTCCTCCGCGGCAAGGGCGGGCTGCTTCCCCAGCAGGAACCCGAGCGCCCGGCCGATCCCACCGAGGATGACGCGGATGAACACGAACGGCACCCGTCCGGCCGGAGCGTTAGCGAGCAGGACGTACAGCGCGTTGCGGCGGTCGACCAGATGGGCGCGGTCTCTGGTCGCCCCGAGACGCCGCCGGCCATGCGCTGCGGCCTCGGCATGCTGGACGACCGCATCCGGGTGGACGACGACCGGGTGGCCGGCCAGGTTGGCCCGCCAGCCGAAGTCGATGTCGTCGCGGAAGATGGGCAGCTTCGGGTCGAAGCCGCCGAGGTCGTCCCACACGTCGCGGCGCACCAGCATGCCGGCACTCCCGACCGCCAGGACCTCGCGCGACGTGTCGTGCTGGCCCTGGTCGTACTCCCGCCGTTCCAGGCCGGTGTGCCGACGCCCGCCACCGGTCATCGAGACACCGACCTCGAGCAACTGTCGCTCGTCCCGCCAACCCCGCACCTTGGGACCGATGACGGCGGCCTCCGGGTTGCGCACGGCGTACTCGAGCAACCGCCGCAGCGCGTCGGGCGCCGGGGCGCAGTCGTCGTGCAGCAGCCACACCCACTCGACCCGGTCCGACCCGGTCGAGTGGATCGGAGAGCGGTCGTCGGCGGCGTCCAGACCTGCCTGCACGGCCGCGCCGAAGCCGGTCGACGCGGCCATGGTGACCACCGCATGGCCGCCCAGGGCGTCGGCGAGCAGTTGACCACTGTCGTCGCGGCTGCCCGTGTCGGCCGCGAAAAGGCGGTCAGGCGCGCGGTCGCTGGCGGCGATCGCCGCGAGGGCACCGGGAAGCCACCGCTGCCCGTCATGGGCGACCAGCACCGCGGTGACGTGGTGGACGGCGAGTTCCGCGGGGTCGACCGGCGGAATCTCGTGCGGCTCGGCGAACGCGTCGAGAGCAGCGTCGTTCCCGATGCCGGGTGCGTCGTAGACGCTCGGCGCACCGTCGCGGTGATCTGGGGTGACGATCGGGTCGGTCGGCATGCCTCGTCGCGGTCGGCGGTCGTGGGTCCAGCCCGGTCGGACGGATGCCCGGCCCGGGCGGCCCTACCTTACGCGGCGGCCGCGGCCGGGCACGCAGGGAGTCACCGGCCCCTTCGGCCCGAGCCGCCGTGGCTCGGTCCGGTCGGCCGGCGTGGCCCGCTGGCCGCTGTGGCTCAGTCCGGTCAACCGGCGCGTTTCTTCAGCTTGCGGCGCTCGCGCTCCGACAGGCCGCCCCAGATGCCGAACCGTTCGTCGTGCATGAGCGCGTACTCGAGGCATTCCGACCGGACCTCACACCCCAGACAGACCTTCTTGGCCTCCCGGGTGGACCCGCCCTTCTCCGGGAAGAACGCTTCCGGATCGGTCTGCGCGCAGAGCGCACGCTCCTGCCAGCTCATTTCCTCGGCGTCGCCGGTGAGCAGGTCCTCCCACTCGCCCATGGCTCGCCTCCCTCGACCCTCGTCCCCCGTGGTGCCCGCCGGACGGCGCCGCACCAGACGACACGGATGAAATTACATGCCTGCAATACGTGTACGTCAAGCCGAAGCGTGCTATGAGAGCAAAATCCCGTGCCGGGCCCATGATCATGTCGACTTTGCAGTCTCCAAAGGCGGCAAAGTCGACATGATCACCACCGCGTGGATTCAGCTGGCCGCCCACGTGGACCGCTCGGGTAGGCCGTCCCGCAGCGGACATCCAGGGCCACAACGGCGAGGAGTCCCCGTCCAGCCGCGGTCGGACAGAACGATCGCGACCTCGGCTGCGACATGGCAGGGCGAGCCGAACGTCTCCGCGAAGCCGTACCGCAACGACCAGATCCGCCCGACGACACCGCGGTTGTCGCGTCGTCGATCGCGGAACCTCCCCTCGCCCTGGTGGCCGAGCCGCCCGTCGAGTTCGACGCGCGTGCGGTAGAGCAGGTAGTCGACGTCGATCCAGATCACACGCCGGCCGGCCCACCGGAGCTGGCGTTCACCGCGTGGCAGTCCGTGGGCACGCTCGACCCTGCGAAGGAAAGCCAGTTCCAGCGGCGACTGTGCGCCCTCCGCGACATCGAGCAGGCTCGCCTCGAGCATCGGCCGCCAGCTGATCTTCTTGCGACTCATCAGCGATGCCGCCAGACGTTCGGGGGTGGTCAGGCGCTTCTCGCACGCAGCGGTCAGCCAGCCCTCGACCTCCCTGGCGGTTTTGCTGACATCGACAAGGTCGAGAACCGTGTCCTCGATGCGGGTTCGAGGCGGGCTCTTGCTGGGATGTCGGGACTGCGGCAGCCGGTGGGCGTAGTGGACGACCATGCCGTCGCGACGGCCGAGGACGCGACGGGTGACCGGCACCGTCACGTGCACCCGGTCGTCGCGTTCGGCGCACAGGCCGTCGAGCTCCGCGGCCGTCTGATGGCTGGCGGCGGCTCCCGGACCGGCTCGCAGCAGCGCCGCCCACACCTGTGTGGGCCGCGGCAGCGGTCCTGTGAATACCACGTACACGCTTCGGTGCGGACGCTGCCAACGCCTCGCTACGACCTGGTCCTCGGCGTACTGACGCGCGACTCCTCGATGGACGAGTTGACGAGCGGCCACTGCGCCACATTGCCGATCGACCATCTCGGCGACGGCCGCGGGTACCGCACCGTGCCGCTGATCCATCTCCCGAGGCTGCGCGTACCGGATACGTCCGGCCAGCGCAGTCGCCGGGGCTGTGGACCGCCCTGACCGGCGTTCACACCCCAAGCACCGGTGATCATGTCGACTTTGCTGCCGTCGAGGGCCGCAAAGTCGACATGATCACCCGAAGTGCGGCGGTGTAGCGTCGCGACGTGATGAGAATTGCCGCGCTCGCAGGCGGCATCGGGGGGGCCAGGTTCCTCCGTGGCCTGCTCCGCGCTGCGCCGCAGGCCGACGTGACGGTGATCGGCAACACGGCGGACGACATCACCCTGCACGGCCTGCACGTCAGCCCGGACCTCGACACAGTCATGTACACACTCGGCGGCGGCATCCACGAGGAGCAGGGATGGGGGCGTGCCGAGGAGACCTTCGTGGTCAAGGACGAACTCGCCGCCTACGGCGCGGAGCCGCAGTGGTTCGGACTCGGAGATCGCGACCTGGCGACGCACCTGATCCGCACGCAGATGCTGGCCGCCGGCTATTCACTGTCCGCCGTGACCGAGGCCCTCTGCGACCGCTGGCAAACCGGCGCACGGCTGATGCCGATGACCGACGATCGCGTCGAAACCTATGTGGTGGTGGCCGAGCCGCCGGGCAGCACTGATCCGGCCGAGCAGCGGGCCATCCACTTCCAGGAGTGGTGGGTGAGGCTGCGAGCAGCCGTCCCGGCCCGGCGCATCGTGTTCGTGGGAATCGAGACCGCCACGCCGGCGCCCGGCGTGCTCGACGCGATCGAGGGCGCAGACCTCGTGCTGCTGCCGCCGTCCAACCCAGTCGTGAGCATCGGCCCGATCCTGGCGGTGCCGGGCGTGCGGGACGCCGTCAAGGCGGCCGCGGCGCCGGTCGTCGGACTCTCACCGATCATCGCCGGCGCACCTGTGCGCGGGATGGCCGACGCGTGCTTGACCGCGATCGGCGTCGAGACCTCCGCCGCGGCTGTCGCCGGCCTGTTCACCGACCTGCTCGACGGCTGGCTGGTCGACGCCACCGACGCCGACGCCGTACCCGTCGTCGAGGCGACCGGTGTTCGTTGTCGAGCCGTCCCCCTGCTCATGCGTGATGTCGACGCGGCTGCCGACATGGCGCGTGCGGCGCTCGACATCGCCGGTATCACCGGGTGAACCGGTTCGAGGTCTTCGGCGTCACCGGTCTCGCCGAAGTACAGGCCGGCGACAACCTGGCAGAACTGCTCGCTGAGACGGAGGTCCGCCTGCGCGACGGCGACATCGTCGTCGTGACCAGCAAGGTGGTGAGCAAGGCCGAGGGGCGCGTCGTCGAGGGCGCGAACCGGGAGGCCGCGATCGACGCCGAGACCGTACGGGTGGTGTCCGAGTGGACGACGCCCCGCGGGCGCACCCGAATCGCCGAGACCCGGCACGGCTTCGTGCTGGCCGCGGCCGGCGTGGATGCGTCCAACGTCGCGGCGGGCACAGTCGCGCTCCTGCCAATCGACCCGGACGCGTCGGCCCGGCGAATCCGCCGGGACATCCGGGAGCGGCTGCAGGCCGAGGTCGGTGTCGTACTCACCGACACGGTCGGACGACCCTGGCGGGACGGCGTTACCGACGTCGCCGTGGGCGCTGCCGGCGTCGTGGTCCTGGACGACCTCCGTGGGCGAAGCGACCCGTACGGCAACGAGCTCGAGGTGACGGTCGTCGCGGTCGTCGACGAGCTCGCGGCGGCGACCGAGCTGGTACGAACCAAGCTGGCCGGAATCCCGGTGGCCGTCGTCCGCGGGCTCGCTCACCTGGTACGCCCCGACGACGGTTCGGGCGTGGTGGCCCTGATCCGCCCGGCCCGGGAGGACCGGTTCCGGCTCGGGACGCCGGAGGCCACCCGCGCGGCCGTGTTCGCCCGGCGGACGGTACGCCAGTTCACCTCCGATCCCGTCGACCGGCAGGCGGTACGCCGAGCCGTGGCGGCCGCCGTCACCGCGCCGGCACCGCACCACACGACACCGTGGCGGTTCGTCCTCGTCGAGAGCGAGGCGACCAGGATCCGGCTGCTGGACGCCATGCTGGACGCCTGGGTTGCCGACCTTCGCGCCGACGGCTTCGACGAGGCCGCCATCGCCCGCCGCACCGCCCGCGGCGAGGTGCTGCGCCGGGCGCCGTACCTCGTCGTCCCCTGTCTGGTCGCCGACGGATCGCACGCGTATCCCGACCGGCGCCGTGCCGCGTCCGAGCAGGCGATGTTCAACCTCGCGATGGGCGCGGGGATCGAGAACTTCCTCATCGCCTTGGCGGCCGACGACCTGGGTTCCGCGTGGGTGTCGTCCACGCTGTTCTGCCCCGACGTCGCCCGTGCCGTCCTGCAATTGCCCGCCGACTGGCAGCCGATGGGAACCGTGGCGGTTGGACACGCCGCCGCACCGCCGGCCGATCGCCCACCGCGCGACACTGCGTCCTTCATCGCCGTTCGTTGAACGGTCTGGGCGGGTGTCCGCTCAGAAGGCGCGGTAGTCGCGGACAGGCATGCGGGGGCCGCGGCGGGGCGGCATCGGCGCAGCATGGGCCAGCAGCAGGCAGGCGCGGTGCCGGTGCCCGGTGTACGGCGCCAGGAGTTCGAGCATCCGCGCGTCGTCGGCCCGCTCCTCACCCGCGAGCGCGTAGGCCACCAGCCGCGGCAGGTGGTAGTCGCCGAGCGAGACAGCGTCGGGGTCGCCGAGCGCACGCTGCCGGATCTCGGCCGCGGTCCACGGACCGATGCCGGGCACGGCGCGGAGTCGGCGTTCGGCCTCGTCAGCGGGGAGGTCGACGACTGCCTCCAGCCGTGACGCCAGCCGGGCGGCCCGCACGATCGTTCGGGAGCGATCGGGCCCGACGCCGGCGCGGTGCCACTCCCATGACGGCACCATCGCCCAGCGGTTCGGCGCGGGGAACACGCGCATGCCGGCCGGCACCGGGCCCGGAGCCGGGTCGCCGAAGCGCATCAACAGCCGTCGCCAGCCCAGCCACGCCTCCTCCCCCGTCACCTTCTGCTCCAGGACCGCGGGCACCAGCGCCTCCATCACCAGGCCGGTGCGGCCGACCAGCAGGCCGGCATGCCGGCGGTGGGCGCGGGCCAGCACCGGGTGCTCGGGCCGGAACCCGGCGGGGTCGTCGTCCGCGCCCAGCCATCGGGGCAGCACGTCGAGCGCCCAGGACGCTCCGGCACCCCACGCCTGCGCGGCGATCTCCCCGGTAGCGGGCCGTACCGTCACGCGGACGGCCGCAGCACCCTCGACCGTCCGGCAGGTGCGCACGACCGATCCGTCCGGCATGATCCGGTGGACCGGGTCCCGATGACCTCGACGGTGCACGCCCAGGGTGCCGGCGACGTCGACGGGGCGCCCCGGTCGCCAGATCCGTTCCAGCACCCGCACGGAACCATTCTGGCCCGCCATCCGTAGAATTCCTCGACTGCTCCGACCGGCGAAAGCGAAGCGATACCACCGTGGCGAAGAAGAGCACCAAGCCCGTCAAGAAGCCAGAAGCCGCCCGCCGGGAGAAGCTCGAGGCGTTGCGCCGGGAACAGAAGGCTGCCGAGCGGCGGCGCACCATGCTGTTCGTCGGCATCGCCGTCGTCGTCGCTCTCGGCCTGGTCACCGCCGCCGCGGTGCCGTTGGTGCAACGCTGGCTGGACGACCCGGCGCGCCGTGACTGGGCCGACTTCGGCGTCGCCTCGTCATCGGCGTCCTGCGACGATGTCGTCACCGAGGAGCAGACCGGCACCGCCGACCATCGTCCGGACGGCGAGGCGATCGAGTACACCTCGGCACCGCCCACGTCCGGCCCGCACTACTCGATGCCGGCCTCGTTCAACCGGAAGTTCTACACGACGTCCGACACCCCCGCGGTCGAACAGCTGGTGCACAACCTCGAGCACGGATACACGATCCTCTGGTACGACCCCGCTGTGCTCGACGAGCAGGAGTCGACCCTGACCGAGCTGGCGACCAAGGTGACGAGTGACGAGGAGCTGGCGGAGGCGGTGAACGGCAAGTTCATCGTGGCGCCGTGGGACGCCGAGCGCGGTGCCTTCCCGGACGGAACGGCGTACGCGCTCACCCATTGGGGAGCCGAACAGGGCTTCCGCCAGTACTGCGGCGAGTTGTCCGGCGAGGTCGTCCGCGACTTCGTCACGGCGCACCCGTCCAGCGACGCACCGGAGCCGTTCGGCGCGTAGCCCGGCCGACCCTTCAGATCAACCGGGGCTGAAGCGGGTGCCGATGGACGGGTGCGCATCGGCAGGCACCTCCACGCCGTCGGGAACGATGACACCGTCGAGGACTGCCCGCGCTCCGACCCGCGCCTTGTGCCCGACGGCACTCGCACGGACGACGGCGTCGTCCTCGATCATCGCCCCTTCGAACACCACCGACCCGTCGACGTGAGCCCGCTCCCCGACGACGCAGCCCGCGCCCACGCTGGTACCCCCGCAGAGGACGGCGGACGGCGACACGTCGGCACCCGGCAGCACGAGAGCCTCGCCGGCCGGTCCGGGCCGGGCCGGCGCGTCGACCAGACCCAGCACCACGTCGGCGCAGCCTTGCACGTACGCCTCGGGAGTGCCGAGATCGCGCCAGTAGGCGGTGTCCACGGCACCCAGCACCAGGCGGTCGTCCGCGAGCAGCCCCGGGAACGTCTCCCGTTCGACGCTCACCGGACGGCCGGGCGGAATGCCGTCGATCACGGCCCGCTGCAGGACGTAGCAACCGGCGTTGATCTGGTCGCTCACCGGCTCGGGCATCTTCTCGTGAAAGGCCGTCACCCGCCCGGTGCCGTCGGTCGGGACGCACCCGTACGCACGCGCGTCGTCCACCGTGGTCAGGTACAACGTGGCATCGGCACGGCGGTCCAGGTGGAGGCGGACCTGGGCCGAGATGTCGTGGCCGTCGATGACGTCGCCATTGAAGACCAGCACCGGATCGTCGCCCAAGTACTCGGCGGCGTTACGGATCGCACCGCCGGTGCCCAGCGGCTCCTCCTCCACGGCGTAGTCGATACGGACGCCGAGCCCCGACCCGTCGCCGAGCGCATCCGCGAACACCTGGGCGCGATACGACGTCGCGAGCACGACGTGGTCCACGCCGGCCGAACGCGCACGGGCGATCTGATGCACGACGAGCGGCACACCCGCGACCGGCAGCATCGGCTTGGGCAGCTCGTCGGTCAGCGGTCGCAGCCTGGTCCCCAGCCCGCCGACGAGAAGAATGGCGTCCATGCTCCGCAGGAGCCTAGATCAGGCTTGCCGGCCGGCACGGCCGAGACAGCGGTGTGAGATCCTCCATCACTGAGCGAAACGTACGAACCGGGCAGCGATGGACGAGAGCAGCAACCAACAGGACCCAGAGCCGGAT
Source organism: Jiangellaceae bacterium (assembly GCA_036377395.1). GTDB lineage: Bacteria > Actinomycetota > Actinomycetes > Jiangellales > Jiangellaceae > DASRTE01. The sequence continues at coordinate 20,015 of DASUYL010000009.1, forward strand.
CAGCCCTCGCTGCGCCTTCGGCGACGGGCTCGGTTGGTGCTGCTCGTGTGCCTCGTCGCGCTGCTCTCCGTGGTCATATTCCTCGCCGGCGCCACCTGGTGGGTCGTACGCGACGTGTCCCGGAACATCGAGCGGATCCCGGACGCGTTCGACATCCCCGAAGAGGTCCGTCCTACACCGACGGCCGACGGCAGCCTGAACGTCCTGCTCGCCGGGCTTGACAGCGAGGACAGTGCTGGGCGGTTCGAGAAGGGCGAGGCCCGCACCGACGCCGTGATGGTGCTGCACCTCAACGAGTCGCGCGACGAGGCCCACCTGATCTCGTTCCCGCGCGACACCTGGGTCCCGATCCCCGGTCACGGCGAGAACAAGGTCAACGCTGCCTACTCCTTCGGCGGCCCGTCGCTGTACGTCCAGACAGTCGAGGAGCTGACGGGCCTGCGTATGGACCATCTCGCGGTCATCGACTGGAGCGGGTTCCGGCTCCTGACCGATGCCCTGGGTGGCGTCGAGCTGACCTTCGACGAGGTCGTCGTCACGTGGGACGGCACATCGTACGAGCCTGGGACCCACACCTTGAGCGGCGATGAGGCGCTGCAGTATGTCCGGGAGCGCAAGGGCCTTCCGGCAGGCGACTTCGACCGGGTCAAGCGCCAGCAGAACTACCTGCGGGCGTTGATGCGGCAGGTGCAGAGTGGAGACACGCTCTCCGACCCGGGCCGGATGCTGAGGATCGCCGGCTCGATCGGGGCCGCCGCGAAGGTCGACGAAGGTCTCTCCGCGACAGATTTGGCAGGACTGGGGCTCTCGCTGCGCCGTCTCGATGCCGAGAACGTCACGTTCCTGACCGTTCCCACCCTCGGCACCGGCTGGGCGGGCGAGCAGAGCATCGTCATCTACGACCGCGAGAACGCCGACCTGTTGTGGGCAGCGGTTCGCGCCGACGACGTCACGGCCTTCACGGCAACGCATCCCGAGCTCGTCACGGGCGAGCGCGTCGAGTGAACGCCGTCGGCCCGCCGTCCGACCTCCTGCGTTCTGCGCTCGCACGCGACGGCACGCGGCCGTTCCTCACCTTCTACGACGACGCCACGGGCGAACGCATCGAACTGTCGGTCACCACGTTCGACAACTGGGTGGCCAAGACGGCAGGACTGCTGCGTGACGGGCTGGAGGTCATGGCCGGCGACCGGGTGGCGCTGCTGTTGCCGGCGCACTGGCAGTCGCTCGTGCTGGCCTGCGCGTGTTGGGAGGTCGGCGCCTGTGCCGCGCTGACCGACGCCGGCGACGGTCAGCTGGCAGTGGTAGGGCCGGCGACGCTGGACGCGGCATCCCGAGCGCGGGAGAGACTGGCCCTCTCGCTGCGGCCGCTGGGTGGACCGTTCACCGAGCCACTGCCGGAGGGCACGCTCGACTATGCGGCGGAAGTGCCGTCCTATCCCGACCGGTTCGCCGCGGACGAACCCCCGGACCCGGCCGCACCTGCGCTCGACGACGGGAGCGTCGTGACCACCTCCGGTGGCCTGGTCGGCCGGGCCAGGCAGCGGGCGGCACAGCTGGAGGCCGGTTCCGGTGCACGGCTGCTCGTGGCGACCGACGACCTGCCGACCGCCCTGCTCGACGCGCTGCTGGTGCCGTTCGTCGTGGGTGGCTCGGCGGTCCTGGTCCGCAACGAGTTCCGGGAGCGCCGCGCGGACCGGCTCGCCTCGGAGCGGGCACGGACGGCCGAACCCTGACCACGCCTGGATACGGTGTGTCCCATGGTCGCTGGGGTCGTGCATGGAGCTGCGTGACCACGGAGCAGCTCCGCCCGACGGCGCGCCGGAGCTGATGTGGCGGCCGGATCCGGCCGCCGTGGAGCGCAGCCGGATGGCGGCGTTCCGCCGTATGCTCCACGACGAGAACGGCCTCGATCTTCCCGCCTATGACGACCTGTGGAACTGGTCGGTGGCCCAGCCGGAGGCGTTCTGGGACGCCGTCGCGACGTTCTTCGAGGTGGACTTCCACGACCCGCCCGAGCGGGCGCTCGAGGAGCGGATCATGCCCGGTGCACGTTGGTTTCCCGGTGCCACGCTCAACTACGCCGAGCACGCGCTGCGGCCCGGCGATGGCAGGGCCGACGACGACCTCGCCGTCGTGTTCCGGCGCGAGGACGGCCTGACCGAGCGGCTGACGTTCGGCGACCTGCGCGCCCAGGTCGGCGCGGCCAGAGCCGGGTTGGCCGAGCTCGGGGTCCAGCGTGGTGACCGGGTCGTCGCTCTGCTTCCGAACGCACCGCAGGCGCTGGTCGCCTTCCTCGCCGCCGCCAGCCTCGGAGCGGTCTGGTCGTCCTGCTCGCCCGACTTCGGCGTCCAGGCCGTCGTGGACCGGTTCGCACAGATCGAGCCCGTGGTCCTGATCGCGGTCGACGGCTATTACTACAACGGCCGAGAGTTCGACGTCCGACCCGTCGTGGACCAACTGCGCGAGCGGATCCATACCCTGCGCGCCACCGTCATGGTCCGTTATGTGGACAAGGACCTTCTCCCGGGAACGGAGGACTGGACCGCTCTGCTCGCTCGCCACACCGGCGCGGCGTTGGCGTATGAACCGGTCCAGTTCGCGCATCCGCTGTGGGTCCTCTACACCTCCGGCACGACCGGACTCCCGAAGGGGATCGTCCAGGGTCACGGCGGCATCACCCTCGAGCACCTCAAGGTGCTGGGCCTGCACAGCGACCTCGGGCCGGGTGAGCGGTTCTTCTGGTTCACCACCACCGGCTGGATGATGTGGAACCTGCTGATCTCGGGGCTGCTGGTCGGCTCGACGATCGTGCTGTACGACGGCAGCCCGGCCCACCCCGACATGTCGGCGCTGTGGCAGATGGCTGCAGAGGACCACGTCACGTACTTCGGCACGTCGGCGCCGTACATCCAGTCCTGCCTCAAGGAGGGACTGCGCCCGGCGTCGACGTTCGACCTGAGGGCGCTGCGGGCGGTCGGGTCGACGGGGGCTCCCCTGACTCCCGAGGGCTTTCACTGGGTGGCATCGGCCGTCGGCCGCAACGTGCAGATCGCGAGCGTTTCCGGCGGGACGGACCTGTGCACGGCGTTCGTCGGTGCCGCCCCGGACGTGCCGGTCTGGCTGGGAGAACTGTCCTGCCGATCGCTCGGAGCCCCGGTAGCCGCCTTCGACGAGGCCGGCCAAGAGGTGGTCGACGAGGTCGGCGAGCTGGTCATCACCGGGCCGATGCCGTCGATGCCGGTGTCGTTCTGGAACGACCGCGACGGCACCCGGCTGCGCGAGGCGTACTTCGAGCACTATCCCGGCGTGTGGCGGCACGGTGACTGGATCCGGATCACGCCGCGTGGCTCCGCGGTGATCTACGGACGCAGCGACTCCACGCTCAACCGCGGCGGCGTCCGGATGGGCACGTCGGAGTTCTACCGGATCGTGGAAGGCCTTCCACAGGTGGAGGACTCACTGGTCATCGACACGTCAGGGGCCGGCGAGACCGACGGGGAGCTGCTCTGCTTCGTGGTGCTCGGGGAGGGCACCCTCGAGGACGTCGAAGCGAAGCTCAGGCAGGCGCTGCGCAGCCAGCTCTCACCCCGGCACGTGCCGGACCGGTTCGTGGTCATCGAGGAGGTGCCGCGGACGCTCAACGGCAAGAAGTGCGAAGTGCCGGTCAAGAAGATCCTCGCCGGCGTTCCACCGGAGCAGGCCGTCAGCCGTGACGCCCTGCGCAACCCCGACTCGCTGCAACCGTTCCTGAACTGGGTGGCACCGGGGGACGGTGGCCCGTTGAGAAAGAGCAGGTCGACCTAGACGAGGTCCTTCCACGCCCGTGCGGAGTACCAGTGCCATCCCGCACCCTCGTTCCAGCGGAGCCTGGCGGACATCGGCCAGCTTCCTCTGGCCGTGGACGTCCAGATATCGCGCGTCAGCGCCGCGTGCTGCTGGTCGGGGTCGAGCGCGACCGGCCGGCCGTCGATGCCGTAGTGGCGCAGGGCACGTGCGACCCACACGGTCGACGTCCCACTACCGCTCGCCAAGCACCTCGCTGCCAAGGGTGCGCTCGTCGGCTTCCACGATCCCTACATCGTCGGGTTGAGTTGGGCCATGGAGCCCTCGGAGCTGTCGCCGAGCTGGAACCGCTCGTCGGAATCGTCTAGTACTGCAACCGGCATCGTTCGCCTCGCGATCGAACTGGGTGGGCGGCACCAGATCGTGCATTAGGTCGCGTCAAGCGTCGCCAGAGGCCCGAGCCGTCGGCAGGCGCCATCTCCATCGCTATACGGTGCGTCGTCCCTGGCGTTCAAGCGTGTCGTGCGTGTTCGATGCTGATTGCGGCGGAGATCCAGCGCTCGTTGACGGGAAACCGCCAAGCGTGGAGCTCAGCCGAACGCGAGCTCATGCCCCACTGACGATCACCATTTCGTTGCCTTCGGGGTCGGCGACCCGCCAGCGATCCTCGGACTCGTCAAGGAGCCGGCCACCGGCTGCGACGGTCGTGGCGAGGCGCGTCTGCGCGAGGTCCGACGGCACAGCGAGCTCGAAGTGGATGCGGTTGCGCTGCCGGCGCCGCTCCGTCTCCGAAGCGTCGAGCTCTTGGAACACCAGCACCGGGTTCAGCCGCCGCGGATCGTGGATGTCGCTGACCTCGGCTCGCCGGTCGTGGGTGTATCCGAGTGCGGCGACCCAGAACGCGCGGACCGCGGCGACGTCGGCGGCGTCGAGGAAGAGCTGAGCGAAGCGCGGCAGCCCCGGATCCGCAGTGGCCCCGAGCCCGCGGGCAGCGGTCTGGAGGTTTCCGGCCAAGTCGGTGAAGTCGAGCTCGAGGCCGTGGGCGTCGTCCTCCCACTGGTCCTTACCGCTGTCGATGATCACGAGCCCGGGGCGCAGGTCGACCAGCAGCGGGAAGCCAGTGTCGTCGGCCAGCGCCGCTGCCGCGGCGGCCAGCTCCCGCTGCTGCGTCGGCGAGGTTACGCGGTAGCACGCCATCGCGCTGAACACCGCCTGCCAGTCGGCTGTCCCGATCCTCTCGCCTACCGCCGCGCCGGCACCAGGTCGACCTCGTTGCCGTCGGGGTCGGTGTGACAGGACCCGAACGGTCCCGATGCCTCACCAAGACTCGCCTGCCCGACCGCCTCGGCCGGCCGCACCACGTCGAGGTGGATGCGGTTTCGCAACGACCGTGGCTCGGTCGACTGCCGGATCCGTATCGCGGGGGCGCGCCGCAACGGATCCGCCAAACCGCCGTCCTCCCCAGGCGCGTAGTCGAGCACGCGCTGCCAGAACCGCCTCACCACAGACGGGTTCGCGGATTCGAACAC
>DASUYL010000010.1:0-9418 GCA_036377395.1 Jiangellaceae bacterium
CCTCGCAGCGCGGGCACATGCCGCCGGTCTGGCTGCGGTCGAACCGCTCGGTGACGGTCTTGTTGGCGCCCCGCTCGACGGTGATCTCGCCCGAGCCGCGGACGGACGGCACGTTGAACGAGAACGCAGTGGGGGGCCCTACGTGCGGCTCCCCCAGCCGGCTGAACAGGATCCGGAGCATCGCGTTGGCGTCGGTCACCGTGCCGACCGTCGAGCGGGGGTTTGCCCCCATCCGCTCCTGGTCGACGATGATCGCGGTCGTCAGCCCGTCGAGTACGTCGACCTCGGGTCGCGCCAGCGTCGGCATGAAGCCCTGCACGAAGGCGCTGTAGGTCTCGTTGATCAGCCGCTGCGACTCCGCGGCGATGGTGTCGAACACCAGCGAGCTCTTGCCCGAGCCGGAGACGCCGGTGAACACTGTCAGCCGGCGCTTCGGAAGCTCGACGCTGACGTCCTTGAGGTTGTTCTCGCGCGCGCCCTGCACGCGGATCAGATCGTGGCTGTCGGCACCGTGCAGCGCAGGCGATTGCGTGAGCGTCCTCGTGGCCATGCTCATCGTCTCCCGGGTGGCAAGATCAATTTTCAGCTCACGGCCTTCTTCACGAGCGCGCCGATGCTTGCCTCGTCGGCGGCAGCCAACTCCGTCAGCGCGAAGGAGGTCGGCCACATGGTGCCGTCGTCGAGGTTCGCCGTGTCGTTGAAGCCGAACGTCGCGTACCTCGAGTTGAACTTGTCAGCGCTCTGGAAGAAGCAGACGACCTTGCCGTCCTTGGCATACGCGGGCATCCCGTACCAGAGTCTCGGCGTGAGGGCTGGCGCGCTGGCTTTGACGACAGCATGGATGCGCTCGCCCATGACACGATCCGGATCCGGCATCTCGGCGATCTTCGCGAGTACGTCGCGTTCCGCGTCCGCCGTGGCCGCGCGCGGGCCGCGGCGCGCGGCCGCCTTCAGCTCTTGTCCCCGCTCCTTCATTGCGGCTCGTTCCTCGTCCGTCCATCCTTCGGACGTCTTGCCTCTCGCCGTGGTGCTCTTGGCGGACTTCTGCGTGTCCTTCATTGCAACTTCCTCTCAGCCATTGTGAACTCCATGGCCGTCACGCTAGCTGCGGCTCCGTGAGCGGCGCTTCTCGATTCCTGATCGGTCTGGTCACCTGTCTCGCGACGCATGACGGCATCCCCGCCGTCGCCGGCGCCGGTAGGTGCCGGGGTCCTGGGAGGTCCTGGGCGGCATATCGACCAACCCCGCTGACGCGACTCTCTCGATCAGTTGAGTGGTGATTCATCGATAGGACACATCGCGCGCGGGGACTGTGACCGACGCGGGCGTGCGGTCGAGGACAGCCAGCACCGCAATCGGAAGTAATAGCAGGGTCAGCACCCCCGACAGCACCAGCCCGCTAGAGGTTCCAGCGACCTCGATCAGTGGGCCTCCGAACGCAAGGCAAAGGGGGGCGGCCACCATCGAGCCGGTCGTCCAGAGCGTGACGACCTGCTGTTGCTCGTGAGGCTCCAGGCCTGACTGCAGGAAGCTGTAAGCAACCGGGGTGAACGGCGCCCACACGAGGCCACCCAGTCCAAAGGCGATCACCGCCGGTCAGAGTGTCCACGAAGGCAAGGATGATCGGACGACACACCGCCCACAGGCCGATGATCGCGATCAGCACGTGCCGCTGCGCAAGGTTGCGCATCGCGTTCACCACGGCGGCGCCGATGAATGCGCCGACCCCCAACGCACCCCACATGAGGCCCAAGGCAGACGCGTCGGCGTCCAACGTCCCACGCCGCCGGTGCGAGCTTGCGCCCCGTTCAGCCGCGGCCCCGACGTCACGGCGGCCGCCGGACGGCTCGGCGCCGCTCCAGGATGCGCAGTGATGGCGGGGTTGGCGGCCGGTGGGTCCGGGAGCGTGGACGCCGGGCCGGTCGTTCGTGAGGAAGGTTGCGTGAGTCCCTTCAAGCACATGACGGTCACGCTAGGTGTGGCTCGGTATCCGGCGCTTCTCGATTCCTGATCGGTCTGGCCAGGTCAACGCAGCTCCTGGATGCGGACCAGGTTGCCCGCGGGGTCGCGGAAGGCGCAGTCGCGAACGCCGTACGGCTGCTCGGTCGGCTCCTGGACGACCTCGGCGTCGCCGGCCTGCAGCCGCTCGAAGGTGTCGTCGAGGTCTTTGGTGGCCAGGAGGATCCAGCCGTAGGTGCCCTTGGCCATCATCTCGACGATGGTGCGGCGCTCGTCGTCGGTGATGCCGGGATCGGCGGCCGGCGGCGCCAGGAGGATGGACGTGTCCGGCTGGCCGGCGGGGCCGACCGTGATCCAGCGCATCTTGCCGGTTCCGACGTCGGTGCGGACCTCGAAGCCGAGGGTGTCGCGGTAGAAAGCCACGGAGGCGTCCGGGTCGTCATGCGGGAGGAAGCTCGTGTGAATGGTGATGTCCATGGCGGTCACGCTAACTGCGGCTCGGGAGCCGGGGCTTCTCGATTCCTGATCGGTCTGGTCACTTGTTTCGCGATGCACGCCGGCATCCCCGCCGTCGCGCGCGCGCCCTCGCGCCGATAGACGCTGGGCGGCACACCGACCAGCTCGGTGAAGCGAGTGCTGAAGGTGCCCAACGACGAGCAGCCGACCGCGAAGCAGACCTCGGTGACGCTGAGGTCACCCACCCGCAGCAGCGCCATCGCGCGCTCGATCCGCCGCGTCATCAGGTAGCTGTACGGCGACTCCCCGTACGCGCGCCGGAATTCGCGGCTGAGGTGCCCGGCTGACATGTTCACACCGCGGGCGAGCGCCTCGACGTCGAGCGGCTGCGCGTAGTCCCGGTCGATCCGGTCGCGAACGCGCCGCAACCGCGCGAGGTCGCGCAGGTGCTGCGCCGCGGCGGGTCTGCTGGTCACATGCGAGATCGTAACGTCGCGTGGGTTCGCCCAGCGCCGCCGGCGGCCCAGACCTCGCGTCCGATCTGCCCCGGTCTGCTCCGCCCGCCGTCGTCGACCTGCTCAGGCCAGCTCACGCACGAGGTCGACGTCCAGGGCGCGGCCTCGGAAGGATCCTCGCCCCGATCGTCACCCGGACACTGTCCCGCCAGACCGTGAATGCCGTGGAGCGCCTGAGGGCGATCGCCGAGCACCGTCCAGCCTGACACCTCTGAGGCCGCCACCCTCGTCGGCCAGTCCCGCATCTCGCGCACACCGGACACACGTTCTGTTCAATACGCACCTGTCACCGGAAGGAATGCTCATCCGGAGGGGTTGACTCCCGAGGTGGGTCGGCTCGGCGTTCGCCGAGGGCGGACATCAGAACGCAGGAAAGTACTAGCGACGCCAGAACCGGGCTCGCTATCGTCGCGGACGAAACGAAACCGTTCCGTTTCATCCAACGAACGATCAGGAGGACACGGTGCCTGCCGTCGGTACCGCGCGGATCCGACCTCGGGTCGAGGGTGAGCGCGAGGAGCAGATCCTCGACGCGACCGTCCGCCTGCTCGTCGCGCTCGGTTACGACCGGCTCACGCTCGACGCCATTGCGGCCGAGGCTCACGCCAGCAAGGCGACCCTGTACCGGCGGTGGCAGGGGAAGGCCGAGTTGGTCGTTGACGCGGTCGCCCGGGCCAAGCGCTGTCCCGAGCCGCTCGACGTCGACTCCGGATCCCTTCGCGGCGACCTGATGGCCGTCGCCTGCAACGCCGGCGGCTTGACCGACGACGTCCCGCTGTCGGTGCTGGCCGGTTTGATGTCGGCCATGCACCACGACGCCGAACTCGAGCGCGCATTCCGCGAGCGCTTCCTCGCGCCGCGGATCGACGTACTCGACGCGGTGTTCGAGCGGGCCAGGCAGCGCGGCGAGATCGACGTCGGCGTCGATATCCAGTTGCTGTTCGACGTCCTGCCGGGCATGGTCTTGCACCGGCGGCTCATCATGGGCGGTGCAGTCGACGACGACTTCATCGCCCGCATCATCGACGGGGTCCTGCTCCCCGCGGCGCACCGAACCGAACCGGTCTCGCGCCGATCCACGACACATCCAGGAAGAGAGCTGTAATGTCCCACGACACGACTGCTGTCGACGCCACCGCGCCGCAGCCGAAGCCGGCCGAGAACGACCACGGCCATCGACATCTGGGTATCGCGCTGGCGATCATCACCGCCGCCCAGTTGATGATCGTGCTCGACGCCTCGGTCGTCAACATCGCCCTGCCGTCGATCCAGGCCGACCTGGGCTTCTCCGACGCCAACCTGTCCTGGGTGGTCACCGCCTACGTTCTCGCCTTCGGCGGCCTGATGTTGCTGGGTGGCCGTCTGGGCGACCTGCTCGGCAGGCGCCGCATCTTCATGGTGGGCATCGCGGTGTTCACCCTCGCCTCCTTCCTCGGCGGCATCGCCCAGGGCGAGGCAACACTGTTGATCGCCCGGGCCCTGCAGGGTGTGGGTGCGGCGATCGCCTCCCCCACCGCGCTGGCGCTGATCACGACCACCTTCCCGGCCGGGCCGCCGCGCAACCGGGCCATGGCGGTCTATGCGGCGATGTCCGGTATGGGTGCTGCGATCGGCCTGATCGTGGGCGGCTCGCTCACCGAGGTGTCGTGGCGCTGGACGCTGTTCATCAACATCCCGATCGGCATCCTCCTGCTCGTGCTGGTCCCGCGTTTCCTGGGCGAATCCCCCCGGCTGCACGGCCAGTTCGACTTCGCGGGGGCTGCGGTCGGCACCGCCGGTCTCGTCTCACTGGTCTACGGCCTGACCCACGCGGCGTCGCACGAGTGGACCTCGCCCACCACGATCATCACGCTGGCACTCGGCATCGGGTTGCTGCTGCTCTTCGTCGCCGCCGAGTCCCGCACTGAGCACCCGCTCCTGCCGATGCGGATCCTCGCTGACCGCACTCGTGCGGTCAGCTTCGTGTCCATGCTCATCATGGGCGCGGCGATCTTCTCGATGTTCTTCTTCATCAGCCTCTTCGTCCAGCAGGTGCTCGGGTACAGCCCACTCAAGGCCGGCATCGCGTTCCTGCCGTTCACCGCGGGCATCATCGTGGCGGCCCAGACGGCCTCGGCGCTCGCGTCGCGAGTTGATCCACGCTGGATCGCCGGGGTCGGCGCGCTGGTCAGCGCGGTCGGGATGTGGGGTTATACGCAACTCGAGGTCGATTCCACCTATGTCGCCGACCTGTTGCCCTGGATCCTTGTCCAGTCCGTCGGGATGGGGCTGGTCTTCGTGCCACTCACGCTCACTGCGGTGAGCCGGGTCGCTCGCGAGGACTCGGGCGTCGGTTCTGCAGTGCTGAACACCATGCAGCAGGTGGGAGGTGCGCTGGGCTTGGCCACGCTCGGCACGGTGGCGGTCCAGTCCGCGGAGAACAAGGCCGAGGAGCTCGGCCAGCTGGCGGCGGCGGGCAACTTCGATCCGCAGCTCATCGGTGCGACGGCTCAGACCTACGGCGCCACACAGGCGTTCTGGGTAGCGGCGCTGATGATCCTCGTGGGCGCGGCCATCGTGTTCCTCGGGCTCAACATCACGCACGAGGAGTTGACCGCGGACGGTCCCGTGGCCGAGGCGGTACCCGCCTGATCACGCCGGCCACGGAGCTATGAACCTCGCCCTCGTCCACAGTCCTCTCGTCGGCCCGCTCACCTGGCAGGCTGCCGCTGAGGTGCTCAGGGACGAGGGCGAGGTCGTCGTGGTGCCCGACCTCACCGCAAGCGTCACCGCCGGTGCCCCGGTGCTCCCGGCCGTCCAGCAGGCCGCGGCCGACGCTGTTGCCGCAACCAGTTCCGCGGCACCGGTGGTGCTGGTCGGGCACAGCGGCGCCGGACCGCTGCTGCCCGGCATCGCCGACCGAACGAGCGCACCGGTTCACGCGCTGCTCTACGTCGACTCACTGCTCCCCCAGTCCGGCGTCAGCTGGTTCGACCGCGCACCCGCCGAACTGGCCGACCACTTGCATGGGCTGGCCCGTGACGGCGTGCTACCGCCGTGGAACGAATGGTTCGAGGCCGGTGCCGTCGAGGAGTTGCTGCCCGACCGGCGCATGCGCGAGCGGTTCGTCGCCGAGCTGCCTCGGCTCCCGGTCACGTACCTCCGCGAACCCGTGCCGCCGGCCTCGTGGGACGGACCGAGCGGTTACCTCCTGCTCAGCGAGGCATACGAGGACGACGCGGCCCAAGCCCGTCGTCGAGGCTGGCCGGTGCTCGAACGGCGTGGTCACCACCTGTCGATGCTCACCGATCCCACCACCGCCGCGGCTGCGGTCCGCGAGCTCATGTACGTCCTCATCCCCTGAGCGAGCCGGCGGGATGTCGGCGGTATCGCAGTGGTGGGCCCGCGGCCGAGACTCGACCACGCCGGTGCGCTCGGCAGGACGACGGTGGAAGCCGTCGGCCGTCCGCACTGGCCGACCGTATCGACGCCATACCACGAGCCGACTGTGGACGGTGCACGCGATCCACAGCATGGCACCGACAGCATCGGGCACATGGACACCACGATCCGCCTCGACCGGGAGGCCGACGCCATCCGGTACCTGTCCTGCATTGTCCGTGCCGGTGAGCTGCAGCCGGGCTCGCTGCTGGTCGTCGTCACCGACGTCGACGCCCGCGTCGAGAGCGCCCTGGCCGTCGACGGCGTACCACGTGACCCGCCGCAGTATTCGCGGGTGCAGGCTTTGGGGCCGTTGCTGCGGCTCGTCGCCGAACATGGCCATGCCGGTGTGCTGCTGGCCGTGGCACGTGAGGGCGATCCCAGAGCGCAGGGCGGCGATCTGGCCTGGCACGACGCGTTCGCCGGAACCGCCACCAGGGCCGGTATCGCCTGCCATGGCACCTACGTGGTCACGCCCGCCGGCATCCGCCGGGTGCGCCCGCAGGTGACCGTCGCGGCCTGACCTACGCGTCGAACTCGCCCGCAGGTGGGCTCAGCGGTTGAACCAGTCGCTCTCACGGACGGCTCGCATGGCGGCCCGCCTGGCGTCACGATCCAGTCGGTGCAGGTAGACCACACCGTCGAGGTGGTCGACCTCGTGCTCGAGGCAGCGCGCCATCAGCTCAGTGCCCTCGACCCGGACCGGTGCCCCGTCCGCGTCCATGCCCTCGACGACGACATGCAGTGACCGCCGGATCGGGTACCACAGCTCCGGGACCGACAGGCACCCCTCGTCGCCGGTCTGCTCGCCGTCACGGGCGACGACCACAGGGTTGAAGACCACGCCCACCTGCTCGTCGACGTTATAGGAGAACGCCCGTCGGGAGACCCCGATCTGAGGCGCTGCCAAACCCGCCCGGCCCGGTAGGAGAACCGTGTCGACAAGGTCGGCTGCCAGCGAGTGGGTCGCGTCGCCGAAATCGGTGACCTCCGCTGCGACTGTGAGCAGCACCGGGTCGCCGTAGAGGCGGATCTCGCGGACCGTCACGCCACCTCCACGTCGCCGCCTCGCCGCGCCGGGTGCACGGACCGGGCGCGTGCCCGGCGTTCCTCGGACGGCGAGTGTACGAAAGCAGCCCGCCGGCCGATCGACGACCGGGCGTGAGGAGCGTCCTCGAACGCGCGTGAACGACGTCACACCGGCATCGGCGGTCCCCCACGGCGGTGCGGAACAACGACGGCCGCCAGGACGTTGTGTCGATGTCAGACTCGTGGTTTGCCCGATCGGCGACCACGGAACACCGAAGTTGACCCCCGATCATCGGGACTACCGTCCCTGGAAGGGCTGAGACGATGGCCGAGCGTTCCACCCTCCGTGGCTCGCGCCTTGGCGCCACCAGCTACGAGGACGAGCGCGGCGTCGAGTTTGCGGACCGGCAGACCGTGTCGTACGACTGTGCACGTGGTCACCGGTTCGAGATGACCTTCTCCGTCGAGGCCGAGATACCGGCGCTCTGGGACTGCCCCCGCTGCGGTGCGCAGGCACTTCAGGTCGCGACCGACCGCCCCGACGAGAAGCCGGGTAAGCCGGCACGCACCCACTGGGACATGCTGCTCGAGCGCCGGTCCGTCGAGGATCTGGAGGTCCTCCTGGACGAGCGCCTCGAGCTCCTTCGCGCCGGCCTACTGCCCGGTGGCGCCCACCTCGCCGCCACCAGCCGCGGCCGGAAGAAGACCGCCTGACCGCCGCCGGTTGCGAGCCCAGCGCCAACCGACGGCCTCGGCAGGGCCGCGTCGCTCCCCCCGCGACGCGGCCCGCCCCTTTGCCTCTCAGTCCGGTGGCGGGATCGGTGGACGGGGTCGACCGCCGTCCGGGGAGGCCGGGCCGTCGGCCATTCCGCCCGGCCGACGACCGTCGTCGGTCGGGTAGATGACCTCGCCACGGATCACCGGGCCCCGGCCGACGGGTGGAGTCCGGGCCACCAGGCCCGCCCGGCGCGCCACGCGACGCACCAGCGGTCGAGTAGCGGGCACAACCGTGAGCACGCCGGCGATGTCGGACAGGAATCCGGGCAGGACCAGCAACAGCCCACCGGTCATGACCATGCCGGCGTCGGCCAGCCGCGCGTCCGGAGCGCGGCCGGCGCGGACGGCCTCCTCGAGGCTGCCATACGCGCTGACACCGGCGGTCAGGATGATCCATCCACCCAGCAGGCTCGTGCCGAGCACGAGCAGGAACGTCGGCCAAGCGCCCAGCCAACGCACCGCCAGCACGAGCAACGCCACCTCCGCCACCGCATAGACGGCGATCGCCAGCCGCACCGCGAACGGCGCTCTCATCGGCGCAGCACCGCCCGCTGGAGCTGCCCGAGCCGGTGCTGCACGCCCCAGCGGGTCACTCGCCACAAGGCCTCGCGCACGATCGCTCCGCTCATCTTCGACCTGCCCTCGACCCGTTCGACGAAGGTGATGGGGACCTCGACCATCCGCATACCGGCCCGGGCCGCACGCCATGCCAGGTCCACCTGGAAGCAGTATCCCTGCGACGAGATCTCGTCGAGGTCGAGGCGGCGCAGCGCGCTGGCACGATAGACGCGGAAGCCACCGGTGGCATCGCGCAGCGGGACACCGAGTGCGAGCCGCGTGTAGAGGTTCCCGCCGCGGGAGAGCGCCTCGCGACGCCGTGGCCAGTTCACCACCCGACCGCCGGGAACGTACCTGGAGCCGAGCACCAGGTCGGCATCGGCCAATGCGGAGAGCAGCAGGGGCAGTTCGTCGGGCCGATGCGACCCGTCGGCGTCCATCTCGACCAGCGTGCCGTATCCCCGTTCCAGCCCCCAGTGGAAGCCGGCCACGTAGGCGGCGCCCAGGCCTTCCTTCCGCGCGCGATGGAGCACATGCACCTGGGCGTCGCGTCCGGCGTGAGCATCGGCGATCTCGCCGGTGCCGTCCGGCGACCCGTCGTCCACGACGAGGACGTCGGCATCCGGCACGGCCGACCGGACCCCTTCGACCGCCCTGCCGATCGTCAGCGCTTCGTTGTAGGTCGGGATCACCACCAGCACCTG
>DASUYL010000011.1:0-15395 GCA_036377395.1 Jiangellaceae bacterium
GGAGGCCTCCGATGCCTGACCTGGTCGTGGTGTTGCTCCTGGCCCTCGCCGGCTCGGGCCTGGTCGGCGTCGCGGGCCTGCTCGTGCTCCGCGGCCTGCGAGGACGATCCGTCACGGCACACGTGACCGTCCTGCTCGCGACGACCGTGCTCGCCGTCGTCGCCGGTGTCGTCGCCGTCGCGCAGGCGATGTTCATCAGCGAGCACGACCTCGAGGTGCTCCTCGTCGTGCTCGTCGCCGCCGGCGCCGTGAGCCTGGCGCTCGCGCTGTGGTCCGGAGGGCGGCTGGCCAGGGCGAGTGTCTGGGCCGCCGAGGCCAGGGAACGGGAACGCCGGCTGGAGGAGAGCCGGCGCCAGCTCGTCGCGTGGGTGTCGCACGACCTGCGAACGCCGCTGGCCGGTCTGCGGGCCATGGCCGAGGCGCTCGAGGACGGTGTCGTCGACGATGCAGCGACCGTTGCCCATTACCACCGGCGGATGCGGGTGGAGACCGATCGGATCTCGGGGCTCGTCGACGACCTGTTCGAGCTCTCGCGCATCAACGCGGGCACGTTGCACATCACGCTCGGGAACGTGCCGTTGGCCGATGTGGTCTCCGACGCGGTGGCCGCGGCTACGCCGGTGGCGCGCGCGAAGCGGGTCCGGCTGGAGGCGGCGCCGTCCGGCTACGGGACGGTCCGCGGCAGCGAGCCGGAGTTGGGCCGCGTGTTTGCCAACCTGCTGCTCAACGCGATCCGCCACACCCCGGCGGACGGCGTCGTCCGGGTCGACGGCGGCAGCGACGGTCGGGCCGGCTGGGTCGCCGTCACCGACGGCTGCGGCGGAATCCCCGAGTCCGACCTGCCTCGCGTTTTCGACGTCGCGTTCCGCGGTGCAGCGGCCCGCAGCCCGGAGAACGACACGGTCGTCCCCACCCGCGGCGGGGGGCTCGGACTCGCCATCGTCCGCGGGCTGGTCGACGTCCAGGACGGGGAGGTCGCCGTGGCGAACACCGACGGTGGCTGCCGGTTCACCGTCCGTCTGCCCGCCGCGACGCCCTGATGCCGTGACGCCGACTGCTGCCTCCCGAATGATCACGTTAAGAGGGGGTTTCTGTGGCCGTTGCCAGGTCTGCAGACCTGGCAACGGGGGGACAAACCCTCTTAACGTGATCATTCGGAGGGCGCCGTAGCGGAACCGTCATGGCAGCGCCATGGGCAACCGGATGCCTTCCAGGGCGCGTGGACACGGGCAGGACCGATCCAGGTCGAGTGCCGCGAGCGTGCCGAGGACGAGGTCACGCATGCGCTCGGTGTTCTCGGCGAAGACGCCGAACACCTCCTCCTGGGTCACCGTGTCGCCTGCCTCGACACCCGCGTCGAGGTCGGTGACGAGGGCCACGGCGGTGAAGCACAGGGCGAGCTCGCGGGCCAGCGCGGCCTCCGGGTGCCCGGTCATGTTGACCAACGACCACCCCTGCGCGGCGAACCACCGCGACTCGGCGCGGGTCGAGAAGCGAGGGCCTTCGACCACGACCATGGTGCCGCCGTCGACGGGGTCGAGACCGGCCGCCTTGGCCTGGGTGACGACGGTGGCCCGCCCGGCTGGGCAGTAGGGATCGGCGAACGGCACGTGCACGGCACCCTGGTCGTAGAAGGTCTGGGCGCGGCCGTCCGTGCGGTCGACCAGCTGGTCCGGAACGACGAACGTTCCCGGCCCCAGGTCGGGTCGCAGGCTCCCCACCGCGCAGGGTGCGACGACCTGACGCACGCCGAGCGCTCGCAGCGCCCACAGGTTGGCCCGATACGGGATGCGATGCGGTGGGTACCGATGGTCCCTGCCGTGCCGGGGCAGGAACGCGACCGCCCGGCCGCCGACGGTCCCGACGGTGACAGCGTCGCTCGGCGACCCGTACGGCGTGTCGACACCGACCTCGCGGGCACCGTCGAGCAGCGAGTAGAACCCGGAGCCACCGATCACACCGACGTCGGCTCGCGCGCCCGGAGTCCCCACAGCGGCCCTCCTCTCGGACGGGCCGAGCATAGGGCGCCCGGCCCCGGCCTACAGTCAGGACGCCGGCGGCCCGCATCGAGCCCGGGTCTACCCTGGTCGACTGGGTCCATCCATCGTTGGGGAGGCAGTTCATGCCCGCCACCGGGCCGGTCGAGTCGCTGTTCGCGCGGCTGGAGCCGTTGCTGCCCCGGGTACAGAAGCCGATCCAGTACGTCGGCGGGGAGCTCAACGCGACCGTCAAGGACTGGGGCGCCGACGACGCGACGGTTCGGTGGGCACTGCTGTACCCGGACGCGTACGAGGTCGGCCTGCCCAATCAGGGAGTCCAGATTCTCTACGAGGTGCTCAACGAGCGCGAGGGCGTCCTGGCCGAGCGGACCTACGCCGTCTGGCCCGATCTCGAAGCGCTCATGCGGGAGCACGGCATCGGCCAGTTCACCGTCGACTCGCACCGGCCGGTCGCCGCGTTCGACCTCCTGGGGATCTCCGTCGCCACCGAACTCGGCTACACCAACATGCTCACGGCGCTCGACTTGGCGGGCATCCCGCTCGAGGCCGCAGACCGTACGGCCGAGCACCCGATCGTCATCGCCGGCGGGCATGCCGCCTTCAACCCCGAGCCGGTCGCCGACTTCCTCGACGCCGCCGTCCTCGGCGACGGCGAAGAGGTGGTCCTGGCGATCACCGAGGTGGTCCGGGAATGGAAGGCGGAGGGGCGCCCAGACGGGCGTGACGGCCTGCTACTGCGCCTGGCTGCGAGCGGCGGCGTGTACGTTCCCCGGTTCTACGACGTGTCCTACCTGCCCGACGGTCGCATCCAGCGGGTGGTGCCGAGCCGGCCCGGCGTGCCGTGGCGAGTGCACAAGCACACCGTGATGGACCTCGACTCGTGGCCGTATCCGCGCAAGCCACTGGTGCCGCTCGCCGAGACCGTGCACGAGCGGTTCAGCGTGGAGATCTTCCGGGGCTGCACGCGCGGCTGCCGTTTCTGCCAGGCCGGGATGATCACCCGGCCGGTGCGGGAGCGGTCGATCACGACGATCGGGGACATGGTGCAGACCGGTCTGGAGCGGTCCGGCTTCGAGGAGGTGGGGCTGTTGTCGCTGTCCAGCGCCGACCACTCGGAGATCGGGTCGATCGCGTCCGGACTCGCCGACCGGTACGAGGGCACCAACGTGTCGCTGTCACTGCCGTCGACGCGGGTCGACGCGTTCAACGTCACGCTGGCGAACGAGTTGTCCCGCAACGGGCGACGATCCGGGCTGACCTTCGCCCCGGAAGGCGGGTCCGAACGCATGCGCAAGGTGATCAACAAAATGGTCACCGAGGACGACCTGATCCGTACCGTGTCGACCGCGTACGGGCACGGGTGGCGTCAGGTGAAGCTCTACTTCATGTGCGGGCTCCCCACCGAGACCGACGACGACGTGCTCGCCATTGCCGACCTCGCCAAGAAGGTCATCGCGACTGGGCGCGAAGTGTCCGGGCGGCACGACATCCGCTGCACGGTGTCGATCGGTGGCTTCGTGCCCAAGCCGCACACGCCGTTCCAGTGGGCGGCGCAGTGCGATCACGAGACCGTCGACACCCGGCTTGCCATGCTGAGGGACGCGATCCGCGCGGACCGCCGTTATGCGAAGGCGATCGGCTTCCGGTACCACGACGGAAAGCCCAGCCTCATCGAGGGCCTGCTCTCCCGGGGCGATCGCCGGGTCGGCCGGGTGATCCGTGCGGTCTGGGACAACGGCGGACGCTTCGACGGCTGGAGCGAGTACTTCCGCTACGACCGCTGGGTCGCCGCCACGAAGACCGCGCTGGTCGGCGAGCCGGTCGATCTGGCCTGGTACACGACCCGCGAACGCGAGTACGCCGAGGTGCTGCCCTGGGACCACCTCGACTCGGGCTTGGACCGTGACTGGCTGTGGGAGGACTGGCGCGACGCCATCGACGAGGTTGAAGTCGACGACTGCCGCTGGACACCCTGCTTCGACTGCGGCGTCTGCCCGCAGCTGGGCACCGAGATCCAGATCGGCCCGACCGGCAGGAAGCTACTCCCGCTCGCCGTCAGCTGACCCGGCCGTTGATCACGTTCACCACCCTGGGGGAGGTTCAACAGGCGCCGGAGCCTCGTGCGTGACGATCGCACTAACTGTTGAGCGGTTTCCTGGAAGGTTCGTGACCTCTTCCGGGGAGGATGACGGGACTTGGCATGGACTGGGCCAGTGTCCCGCGCAAACGAGTCCTTGCGGATGCAGGAGCCACGTGACGAGAGATGACGCGTCCGAACTGGTCAGCGCACGCCCTCAACCAGCGCTTGGACGACCACCGATCTCGCCTTGGCTGTCAGTGAACCAAGGATTGCCTCTAGCATCACCAGCTCCAATCCCCTGACGCCCGCAGCCTCAGCCTGCCGGCGCCGCCTCACGGGACAGGAGATGCATTCAGCTTTCGGGTGAATCCCTACGAACTCCCTTGCACTTGCGGCGGATGGCGACGGATGGCATCGACCAAGTGCCAAAGCGTTATCCCAGTTCGAGGAGTTCGGCGTGGATCGCGGCCTGACTGCACTCCGGTGGTTGTGCCCCCCGCCTGCCACGGAGCCCCTGCGGACGGGCAGGGGCCATTGGGTCGGCGCTGGGTCATCGGGTGCGCGCAAAGGAACGGTTCCGCGCCGACCATCGGTCCCGCCCCGAGCCCTGATGAACGCGGGGCGGTGGCGTGGACGCCGACGTCACGGGTACACGTACGAACGCAAGCAGGCGTCGTGCATTGCCCATCAGTGACGTTGCATAAGTAACGGTCACATCTCTGTCATTAGGTAAGGTTTCTTGCGTCGCACGGTTCCAATGGAATGTAACGCGCTCAGACAGTTGAAGTAGCTTTGAGTAGAGCAGACGTATTCCGTTAGCCACCCATTCGCGATCCATAAGAGATCAACTTGATTCACAGAATGCAGTCGAAGGTAGACCGTTGAAGAGCGCGGTCCTGCTATGCAGCGAGCCAAATTTGGGGGTCTCTGCGACCTGAAGCCGGCCGTCATCCCCGTGTGGCCGGAGACCGCGCCCCGCCAGCTCGGGATCGCAGGACCGTCCCGAGCGCAAGGCGCCGCTGGCCCTCATGCCGTTCGTCGCGGCTGCGGCAGATGTGACACTACCTGGACGAGCATTGGGGCGCATCGCACACCGCGTCGACACCGGTGACCGGCGTTCGCACTCGGCGACGCGCGGACGAAGCCGAGGGTCATACTCCCACCACCTGCCGCTCTAATCGTCCCGGCCCGACAGCCCAGGGCTGGCAAATTGCCCAATACCGCGGTGACAATGAACTGGTGGGACGGCTGTGTGAACGCGCCACTCGTTGGTCGGAAGGAGACGATGATGCGGATGGTATGGAAGGGCACCATCTCCTTCGGCTTGGTGGTGATCCCGATTCGGCTATACGTCGCGACCGAGAGCAAGAACGTTCCCTCGCACCAGATCCACGCCAGCGACGGCGGCCGCGTGCAGTACAAGCGGGTCTGCTCCATCGACGGCGCGGAGGTGCCGTACGAGGAAATCGCACGAGGCTACGAGACGGCAACTGGCGAGACCGTTGTCCTCGACGACGTCGATCTCGGCGTGCTGCCGCAGAGATCCTCCCGCTCGATCGACGTGATCTCGTTCCTGCCGGCGCAGGCCGTCGACCCGATCTACCTCGACCGCAGCTACTACGTGGAGCCAGAACCGCATGCGGCCAAGGCATATCGGCTGTTTCGGGACGCGCTGCAGAAGTTGGGCCGGGTCGCCATCGCCAAGCTCACGTTGCGCGATCGCGAAACCGTCGCAGTGTTGCGGGTGCACTCGGATGTGCTTGTCCTGGCGACCATGCTCTGGCCTGACGAGGTTCGCGCTCCCAGATTCCGGTTCCTGGCGGATGACGACGAATGGTCAGCTCCGACGCAGGAGCTCGCCATGGCCGAAGCCTTGATCGACTCGCTGTCCGACGAGGAACTGGACCTCGGTCGGTACCGTGACGTTCACCGCGAGACGCTGACGGCCCTCATCGACGCCAAGGCCTCCGGGCGCACGTTGAGCCAGGAGTCGCGGACCGGCGCGGCATCGCTAGATCTGCTGACTGCGCTGCGAGCCAGCATCGAGGCGGCCAAGCAGCGCAAGTCGACAGCCGACGGTGCGCGCGGCCGGCGCACTGCGCCGACCAGCGGCGCAGTGACAAAGAAGCCAAAGAAGCCGGTATCGAGCGGACGCGGAGCAGGGCCGCCAAAGAAGCGGGGATAGCGGCGGCTCTGCAGGCGTGCCGGCAACACGCCGTCGTAATGCCGGGTCTTGATGCCGTCAGCTGGTACCAACGATGGCATGAGCAGGTGCCAGGACTGCGGTGCGGACATCGACCATTGCCACGGAACGCTCGTGGTGCACGGTGACGGCACGTCGGATTGCACCGATGCCGCCTGCGGCGCGGCAGATCCAATGCGGCACTCCTTGATCATCGACTGTTGGGCAGTCTTAGGTGGCGGCTGCTGCGTGAAGCAGGACGCGCAGGACTTCGTGGTTGCCTCCTGATCCTTGGTTGCACGTTCGCCGACGGCCACGTTGGATTGGCCTGGGAGAGTGTGCAGATGACAGTGCCCGAGCTGGACGAGATCGTCCGAGAACTGTATGTCCTGCCACCAACCGATTTCGTTGCTGTGCGGAACGAGTTGGTACGGCAAGCCCGGGTGGCCGGCAGCCAAGAGCTCGCCGACCGCCTGCAGAGATTGCGCCGGCCGACTCGTAGCGCCTGGCTGGTGAACCTGTTGGCGCAGGATCCGGTAGCGATGCAACGCCTGTCCGCGATGGGTCGGCAGCTGCGCGAAGCCCAGACCGGGCTGGACGGCTCGGAGCTGCGGAACCTCACTGAGCAGCGCCGACAGTTGATCGCCGATCTGCTTCATCGGGCGCGCCGTCATGCGGCCGAGGCAGGCCTGCGGCTGACCGACGGCGTGCTGTCCGAGGTCGAGGCAACGCTGCAGGCCGCTCTAGTCGATCTTGCCGGCGCTCTGACGGTTCGGAATGGGCGTTTGGTGAGACCTCTTTCGCACAACGGCTTCGGTCCGCGGCCACACGTCGATCTAAGGCCCACGGCTTCGCCTGAGGAGTGGACGGTGGTCGAGAAAGCGGCGGACTGGGATCTCCGTCCCGTCGATGATGAGCTGGCGGCCCGGCGCAGGCGTGCCTCGGCCGACGGCAGGGTGCCCGAGCGCGTCGACCTGACGGACGCCGAGCCGGTGCAGGACGACGTCAGTTCACCACCTGACCCTCGAGCTGAGACGGTCCGAGACCTGCGCAGGGCGGAAGAGGAACTGGCATTCGCCGAGTTTGCGCACTGGCAACGCGAGTACGAGCTCGCTGACGCCGTGGCGGCCGTTGAGGCTGCGGACGACAAGATGAGCTCGCTCGCAGGCCAGCGAATGGAAGCGCGCCGTGACAAGGTCACCGCACAGACGCACCTCTCCGAGGCTCGCGCGCGGCAACATGAAGCGGTCAACGCACTGGCCGACGCTCGCCGGCGGCTCGACGTCGCCAGGCGCATGGCGGGCACGGAGAGCTGAGAACGCTGGTGGTCTCGGATTGCTCTCGGCCCTGCAGGGCAAACTGATCTATTTACCGCAGGGTGCGCGGAGGGGATGGGCTGCCAGTTCAGTCCCGGGCGCTGAGGACGTTCGTACCCGTGCTCTCCCCTCGCGGCTGCTACAGCGCGATCTGGGCGATTGACCCGTCGGTCGTCAGGTGGTCGACGGCTCGCGGTGGATGGGCGCGATGTTGTGGTTGAGGTGGAAGACGTTCTCTGGGTCGTACTCCGCCTTGATCGCCGCGAGCCGGTCGTAGTTGTCCTGGCCGAGACCCGCGACGATCCGCTCGGTGCCTTCGTCGCCGATGAAGTTGAGGTACACCGCACCGGTGGCCCACGGGTGGACGTCGGCGCGGACGTCGCGGGTCCACCGGATGGCCTGCTCGTCGTCCGCCGGGTCGCTCCACAACCCGAAGGGGTGGACCACCCACGCGGACCGCCGCCACGGGATCGGGTAGTCGCCGTCACCGCGTGCCGTCGCACCACCCATCGGAAAGAGCACGTGCTGCGACGCCGACGGGACGATCATGTCCGGCGCGCGCGCACAGAAGGCCTCGACGGCGGCGTCGGGGAAGGCGTCGAGGTGCTCCGCGGACCAGTAGTTGCGGTAACCGGGCGGGTCGTCGAGCGCGCACTGTAGGTCGGCGTACGGCATCTCCTCGACCATCTGACCAGCGGGTTGCAGGTCGATGAAGGGCGCAGCGGCCCGACGGGCCTCCTCCTCGGGACCCGCATAGGCGACGACGACGGCCAGCGTCAGGTGGTTGACCAAATCTTCCGGGACGAAGTCCTCACCCTCCGGGCCGGTCAGGTAAATGAGGCCGCCGCCCAACTCGTCCGGGCCGCCGAGCAGCACATCGCGGTAGGTGCGCGTGATCTCCGGACCCCGCTCGGGCGGGAAGAGCAGCATGCCGAGCGTGGTCGTCGCCATCGGGTGCAGCCGCAGGGTCAGCGAGGTCACGACGCCGAAGTTGCCGCCGCCGCCGTGCAGGGCCCAGAACAGATCCGCGTCCTCGTCCTCGGCTGCGCGGACGACCCTGCCGTCGGCCATGACGACCTCCGCGTCGAGCAGGTTGTCGCAGGCGAGACCGAACTTGCGGTCGAACCACCCGGTGCCGCCGCCCAGCGTGAAGCCGCCGACGCCGGTGGTCGAGACGCGTCCGCCGGTCGTGGCGAGTCCGTGCGGCTGGCAGGCCCGGTCGAGGTGGCTCATCGTCGCCCCGCCGCCCACCACGGCTCGACGGGCGTCGGGGTCGACGGAGACGTGGTTCATCCGGCGCAGGTCGACGACGAGTCCACCCTCGCTCAGAGCGGTTCCCGCAACGCCGTGCCCTCCGCCGCGCACCCCGATCTCGAGGTCGTTCTCCCGGGCGAAGGCGATGCTGCTGACGACGTCGGGTACGCCCTCGCAGGCGACGATCACGGCCGGGCGCCGGTCGATCATGGCATTGAACAGCGTGCGCGCTTCGTCGTAACCGGCATCGTTCGGAACGATCACGTCGCCGGCCACCGTGGTGCGAAGACTGTCCAGCGCACGCGTCTCGAGATCGGTCATCGGCTCCCCCACCACCCGGATGATCCAGCCGAACGTACGCGGGAATCCGGCCGCCAGCAAGGGCGCAGCCGCTACGCCGGTGGCCTGGGCCGACTGTCGCCCTCGCGGCGGCCGAGGGAGAATCCGACCGTGACCCGTGCACGCCACCGCGATCAAGCAGCGGCGGTACAGCGACTGCAGGTCCGCTACGCCAAGCGCGGCAGAATGCGGTTCACCAGCCACCGGGACTTCCAGCGGGCTTTCGAGCGGGCGCTGCGCCGCGCCGGAGTGCCGATGGCCTACTCGCAGGGTTACAGCCCGCATCCCAAGGTGTCCTACGCCGGTGCGGCTCCCATGGGGGCCGCCTCGGAGGCCGAGTACCTGGAGATCTCACTCACTCAGGCCCGCGATCCGGCCGACGTGGCCCGGTCGTTGGACGCCGCGTTGCCGGCCGGGCTCGACGTGGTCGAGGTGGTCGAAGCCGCCGGGGACTCGCTCGCCGATCGGCTCCAGGCGTCCGTATGGCGGATCGAGATGCCCGCCGCGGAGCCGAAGTCGCTGGCCGCGGCCGTTGCGAAATTCCTGGCGGCCGGGTCGGTCGAGGTGAGCCGGGTGACGAAGAACGGATCCCGGGTGCTCGACGCGCGGGCCGCCGTCGTGCGGCTCGAGGTCGACATCGACCGCGACGCCGGTATCCCCGTCCTGCTCGCCGCGATCCGGCACCTGACCCCGACCGTGCGTCCCGACGATCTCGTCACGGCGCTCGGCAGGCTCGGAGCGGGCCCGCCCGGGCAACCGTACGTCTCCACCCGGCTCACCCAGGGGCCGCTGGACGAGGCGACGGTCGGCGATCCCGGCCACGACGCGTAGCGGCTCAGGTCGGCTCGACAACAGCAAGGAGGATCAGGCGGACGACCGCGGCGTGCAGCGAAGATCGGAGCCATGACGGGACCTGACCGGCTGCGTGGGATCCTCGACCTGGTCGAGGCGAGCCTCGACGAGCCCCAACTGACCGGCGACGACCTCGCCAGCCGTGCCTATCTCTCCCGCTTCCATTTCGACCGTCTCGCCGCAGCAGCGCTGGGTGAGCCACCGGGTGCCTTCCGGCGACGGTTGCTGCTCGAGCGCTCCGCTCACCGACTGGCCGCCACCGCGGACCCGGTCACCGAGGTGGCGTACGACGCCGGATACGGCTCGCCGGAGGCGTTCTCGCGCGCGTTCGGCCGGGCCCACGGCGTTTCTCCGACGGACTATCGCCGGGGACGCCCGACCTCTCACGACCTTCCTGCTGCCAGCGGGGTCCACTTCTATGCGCCCGGCGGCCTGCGGCTGCCGGCAGACTCGAGGAGCAGTGCCATGGACGTACTCGTACGAATGCTCGACCACCACCTCTGGCTGGTCGGCGAGATCATCGACCGCACCGGCCGGCTCGACACCGAGGTGCTCGACCGGCCGATCGTGCTCTCCGTGGAGGGCATCGACGCCGACCCGACCTTGCGCAGCATCACCGACCGGCTGGTCGGACAACTGGAGATGTGGTTGACCTCCCTCGACGGAGGCACCCAGATGCCACCCGCGGGCGACACCACACCGGCGGGTCTGCGGGCCCGCCTCGACGCAGCAGGCCCGCGGTTCCGAGACCAGGTGGTCGAGCAGCTCGAGAGCGGCAGGGCTGACGAGACCTTCGTCGACGCCATGTGCGACCCCCCACGGACGTTCACCTACGGCGGCCTGCTCGCCCACGTGCTGACCTTCTCGGCGGTCCGGCGGACCCTGGCGATCGGCGCCCTGGAGAGCGCGGGGATCGGCGATCTCGGTGCTGGCGATCCCATGCAGGCAGTCGGACGGGTCGGCGCCGACGCCTCGACCATTCGCCGCCATCACGAGTAGACGCGGCTGTGCGCCGATCAGGCGGTTGAGCCGGTTGCGTCATGGGCCCGGAACCAACGCAACCGCCAGATCAGCTCGAGTGCCACGGCGGCCAGAGCCGCGATACCCACGGCGGCCCAGGGCGCCTGCGTCCCCACCAGGTCGAGCTGGAAGAAGTCCTGCAGCCACGGGACCGTGAGGACGATGGCGAAGCCGGCCCCCATGGCGAGGACCAGCAGGATCCGCCACAACGTGTACGGACGCGCGATGATCGCGAGCACCCAGAGCGCTACCAGGAAGAGAGTGAGTGTCGCCGCCGAGGTCTCGGCATCGAGGTCACCGTCGTAGACGGAACGCGCGAGCAGGTACGAGCAGATCGTCGCAGCGGCGGCGACGACGCCGGCGGGTATGGCGAAGCGCAGGACTCGCCGGGTGAAGCCCGGTCGCGCCCGCTCCGTGTTCGGGGCCAGCGCGAGGAAGAACGCGGGAATGCCGATCGTGAGTGAGCTGAGCAGGGTGAGGTGCCGAGGCAAGAACGGATACGGGACCTGGGTCAGCACCACGACCACGGCGAGGATGACGGCGTACGCGGTCTTGGTGAGGAACAGGTTCGCGACCCGCTCGATGTTGCCGATGACACGTCGCCCCTCGGCCACGACCGACGGCAGCGACGAGAAGCTGTTGTCCAGCAGGACGATCTGGGCCACGGCGCGCGCCGCCTCGCTGCCGGAGCCCATCGACACCCCGATGTCGGCGTCCTTGAGAGCGAGCACGTCGTTGACACCGTCGCCGGTCATCGCCACGTTGTGCCCGCGCGACTGCAGCGCGTGCACCATGTCACGCTTCTGCTGCGGATTGACCCGCCCGAAGATGGCGTTCGCCTCGAGCTGGTCGGCCAGCATCGCTTCCTCCGTCGAAAGACTGCGTGCGTCGACCGGGTGGCTCGCACCCTCGATCTCGAGCGCCGAGGCGACGGCACCGACGGAGACGGCGTTGTCGCCCGATATGACCTTGGTCTGAACCCCCTGGTCGGCGAAGTAGCGCAGGGTGTCCGGTGCCTCGGGCCGCAGACGCTGCTCGATGACCACCAGGGCGGCCGGGTGCAGGTGGCCGTCCATGCTGTCGGGACCTGCGAGGGCCTCCTCGACCGGCATCGAGCTGTGCGCGAGGAGGAGCACCCGCAATCCACGGGCGCCGAGCTCGTCGGCGGTGGTCAGTGCCGCGTCGCCGGGGCGGAGCAAGACGTCGGGCGCCCCGATCAGCCAGGTCGAGATCGATCCCGACGGCTCGACGAACGTCGCCCCACTCCACTTGCGTGCCGAGGAGAACGGGACATCGGCAGTGTCCGTCCATCCCTGCGGGGGCGGATAGGCCTCGGCGATCGCGCGCATGCTCGCGTTGGGGCGCGCGTCCACCGCGGCGAGTGCTCCAAGGACGTCCCCCACAGGCACGCCGTCCGCCAGCTTGCGTACCTCGGCCACGTCCATCGTGCCCTCGGTGAGCGTCCCGGTCTTGTCCAGGCAGACCACGCTCACCCGGGCCAGGCCCTCGATTGCCGGCAGCTCCTGAACAAGGCACTGACGGCGGCCGAGCCTGATGACCCCGACCGCGAAGGCCATCGACGTGAGCAGGACGAGGCCTTCGGGAACCATCGGCACCAGGCCTGCCACCATGCGCCGGATCGCCTCGGACAGGTCGTCCTCGTTCACGACCAGCTGGCTGATGACCAGTGCGATACCGGTGGGAATGATCGCATACGTCACGAACTTGAGGATCTTGTTGATGCCGTTGCGCAGCTCGGAGTTGACCAGGGTGAACCGCGTGGCCTCCTCGGCGAGCTGGGCGGCGTAGGCCTCACGGCCGACCTTCGTCGCGCGGAAGGCGCCGCTGCCGGCAACGGCGAAGCTGCCGGACATGACCGGCTCACCGACGACCTTCAGGACGGGATCGGCCTCGCCGGTGAGCAGGGACTCGTCGATCTCCAGGCCGTCGGCCTCGACCACGACGCCGTCGACGACCACCTTGTCGCCCTGACCGAGCTCGATCACGTCGTCCAGGACGATCCCGGAGGGGGCGATCTCGGTCGTGACGCCGTCGCGGCGCACCCGTGGCCTGGCCTCGCCGATCACGGCCAGCCGGTCCAGGGTCCGCTTGGCGCGCAATTCCTGGATCATGCCGATCAGCGTGTTGGCGATGATCACGCCGCCGAACAGCGCGTCCTGGATCGGCCCGACGGAGAGGACCATGACGAACAGCACGCCGATGATTGCGTTGATCCGCGTGAACAGGTTGGCCCGGACGATCTCGCCGATGGTGCGGCTCGACCGAGTGGGCACGTCGTTGATCCGGCCGGCGGCGATCCGTTCCTCGACCTCGGCGGTGCTGAGCCCGCGGGTGCCGATCGCCAGCGTGCCCGCCGGTGCGGCGGGAGCCTGACCGCCTTCCGCGCCCGTCATGGGGAAACCGTATGAGCCCGGCAGCGCGTGCCACATCCGGGGATGTCCCGAGGTATCACCGAGATGCTGCTCACGTCGAGCCACGCCCGTCCAGGCATGCTCACGGCACGCCAATCCGCTTTCGGAGCGCCGGGCTGCTCGCGTATGTGATAATGGAAGAGGTCGCGCGGCACGGAACACCGGCCGTCCGACCCGACGACGTCCTCGCCGGACACCGTCGTGTGGCCGACTTCGCGCCGCCCTCGACGCCACGTGGCGAATCGGGGCAGGCGCAGCGGACGCCCGGCGCGTCCCTCCGGCACGGTGGGTGAACCATGGAGCCCGACCGCGACGCTGCCCGGCTTGGGCGCGCGAGCGCGGTTCGACCCGCGGATCCCGCCGACGGCACCAATCGGAGGACGTCGCCGACCGAAGGCTTCTCCGCCGGCCCCTCAGGGCAACCGGCGGCCGACAGGAGCCCTGACGCGGCGAGCAGCGCGCCCACAGGGGCGCGGCGCCCCGCGGCAGGGCCGACGGGAGAACACCCGGATGGACGACGGCAACGTCACAGAGAGCACGACCACGACCAACGACCCCACTAGTACGGCAACGTCGACCCGGCGCCGCCGCAGCGCGAGCCGGGCGGCCGGCCCGCCCGCTGCGCCCGAAGTGACCGAGGCCCCGAGTGTTGTCGAGGGCAGCCAGGCGGAGCCCGGCCCGACCGAGCCGGCCGCGGCGTCGACCGCCGCCCCTCGCGCGCGGCGAACTCGCGCCAGGGCGTCCGGCAATCGCCGCGAGCCGGCCGTACAGCCCGCGGCCGCGGACATACCCGCCGATTCCGGCGACGTCGAGGCGCCAGCATCGGACAAGCCCGCGCGCCGCTCCCGCAAGAAGGCCGCTGCCGCGACCACACGCTCACGATCCGGTCGGGCCTCCGCGGCCGACACGGGAGCCGAGGAGCCAGCCGGATCCCCGACGGACGCCGGCGATGCGGCATTGATCTCGGCGGAGACCACACCGGGGGTCGCGAGCTCTTCGTCGGTGCCGCTCTTGTTCCAGGCGCCGCAGTTCACCGCCGCCGAGACGCCTGCCCGTACGGCCCGAGAGCAGGGGCGGCGCGCCCGCAGCGACGACGATGCGGAAGCAGAGGCCGCCGACGAGTTGCACGACGAGCAGGACGACGCCGACGGCACCCTCCGCAAGCGGCGGCGCCGCGGAGGTCGGGGTCGGCGGAAGAAGGGCGCCGGTGAGGCCTCGAGCACCGTCGACGACGAGTCCGGCCAGGGCGGATCCGGCGAGGACCAGGCCGGCGCCGATGGAGCCGGCGCCGATGAGCGTCCGGAGCGTGAAGTGACCGGCGACGGTACGGTCGAAGCCGGCCAGGAGCCGGACCAGGGCACGGGGGAGGACACCGCCGCGACCCGACGTCGGCGCCGACGTCGGCGTCGAAAAGGAGATGCCGACACCGACGAGACCCAGCACGACGACCCGCCCAACACCGTCGTGCGTCTGCGCGAGCCACGGCCGGCCGACGACACCGCCGACGAGGTGACCTCGGTCAAGGGGTCCACCCGGCTCGAAGCCAAGAAACAGCGCCGGCGCGACGGCCGAGAGGTGGGCCGGAGACGCCCGCCCGTCATCAGCGAGGCCGAGTTCCTGGCCCGTCGAGAAGCCGTCGACAGGGTCATGGTGGTCCGCCAGACCGGAGACCGGATCCAGATCGGGGTCCTCGAGGACGACGTCCTGGTCGAGCACTACGTCAGCCGTTCGTCGCAGCAGTCGATGGTGGGCAACGTTTATCTCGGCAAGGTTCAGAACGTGCTGCCCGCGATGGAGGCGGCATTCGTCGACATCGGTCGCGGTCGCAACGCGATCCTCTACGCCGGCGAAGTGGACTGGGCCGGACTCGGCAAACCCGACGGGCCGCGACGCATCGAGGAGGTCCTCAAGTCCGGCCAG
>DASUYL010000012.1:0-9150 GCA_036377395.1 Jiangellaceae bacterium
CGGACGGCGGCGGCGGTGTCGGCGCCCTGGTCGTAGCGTTCGCGGATGCGGCTGAGCAGGAAGACCTGGTAGTCCATGGACAGTCCGAACAGGACGGAGAACAGGAACAGCGGGACCCAGGCCTCGATGGTGTCCACGGTCTGGAAGCCGAGCAGGTCCGCGCCGATGCCGTTTTGGAAGACCAGCACGAGCAGCCCGTAGGCGGCGCCGACCGAGAGCAGGTTGAGCATGATCGCGGTGATGGCGATCACGATCGAGCGGAAGGCGATGGTCAGCAGCACCAGCGACAGGCCGAGGACGAAGGCGAACACTGCCGGCGCGGGGTTGGTGACGTTGTCGAGATAGTCGATGGTTTCCGAGGTTGTCCCGCCCACCAGCGGATTGGCGTCGGTGCCCTCGAATGCCGCGGGCAGGAGCTGTCCGCGCAGGTCGCGGACGGCGGCGATGGCCTGCTCGCCGGTGGGGTCGCCGCGGACCGGGACGACCAGGTCGGCCACCCCGCCGTTGCCGTCTCGGATCTGCCCTGGGCCGAAGCGGGGGTCGGCGCCGAGCTGGTCGCCGAGCCGGTCCAGCGCGGTGGACACAGCGCCGGAGTTGTTCGAAACGACGACGTGGACCGGGTTGACCGTCTGGTCGGGGAAGTCGGCTTGCAGGGCCAGGTACCCGCCTTTGGCGGCCAGGTCATCGGGCAGGGTGCTGACGCCGGCGGTGCCGATGGACAGCCCGAAGGCGGGTAGCGCAATTGCCACCAGTGCGGCGGTGCTGACGATCAGGCTCAGTGCGGGCCGGCGTAACACCCGGTCGATGATCGCCCCCCAGATCCGGCCTTCCGGGTTCGCCCGCTCCATCGACCGTCGCCCGACGATCGGCAGCCGCAGCCAGTCCACCCGGTCCCTGAGCAGCCCGAGCATGGCCGGCAACAGGGTCAGCGCCACCGCCAGTGAGGTGATGCCGACCAGGATCGCCCCGGCGGCCAGGCTGCGGAAGATCGTCGAGGGCACGATCAGCAGGCCGAACATGGCGATCACGAACGCCGACCCGCTGAACAGCACCGCCCGGCTGGCGGTGCCGCCGGTGGTCACGATCGCGTCGGCCGGTGACCGTCCGCGGCCACGCTCCTCCCGGTAGCGGGAGATGACGAACAGCGCATAGTCGATCCCCAGCGCCAGACCCATGCCGGTGAGCATGTTGGTGGTGAAGATCGACAGCTCGAACAGCTGGGTGAGCAGCGCCACCAGCCCGAGCGCGGTGACGATCGCCACCATCGCCATCAGCAGCGGAACCAGGCCCGCAACCACGGTGCCGAACACCAGCAGCAGGATCAGCAGCGCCGCCGGCAGCCCGAACTTCAGCTCGCCTTCCTCCAGATCGCGCGCGGACAGCTCGTTGAAGTCGAAGTCCAGCGTCGAGTCACCGGTGATCGCCACCACGAAATCCGCATCGGCATCCGCCCGCTCCACCACCTCGATGACCTCGCCCGCGTCGTCGACATCGCCGATGTTGACCGGGATCAGCGTTGCCTGGCGATCCGCCGAAACCAGCGATGGATCCTCCACATCGACGTAGGCCACTGCGTTGCTCACCACCCCGGTCTGCCGGGTGTCACGCACCAGCCCCTCGACGAAGGACCGGAACCGATCGTCATCGACCCTCAGACCCTCCGACGAGCGCACCACGATCAGATCGGAGACCTCACCCTCGGGATCGGGCGGGAAGCCCGCCAACACCCGCTCCTCGGCCAGCTGGGACTCCGGATCGTTTGTCACCGCCGCCTCGGAGCTGAACCCGGTCAGAACGAAGGCGATCGCCGTAATCGAACCGGCCAGCACCAAGCCCCACGCAGCCAGCGTCCGCCCCGGATGGCGACTGCAAGCCCGGGCAACAGACGTAGTCGACAACCTCATCGTGCGCACCGTTCGTTCCGAGCGGACCGGATACCGTCACCATGCCCACCGGTCCTGACGGCGTCTTGAACAGAACGCGTGCCTCGCTCCATTCCCTGGTCCCCAGAGCTGGGGGACGGTCTGACAATCACCCGATCGGGTGCCTTTCCAGACCAAGCGCGGCGACCTAGCGTTGTCGGATGACCAAGCGGCCACCGTTCGATCACCCCGGGAGTCCCGCTGCGCTGCGCGCACAGATACTGGCGACCGAACACTGGAGCCTGTTGGCGACGCGCGGCATGACGTGGAACGAAATCTTCAGCCGTACCGGCACCTTCCTCACGGTCCTCTCGGCGACGGTCATCGCGCTGTCCCTGGTGGCGCAGGCAACGGGTTTCGGCACGGGCTTCCGCGCCTTCGCGCTCCTGGTGCTGCCGATCGTCCTGCTCGTCGGACTCGCGACGTTCATCCGCCTGATCGAGGCCGATATCGAGGACGCGTGGCTGGTCGTGGGGATGAACCGGCTCCGCCACGCCTATCTGGAACTCGCTCCGGAGCTCGATCCGTACTTCGTCACCAGCCGGCACGACGACGAGCTCGGCGTGCTGCGAACCTACAGCTTCCGTACCGATGTCGGCGTGAGCCACCTGCTCTGCGGATCTCCGGTGATCGTCGGCATCATCGACGCGGTGGTCGCCGGAATCTTCGTGGGCATCGTCTGCCAGGCCCTGGGCGCGCTGGCCGAGGTTCAGGTCGCGGTCGGGCTCGTCGCTGTGTTCGCGGCCGCCGTCCTGCTGGCGATGATGGCTTATCGAAGGCTCGGTCGGCTGCGGCGCGACTACCGTCCGCGGTTCCCGGAGTCGGAACCCGCCTCGGCGCGCCTCTCGACCTGACGATCGCTCGCCCGCCGTCGAGGCCGTATCCCACCCGCCGTGAGGGCGAGCCAGGCGGCGAGGGCCGCGTCCTTGTGATGTCGCCGCCACGGTCTGCCGACGAGCCGTCCCCATGCGTCCAGCCGTTGCGCGATCTGGTCCGGGGAAAGACGCAGAGAAGTTCGCGCTGCCTCGGCGAGGGACCGGCTCGGGTACCGGAAGACGACGGCGCCACGATCGGCGGCAGCGGAGGCCAATGCCTCGCGATAGAGGGCGTTCTCCGCGGCGTGGATTCGGGTGTGGGAGTCCAGCAGGTCGGCAAGTGGCGTGTGGACGATGTCAGGCCCGGATTCGTCCACGGCCACGGAGACGGCGTCGATCATGTGCCCGGCCGAGCGCATGTCGGTGAGCAACTCGTCGAACTCGTCGCCGGCGGTCCGAGCTGCCGTTGCCGCCACGTGGTCGACGAGCGCCCGGGCCGCGTGAGGCGATAACCCCTTGGCGGCGTGGTAGACCCGCGGAGGCAGGTCGACAGCGCACAGGTCGATGTCCCGGTGGTCGAGGATCACCGGTTTCGTGTCGTCGGGATCGTGGCGGTCGAGGCCCAGCGTCACCAGGGCGGCCTGGCCGGTCTCGTCGCGTCCGCTGAGGTCGCGGATGCCCACGGCCACACGTGGAGGCCTCATCGGAGTCGGGTGAGTCGGCGTGTTGTCACTCGACCCGTCGTGGCGTCGCCGCCGAACGTCCGGCAGTTGTCGACAGCGATGACGGCGTCCATGTCTTCGACCGTAGCCTCGGAGCGGTGAGCGTCTTGAACGCATCGCCTGGGGGGGGGCCGTCGCCGATCAGACGCCATCCCCAGAGCTGGGGATGCGGCGAAGACCACCGATCCGGTGTCTGCCACGGCGTCGCGGTCGTACCTAGCGTCGGAACATGATCGATGAAGGTCGCCGGGGGAACTGGCCGGCGGGCCCCACGCTGATCGCGGGTCCGCACACGATGGTCCTTCACGACCCGGCCGGTTCGGCGGGTCCGGGACGTGCCCTTCCGGAGTGGACCATTCTCCTGTCGCCGGACGGGCACATCAAGTGGTGCACCGGCCGGTGTCACCGCGGGTGCGGGCCGGGAGTGATCTTCCCGCCGCAGCTCTCCTATGACGCCAGCTGCGCTACGGGCCAGCTCACGGTGTTCATCGACCCGTGGTACCAGGGCCTCGGGCCGGGGCTCGGCAGAGCCGTCCCACTCGATTCCGGCACGGTCGAGTACCTGGCTGGTCGCTGGTCGACGGTCGACACCGCCGACCTGGGCGAGAGAGCACGGGAGACCGTGACCTACCTTCGACACCGGCACCTGCTGCCGCCCCCGGTTGCGATCGACCCCCGCGTTTCCGCGGCCGTACAGGGCCTCCACGTGACAGATGGCGTTGCCAGCGCCGCGGCGGGCGTCGGGCTGTCGGCGTCCCGCCTCCGAACGCTGGTCCACGACCTCACCGGTACCTCGCCGGTGCGTCTGCGCATGTGGCGGCGCCTCCGCACGGCCCTGCTCGGTCTGGCGGACAAGCCCATCGCCCTGGCGGCGGCCGACGCTGGATTCGCCGACCAGGCCCACCTGACGCGAACCGCCTCCAGGCTGCTCGGCCGTACCCCCGGTGACCTGGTGCGCATGCTCCAGGATCCCCGAGATCGGCGCCGCCGGGACGACGTGCCCGCGACGGCCGCTGCGGCTTAGGCCCAGCCGGGCCGACGGCGTCAGTCGGGGAGCAGCGGAACCGACGGACCGGGGTCACGGCCGAGGAGTACGGCGCGGGTGATGGCCTTCGATCCGAACCGGTCACGCAGCACGTCCAGGGCGGCGTCGAGCACTGCTGCATCGTGGCGATCGAACGGCAGCGCGAGCTGGATCGCGTCGTCGTCGTCGAGATTGCTGAGCGACACTCCGATCAGGGTGAGCCCTTGACGTCGGATGACCGGCATGGCCGTTGCCATCAGCGCCCGAGCGGTACCGAGGATCACCTGCGTCTGAGCGGTGGCGTCGGGCAGGGTGTGCGATCGGGTCGCGCGGGAGAAGTCGTCGAAGCGCAGGCGGAGGACCACGGTGCTGCAGACCCGCCTGGCCGCGCGCAGCCGCCGGCCGAGGCGATCGACGATTGCCACGACTACGGCGTCGAAGTCCTCGGGTGACTTCGGCATGCGACCGAGCGCGCGCTGAGAGCCGATCGACCGCCGACGACGGCCGACCTGAACCGGCCGTGGATCCCGGTTGTGTGCGAGGGCGTGCAGGTGGCGTCCTGCGGCCGGCCCGAGCATCGAGACCAGTGCCGCCTCGGGCAACTCGGCAACCTGCCCGACGGTTAGGACTCCCTGACCTCGGAGCTTTTCGGCGGTGACGTGGCCGACCCCCCACACCCGCTCCACCGGAAGCGGGTGCAAGAAGTCGAGCTCCCGGTCGGGCGGTACGACCAGCAGGCCGTCGGGCTTGGCGACTCCGCTCGCCACCTTCGCGAGGAACTTGGTGCGGGCTACCCCGACAGTGATGGGCAGGCCAACCCGCTCGAGCACCTCGCGCCGCAACCGAACAGCGATGTCGACGGGTGGGCCGGAGATCCGCCTCAGACCGCCGACGTCGAGGAACGCCTCGTCGATCGACAGTCCTTCGACCTGCGGTGTCGTTTGTTCGAACACCTCGAAGACCGCCTTGCTCGCCTCGGCGTACGCCGACATCCGGGGCGGGACGACGGCTACGTGCGGGCACAGCCGGCGCGCCTGGGCGCCGCCCATCGCGGTGCGGACGCCGAGCGCCTTGGCCTCGTAGCTGGCCGCGAGCACGACGCCGGCCCCGACGATGACGGGCCGGCCACGCAGGCGAGGATCGTCACGCTGCTCGACCGACGCGTAGAACGCGTCGAGGTCGGCGTGCAGAATCGTCGCCTCGGTTCCCACGAACACATGTTCGCATCGACCACTGACGTGGTAGCCGAGCCACAGCCGACGTGTTGGTCTCCGTCTTGGATTGGCGTAGGCCAGCGTCAGGGCCCGTCGGTGCTCAGCACGCCGAGGCTAAGTGCTGAGGGGCTCGGGAGGACATTTCGGCCGGTGCCGCACCACCAGCCTCAAGACGCCCGTCAGACGCGGCGTTTGAATGCCCAGACCGACAGTGGTGCGAAGACCGCGGCGATGATCCCGGCCCAGGCCAGGGACTGGATGATCGGTGTGGCTTCGGCGCCGGTGAGCATGAGTCCGCGGCAGGCGTCGGCGAGGATGGAGATCGGGTTGACGTTGACGAAGGTCTGCAGCCAGTCGGGCATGGTCTCGGTGGGCACGAACACGTTGCTGACGAAGGTGATCGGGAACAGCACGGTGAAGCCGAACAGCTGGACGTGCTCGGGGTCCTTGGCCAGCATGCCGACCAGCACCGAGACCCAGGAGAACGCCAGCGCGAATACCAACATCAGCGCGACGGCCCCGAGCAGGGACACCACGTTGGTGCCGATCCGGAAGCCGAGGATCATGCCGACGGCGAGCAGGAGGAAGATCGACCAGGCCTGCTTGACCTGGTCGGCGGCGATCCGGCCGGCCATCGGCGCCCATCGGGCGATCGGCAGCGAGCGGAGCCGGTCGAACACGCCCTTGGTGAGATCGGTGTTGAGCCCGGTGCCGACGTACATCGTGACGAACAGCATGTTCATCACGATGATGCCCGGCAGCGCGTAGGTCAGGTACTCGCCGGTCGAGCCGGCGATCGCGCCGCCGAACACGAAGGTGAACAGCAGCACGAACATGATCGGCTGGATGCTGAAGTCGCCGAGCTCCCACGGGTTGTGCCGGACCTGCACCACGGTGCGCCAGGCCAACGTGAGGCTCTGACGCACGCCCTCGACCGGGCTGACGTGCGGGTTCAGCTGGGGCGCCGTGGGCGCGGTCGCGGTGGCCGCGGTCATGCCGCACTCCCTTCGGTGCGTTCCTGGTCCTCGTCGGCCGGATGCCCGGTCAGCGACAGGAACACCTCGTTCAGGCTGGAACTGCGCAGTGCCAGCTCGGTGACGACGACCCCGGCGTCGTCGAGACGGCGCACGACGGCCGGCAACACCGACGGATCGGTGACCGCCGCTGTCACCAGCTGCCCGTCCACCTCGGGTGCCACGTTGGCCAGCTCGCCGACAACCGACCGCACGACCGGCAGATGCCGTTCGTCCTCCGGCCGCACGGCCAGCGTCTGCGCCCCGGTCTTGGCCTTCAGCTCGCCGGGGGTGCCCGAGGCGATCACCCTGCCGTGGTCGACCACGACGATCTCGTCGCAGAGTTCGTCGGCCTCGTCGAGGTACTGCGTCGTCAGCAGCACGGTGACCCCGCCGGCCACCAAGCTGCGGATCAAGTTCCACAGCTCACTGCGCGCGCGGGGGTCGAGCCCCGTGGTGGGCTCGTCGAGGTACAACATCGGCGGCCGGCCCACCAGGCTCGCCGCCAGGTCCAGCCGCCGGCGCATCCCGCCGGAATAGGTCTTGGCCGCCCGATCCGCGGCGTCGGTCAGGCCGAAGTCGTCCAACAGCTCGCGGGCGCGCTGCTTTGCCTGCCTCTTCGGGTGGCCGAGCAGCCGACCGATCAGCAGCAGATTCTCCGTGCCGGTGAGCATCTCGTCGACCGCGGCGTACTGCCCGGTCAGGCCGATCAGCTGACGCACCCGGTGGGCGTCGGCCACGACGTCGAAACCACCCACCTCCGCCCGGCCCGCATCGGGCTTCAGCAAAGTGCTGAGGACGCGTACCGCGGTCGTCTTGCCCGCACCGTTCGGCCCCAGCAGGCCGAGCACGGTCCCCTTACGAACGCCGAGATCGACGCCGTCCAGGGCCGCCGTCTCCCCGAAACGCTTGACCAGACCCTCGGCCCAGATCGCGTGATCCATCGGTGTCTCCCTGTTCGTCGACAGCATTCTCAGCATGGCGGGGCGGTCTGACATTCCAGCCGAGATCATGCCGAAGGCGAACGTAGAGCCGACTCGGATGCCGTGTCGACGCGTTATTCCGAGGCGGGCGCCGGGCCGCCGTGGCCAGAGTCAGGGACGGAGGAGACGGCCCGTCACGTCTCCGGGGGTGTCGCGTCGCCCGGTCTACCGCCGCCAGGTCGGCCACTGCCCTGGCCGCCGCCGTTCTCGCCATTGCCGTCTCCGCCGGAGTCCCCCGCCTGTCCGGTGCTGATGTAGAGGCCCACGGAGCTTCCGGCGGCGACGCTCGAACCGCTGGCCGGGTCGGTTTCGACGACGAGTCCTTGGGCGATGGCCGACGCCACGTCGCCGGCGACGAAGGCGCCGAAACCGACGTCGGCCAGCCGGTCGGACGCGGCCTGGGCGTCCATGCCGCGCACGTCGGGCACCCGCTCGTTGAGCCCGCGGACGACATTCGGATCGGGTCGGTGGAAGCCGACCTTGCGGGCACCCTCGAGCGCGGTGTCCATCGCCTCCTTCCAGATCGGTCCGGGGATGCAGCCACCACAGGCGGAACGGATCCGCTCACCGTTGTAGGTGCGACCGTCGAGGGTCGTCTGACGACCGTCGAGGTCGGCGACGGCGACGGCGGTCGTCAGTTGGGGTGTGTATCCCACGAACCAGACGGCGATCGAGTTGTTCGTGGTCCCTGTCTTGCCGGCGGCGATGCGGCCATCGTCCAGGCGCATCCGGTTACCGGTCGCGCCGGGACTCTCGATGACTCCCTGGAGCACCATGTTGACGCCGTCGGCGACACCCTCGGCGAGTACCCGGTTGCACGACGGCTTCCGGTCGACGATGACCTCCCCGTTGCGGTCGCGCACCTGCAACACCGCGATGGAGTCGCAGTGCACGCCGCGCGCCGCGAACATCGCGTAGCCCTCGGCCATCGCCAGCGGCGACACGGTGTTGGAGCCGAGTGTGAACGACGCAACCTGGTCGAGGGGCTGACCCTCGCTCTCGGTCGGCACCTGCTTGTATATGCCGGCCTCCTGGGCGATCGTCGCCGGCTCGCAGATGCCCGTCCGCTGCAGCAGTTGGACGTAGAAGGTGTTGACCGATCGTTCCGTGCCGGTCCGCAGGTCGAACCGCCCGGCTCCGGTCGAGTTCTTGGGTGCGTAGTCGCTGTCGGTGGTGTAGATCGAGTTGCCGTTCCAGCAGATCTCGAACTTCTTGCCGCCCATTGGCAGCGTCTGCGGCGCGTTGATCGTCGTGTTCAGGGGGATTCCCTGGCGGATCGCGGCTGCGAGGACGAACGGCTTGAAGGCCGACCCAGCCTGGATGCCGTTCGACTCGCCCATGAGCTTGTCGACGGCGTAGTTGACCTGGCTCCTGCCTTCGCCGGAAGGCCCGTACGCGCGCGAGTTGGCGATCGAGCGGATGTAGCCGGTGCCCGGCTCGACCATGGCGAGCGTGGC
>DASUYL010000013.1:0-13234 GCA_036377395.1 Jiangellaceae bacterium
ACCGCATGCCCGGTCAGCCCTTCCGTGACGGGGAAGGTCGGATGGGCTGGTGCACCAGGACCGCTCCATGCCTCATTGGTCACCATGTCATCGGCGACGGAGTAGACACCGACCCAGCGGGCCCCGCTCGCGCCCCGTATCGCCTCTGCGGCGGCATGAGCACGTGGCGCCCTCGGCTGATCGGACTGCGCTATCTCGGCAAGGCGAGCAAGCACCGTTCGATCCACGTCGACACCCTACGACGAGCACCGCCCGCCCCGAGTGGCCCGCGATCAGTCCAACACGTCACGGTCGGCGCCAGCAGGTATGGCCCTGGTCGAGGCGCTGACGGCGCAGGCAAGCTGCTTGCCGCCCCGAACGGGA
The DNA here is from genome assembly GCA_036377395.1 of Jiangellaceae bacterium. Taxonomy (GTDB): domain Bacteria; phylum Actinomycetota; class Actinomycetes; order Jiangellales; family Jiangellaceae; genus DASRTE01. The sequence goes on from DASUYL010000013.1 coordinate 364, forward strand.
TCGCAGGACGTGCGACCCCAAGAAGACATGGTCGCCGACGACGGAACCGGGCTGGAGGCAGACACGACCCACCTGAGCAGTGGCGGATCGGTGTGCCGCCGCATTTGGGGGAAGAGTCTGCTACCGGCCGCGGCTCCCTGCTGAGCCGCGGCGGGCTGTCTAGAGCTTGGTGACCTTGGCGTTGGGGTAGGTGACCCTGCGCACCTGGGAGCCGAAGTCGACCAACACCATTCCGTCGCCCTCGAAACCGATCACACGGCCGAGACCGTGCCGGTCGTGCGTCAGCCGGTCGTCGATCGCGAGGGGCGCGACGGGCGGCGGAGGCGGAGGAGCGACGTTGAACGGGCTTGCCGGGAAGACCGACGGTCTTACGGCGGAGCGAGATGTCATGGGGCCCAGTCTGCTCCCTGTGGCCGCCGTCGTCACGGCAGGTGTGCATCAATTCTGCATCAGACGCTGCACGGGCAGATGCATCGTCGTCGCCGGGATCAGCGCACGCCCGGGCTGTTCTTCCCCCGGTTGTTCTTGTAGTGACGGCGCAGCTCCATGTGCCGCTGCTTCCAGATGGCGACCTCCCGGGCCCGCAGCCGGGCGTCGGCCCGTCGAGCCTGGAACGCCGCCTCGCGACCCAGCTTGCGCCAGCTGGTCAGGCGACGTTCGTCCAGCTCACCGTCGTCGACAGCGGCAAGAACCGCACATCCCGGCTCCGTGACATGGGCGCAGTCGCGGAAGCGGCAGGACGCGGCCAGTTCGTCGATCTCGGGAAAGGCGCTGGACACTGCATCCTGGTCGGCGACCAGGCCGACCGCCCGCAGGCCCGGCGTATCGAGGACCACGCCGGCGCCCGGCAGCACGACCAGCTCACGGTGGTTCGTGGTGTGCCGGCCCTTGCCGTCCATGGCACGGGTGCGCCCGGTCGGCATCACCTCCGCGCCCGCGAGCAGGTTGACCAGCGTTGATTTGCCCGCACCGGACGGTCCGAGCAGCACCAGGGTCCGCCCCGGGGCGAGGTGCGCCCGGATGGCGTCGATCCCCTCGCCCGTGGTTGCGCTGGCGGCCACCACCTCCACTCCGGGAGCCGCCGCAGCGACCTCGGCCCGCATGCCGTGGGGGTCGGGTACCAGGTCGGCCTTGGTGAGCAGGACCAGCGGCTGGGCGCCACTTCCCCACGCCAGCACCAGCAGCCGTTCGATCCGGCCGATGTCGGGCTCGGGGTCGAGGTGCTCGACCACGACGACGAGGTCGACGTTGGCGGCCAGCGCCTGGGCGTTCGACGTGGTGTCGGCGCTGTCGCGGACCACGCAGGTGCGGCGCTCGAGCACCGCTTCGATCGTGGTCCTCTCGTCGGGCCAGTGCCGCAGGGCGACCCAGTCACCGACGGTCGGTGCAGCAGTGCGGTGAGTCGCCAGCGCGGCGAGCACGTCCCGACCGAGCGACGCACGGAGGGGACCGTCGGCGCCGACCAGGTCTGCACCGCCGCGGTCGACCCGACGCACGCGAGCGGGGAGGTGATCATCGGCGAACGGCGCGAACGCCGATGCGAAGGAGTCGTCCCAGCCGAGGTCGGCGAGAGACGTGAACGGGAAATGGGACACCGGTGGAACCTCTCGAAAGGGATCCCGGGTCCCGGCCGCCCGAGGGCGGCATGACGTCAGCGGTCGAGGGGCCCGGAGGCGGGCTGGCATGCGGACACGAAGTACCGGTTCATCTCGGCCCACCTCCCCTCTCGATGCGTCGAACGCCGCGGCAGGCGGCGAGCCACCAGGGTAGCCGCCGCGGCCCTGACCTCGCGAACGGGTTTCCCGCGCGCGTACCGTGAGGACGTGACGCACGCGGTCAGCAACCAGCCACCACCGCTGGTGGGTCGCGACGTCCTCGCCGACGACCACGCCTTGGCCGAGGCCGTCCGCCGGCACGGCGCGCTCGACGCCGTTCCCCGTCTGCACGACCTGGGGACGCTGGCAGGATCTCCCGAGGCTCAGGGGCTCGCGGTCGAGGCCGACACCTGCGGCCCCGCGCTACGGACGCACGACCGATACGGCAACCGCGTGGACGAGGTGACCTTTCATCCGTCCTGGCACGCGCTGATGACGACGGCCGTGGCGTTCGGATTGCACGCCGCGCCCTGGTCGACGCCGGAGACGGCTGCACATGTCGCGCGGGCGGCGGGGTTCCTGGTCTGGAGCCAGGTCGAGGCGGCCCACCTCTGCCCGGTCTCGATGACCTACGCGGCGGTGCCGGCGCTGCGCACCGACGCCGGGACGGCGGCGGTGTGGGAACCGCGGCTCACCTCGACGGAGTACGACCCGGGCCTCCGCCCACCGGCGGAGAAGGGCGGCTGCCTTGCCGGGATGGCGATGACGGAGAAGCAGGGCGGCTCCGACGTTCGGGCCAACACGACCATTGCCGAGCCCACCGGCGACGGCGGCTGGTACGCGCTGACCGGTCACAAGTGGTTCTGCTCGGCACCCATGAACGACGTCTTCCTCGTGCTGGCGCAGGCACCGGCCGGGCTGACCTGCTTCGTCGTCCCTCGCATACTCGACGACGGCACCCGCAACGCGTTCCGCCTGCAACGGCTGAAAGACAAGCTCGGCAACCGGGCCAACGCGTCGGCCGAGGTCGAGTTCGACGGCACCCTTGGGGTCCGCCTGGGCGAGGAGGGCCGCGGGGTCGCCACGATCATCGAGATGGTCGCGGCCACCCGGCTGGACTGCGTGCTCGGGTCGGCGGCGCTGATGCGCCGGGCGGTGGCCGAGGCCACCTGGCATGCGACCCACCGGTCGGCGTTCGGCAGCCTGCTGGCCGACGCGCCGCTCATGCAGGCGGTGCTCGCCGACATCGCGGTCGAGTCCGAGGCGGCCACCACGCTGGCCATGCGGCTGGCCGCGTCGGTCGACGACGCGGACGACCCGCAGGAGCGCGCTCTGCGGCGGATCGGCCTCCCGGTCGCGAAGTACTGGGTGTGCAAGCGGGCGCCCACCCTGGTCGCCGAGGCGCTCGAGTGTCTTGGGGGCAACGGCTACGTCGAGGAGAGCGGCATGCCGCGCCTGTACCGCGAGGCGCCGCTGAACTCGATCTGGGAGGGTGCGGGCAACATCCAGGCACTCGACCTCATGCGCGTGCTCGCCCGCGAACCCGACGCCGTGGCCGCCTGGCACGCCGAGGTCGAGGCCGCGAAGGGTGCCGACCGGCGCCTGGACGCCTGCCTGGTCGACACCGACGCCGCGCTGCGGGAGTTGACGCGTGACCCGGCCGGCTCGACCCACCTGGCCCGGAGGCTGGCAACCCGGATGGCTCTGCTCCTGCAGGGGTCCCTGCTCGCCCGGTTCTCGCCGGCTCCGGTCGCCGACCTGTTCTGCGCGACCCGGCTGGACCGGCCGGAGGGGACGTTCGGCGCCCTGTCGGCCGGCCTCGACGTCGAGTCGGTGATCGCCCGGGCCACCCCGGAACCGCTGTGATCTGCGCCGCGTGTCGCAACCGGCACCACGACCAGTGCCCAGCGCTCACCAAGGGCCGCTCGTGGTGCGACTGCCAGCACCAGCCCGCCGAGCGCCCGGTCGAGCCCGCGACCGGCTACGCCTCTCCCTGAGCGCTCATCCCCCTTCCGTTGATCATGGCGAAACGGGGCTTCGAGCGCAGAGCTGACCCCCACTCCGCCATGATCAACGGGGAGATGGGCGGCTGAGGTCAGCCGCCGGAGGCGTCGACGGAGCAGCCGGGGATCTCGGCCAGGTCGACGATCTCGCGACCGTCCACCTCGATGGCGAGCGACCCCTCGCACCCGGAGGTCGCGAAGGTTCCGTCGAAGCTGGCGGTCGCCGACTGGCCGTCGACGGTCGAGCCCGAGCATTCCGCCGTTCCGGTCAGGCCGGCGCCTTCGCGGTCGAGGTCGGTCGAGCACTCGGGGTCGCCGTCGAGCTCGATGCCGGCGCGCTCGAGCTCTTCGCGCACGGCGCTCTCCAGCGCGGCGGCGGCGGCGTCGTTGGTGGCTTCGTCGATCCGGTCGCCGATCTCGGAACACCCGGTGACCACAAGGACGATGACGGCGAGGGCGGGGAGGAGTCTGCGCACCCGCCGGATCGTACGCGGTTGCTCAACCGGCCGGACCGCGGGCGGTCGGCCGTGTCACAACCATCTGCGCAGGAAGTCGTCGAAGGCTGCCAGCCCGGGCTCGACGCTGGCGCGAGCGACGCCGATGCGGAAGCGGTCGGTCGGCACCGGGGCCAGTGTGGAGCGGAAGACGCTGCCCGGCAGCAGCACGATGCCCGACCGCTCGACCAGCTCGCGGCACAGCTCGTCGACGCTGCCCGGACCGCGGTAACGCGGGAAGCACACGCAGCCTCCGCGCGGAGGCTCCCAATCGAACAGTTCCGGCCAGCTCGCGAAGAAGGCGTCGAACAGCGGCACGTTCCCGGCGATGATGGCGCGCACCCTGGCATGGATGGCGGCACGGTTGCGGAGCGCGATCGCGGCCAGCAGCTCGCTCGGTGCCGCGTTGCAGATCGACGTGAAGTGCTTGCCGCGCTCCAGCCGCTCCAGCACGACGCGGTCGCGGCAGGCGATCCACCCGATGCGCAGCCCCGGCAGGCCGTACGACTTCGACATCACGTTGAGCGACAGCGCCGTCGACGACAGGTCCGCCGCCTGCGGCAGCGTGCGATCCGGGTCGGGTTCCGCGCCGCGGTAGACCTCGTCGCTGAACAACCGGATGCCCCGTTCGTCGCACAGCTCGACCAACGCCGTGAACGTCTCCCGGTCCGGGAGCGCACCGGTCGGGTTGTTCGGGAAGTTCACCGCGACCAGGCGGGTGTCGGGCCGGAGAAGCCGGCGCAGCCGGTCGAGGTCGAGGGCCCAGCCTTCGGCCGGGTCCAGCGCGAGCCCGCTCACCTCGGCGCCGGCGGCAATCGGGACCGACTCCGTCGCCTGGTAGGTCGGCACGACGACCACGGCGTGATCGCCCGGGCCGACGAGTCGCTGCATCGCCCAGAAGATCCCCTCCTCGGCACCGGCGAAGGTCAGCACGTGCTCACTGTCGACCTCGTCGTACGTCGCGGCGATGGCGTCGAGCAGGCGTTGCCCGCCCCAGCTGGGTGTGTACAACAGCGGCAACCGGTCGAACGCCGCCCGCTCCTCGTCGCTCGCCAGGTCCAGCAGCTCGCGAACGGTCAGCGTCTGGGCGTCGGAGCCGCAGAGGTAGTGCTTCGCGGAGAACTCGTGGCGTCCCAGGTAGACCTCGAGGGCGAAGTCGGGCAGCGTCGCAGTCATCGGCCGGGCCTCCCTTGGCATGTTTCGAACCTCGCGGCCAGGATGGTCCGTCCACCTGACAGCGCCCGTCGTCGGGTCACATCACCGGCGACTCGCGCTCGGCAAGTCGCCGGGCGAGCACCTGCATCACGGCGGCGGCGGTCTCGGGGCGCTCGCGCAGGATTCCGGCGAACTGCCGCTGCCCGATCGTCAGCAGGCGGACGTCCCCCGCGGCAAGCAGCGTCGCCGACCGCGGCAGGCCGGTGATGACAGCCATCTCTCCGACCACGTCGCCGTCGCCTCGGCGCGCCACCTCGCGGCCGTTCGCGACAACGGCGACCGTCCCGGACACGATGATGTGTGTCTCGGTACCGGTCTCGCCCTGCGCCGCGACGACGTCGCCGTCGGAGTAGGCGTGTTCCTCCGTTACGGCAGCGATGCGCTCGAGGTCCTCGGGCGGAAGGCCCTCGAGCATGGGCACCTTGCGCAGGAGAAGTACTCGCTCGATGAGGGCCAGCATCGGCAGTGTCCTTGCCATCGGCTTCTCCTGCACGTACGTGGTCATGGCAAACTCCGCACACTTCCGGATCCACGGATCGGCGTGCGAGCGGAGCTCCGGAACCGGATCCGCTCGACTCGGCGGTGGAGCATGGCTGGGATCCCAGATGGCCAGCAGCGGCCGCAGGGACGACGCCTCGCGGGAGGAGTCGATCAGCTCGACGGCAGCCGCCCGTTGTGCTGGATCGGTGGTCCGCAGGTTTCCGATCGCCTCGCCGAGCAGGGAGCGATCGGAGACGACCGCGACGGCGCGGACGGCGTCGAGTGCATGCCGCTCCGCGCTGCGGGCCAGCGCGTCGTGGAGAAGGCGACGCAGGGCGTCGGTCGCGCCGGCCAACCGGATCGCCTGTCGGTGGTCGCGCAGCGCGCGCTTCACCAACGTGTCGGCGTGCCGGCGAACCTGGTCGACATGGCCGTCGGTGGGCAGCAGCTCGAGAGCCAGCAGCGCACCTGATTCCGTCTCCGGACGTCCGAGCGCCGCCGCCACGGCGGCAACGGCGGGCCGACCGATCCGGCCGAGCGCGTGGGCCGCTGTGGCGCGGACCGCCGAGTCCGGATCGGACAACGTACCGACCAGTAACGGCACAGCGTGCTCGGGATCCACGTCGGAGAGCGCGCCCGCCGCCGCCGCCCGCACCGACGAGTCGGAATCGCCGAGACGGTCCGCGACCAGTGCAGCCGCCGCCCGTCCCCGCGCGTGTCCCAACGCCCGCACCGCGATTCGTCTCAGTTCCGGCTTCTCGTCGGAGCTCAGTTCCCGGAGCACGTCGGCCGCCCGATCCCTGCCATCGTCGGCGAGTAATGCGGCGGCAGCCTCGGCGCGAACGGCCGGATCACGGTCGTCCAGTAGCGGGAACGGCGTCGGCACCGGACCGCCGAACGAGCGTATCGCCTGCACAGCGGCCAGCCGGACCGCGGCATCGGAGTCGGCCAGACGGCGCGAGAGGCCGGGCAGCACCGACGGGTCGCCGAGCCGGGCGAGTGCTCGAACCGAGGCGGCCCGGACTCCGGCATCCGGATCGCCCAGTGATGCCGACAACGGGGTAACGAGCTCCCGGTTGCGCACGCCGCCGAGGATCTCGGCCGCGACGCGTCGGACTCGAGGGTCATTGTCCGAGAGCGCGGCCACGGCGACCGAGACGGCGGCGGCGTCCTCCCGGACCTCGGTGAAGGCCTCGGCCTGATCATCCTCGAACACGTGCGGCCGTCCGGCACGCAGCGTGTCCGCCACGGCGGCTGCGTACGATCGGCGTGCCTGCCACATCGCGGCGGCAGTGAGGACGGCCGCGCCGAATCCGACCAGGAACAGCTGTCGCGGCTGCAGCGATCGCTGGCCCACGATCAGGACGACGCCGGCCAGAGCGGTTCCGGCCTGGGTCGGTACACCGTTCAGGAACGCGCGGGCCTGGTCGCGACGCTCGGGCGGCGTCACGTTGATCATTGCCTCCCACGCGCTGTTGGCCAGCCCCTGCATCCCGACCACCTGCACGAACCGCACCAGTACAAGCACCAGGAACGAGGCGTTCACGGCGAGCACCGCGAAGCCCAGCGTGTACGCGAACGTGTACGCCAGCAGGACGGCCGGAGTGCCGAACCTGGCGAACAGTCGGTTCGCGCCGACGAGCGACACCAGGAGCGCGACCGCGGTCGAGACGCCCGAGAAGGCGCCGAGGAACCCGGCCAACTCCCCGGCATCCGGGAACCGGTCCACGGCCGCGCGCGAGAACGGCAGGTAGAGGGAGTAGAGCAGGACGGAGAACAGCACGGCTCCTGCCGACATCCAGCGCAGCAGGGCCGACCCCTGGACGGTTCGCCAGCCGTCGCGGACGGCTGCCAGCGTGGTTATCCGACCCCGGCGGTGACGCAGTCGACCCCGTCTCGGTCCCCAACGCCCCAGCACCGCTCTGGCCAGACCGGCCGAGGCCACCAGGATGCCCGACCAGAGCAGGAGGAGGTTCTCCGGCTGCAGCCAGCCGGCGAGCGGCCCGGTCACCAGGCCGCCGAACGCCGCACCCGCGATGCCGCCCGCCGCGAACAGCGGGAACAGCCGCTTGGCCTGCCGGGTGTCGGTCACCAACCCCGCGATTCCCCACAGGTACAACCCCTGCGCCAGCAGGGCCAGGTTCGCGAACAGCCACAAGCCCGGATACGCCAACTCGAGGCCAGCTCCGACCGCGAGCCGCCCGGCCACCAGGAGCAAAGCCAGTGCAAGTGGCATCAGCACGAAGAGCGTCTCCCGGGCCATCCGGCCGAGCACGGCGGTCACGCCGAGGGAGGCGAGGAAGAGCAGCAACCCGAGGAGCAGGTACAGGACGGGCAGCTCGTCGACGCCGTACCGCGCGAACAACAGGGCGTCGATGCTGCTCTGGCCGATCGTCAGTCCCGCCCAGGAGACGAATGTCAGTCCGACCATGCGCCCGACCATCGGTTCCTCGCCGGACCGAATCCCTACGGCGCGGTTCAGCCGACCCATCGGGCAGTCATCAGTGCTCGGTGGCGAAGGCGACAGCCTGCGCCCGGGTCCAGGATCGCCCCTCGGAGAGCGCCCGCTCGACCGCCTCGTCGCCGATCGCCGTGCGCGCCTCGGCGAGCGGATCGATCCCCGACACGGCGCTGGGAACGAGCGGGTACCCACCTTCGACCGCCCGCCGGATCTGCTGGGCCGACCCCAGCAGCTTCATCGCATCGTCGTGTCGGCTCCGCTTCGACTCCAATGCCGCAAAGCATTCAAGTGCCAGCGCGAGGGCAGCCCGGTTGTCGGCTTCGTACACCAGGCCGAGAGCCTCGACGAACGCCGCCCGCGCCGCCTCGTCCCGCCCCAGCAGTTGCATGCCCTGCCCGTAGGCCATCAGCGAGTCCGCCAGGTGGAACCGGTCGCGGAGCATCCGGTAGCTCTCGATCGCTTCCCCGAGCAGGGTCGCCGCGGAGTCCAAGTCACCCGTTGCGCCGAGGATCAACGCCATGTTGCCCTTCGTCTTTGCGACACCGGCGAGATCGCTCAGCTCCTCGAACCGCGCGAGGGCGTCCTGAAGCAGCGCGATCGACTCGGGTGCGTCACTCGACCACTCGGTTTGGCTATGCGTCGACGCCACGTGCGCCGGGGTGAAGGCCAGGTTGTAGATCGCCTCCGCGATACCGGCGCGATCACCGATTGCCTGGGCGATCCTCAGGCTCTCCTTGTAGTGGTGCCTTGCGGCCTGGTACTCCCCCTGCCAGTAGGCAAGCCCTCCCGCGGCCAGGTGTGACTTGGCCACCGCTGCGGTCTCGTCGGCGCCGACGGCGGACAGCAACCTCTCCAGCCAACTGCGTCCCACGAACAGGTACCACCGCTGGTGCCAGAACCGCCACATCGCGGCGGCTGCTGCCATCCCCCGTTCGGGCTGTCCGACCTCCATCGTCCACCGCAGTGCCATCTGCAAGTTGTCGTGCTCGTGCTCGAACCGGTCCAGCCAGCGAACCTGGTCATCAGAGGTCAGATGCGGCTCGCCCTCGTGTGCTAGTGCCAGGTAGTGCTCGGCGTGCCGCTGCCTGGTCGGCGCCTCGTCCTCCGTGGCGGCCAGCAGCTCACCGGCGTACTCGCGAATGGTCTCCAGCATGCCGAAGCGCGGCTCCCCGTCCGGCATCTCGGTCTGACGAACCAGACTGTCGTCGACCAGCGAGGACAGTGCATCCAGCGTGTCGACGCCGGGGTCACCGAGCGGGTTGCCGACGGCCTCGACCGCGTCGAGGCCGGCTCCGCCCCGGAAGACGGAGAGCCGGCTGAACAGGCGTCGCTGCGGCTCGGTCAACAGTCCGCAACTCCAGCCGATGGTGGCCCGTAGCGTGCGCTGCCGGGCGGGCAGGTTGCGGGCGCTCGCGGTCAGCAGGTCCGGACCCTCGGCCAGGCGGGACCGGATCGCCTGCGGGGTGAGCACCTTCACCCGGCTGGCGGCCAGCTCGATGGCCAGCGGCAACCCGTCGAGCCGGATGCACACGTCCGCCACCACGCCGGCATTCTCGTCGGTCAACCCGAACCCGGGGCGTGCCGCACGAGCCCGTTCGACGAACAATGCGATCGCCTCGCAGCGGGACAGCACGTCGAGATCCTGCGGTCGGTCGACGTCGGGCAGCGCGAGCGGCGGTACCTGGTGTTCCTGTTCGCCGTAGAGCCGCAGCGGGGCCCGGCTGGTCACGAGGATCCGTAGCCGGCGTGCCGCTGCGAGCAACCGGTCGACCACCGAGGCGGCCGGCAGCAGGTGCTCGAAGTTGTCGAGGACGAGCAGGACGTCCATAGCGGCCAGCACGTCGGGCAGGGTGTCGATGAGCTCGCGCCCCGGCCGCTCCCGAATACCCAGCGCCTGGGCCAGCACCGACGGCAACTGCGTATGGTCCGAGATCGGTGCGAGGTCGACGAAGAAGGCGCCGTCCTCGAACGATGACAGCTCCTCGGCCGCCACCTCGAGGGCCAGCCGGGTCTTGCCGGCCCCGCCGGGGCCGGTCAGGGTCACCAGCCGATGGCCCCGGAGCAACTGCACGGCCCGCGCGATCTCGTCGGCCCGGCCGACGAAGCTGGTGAGCTGCAGCGGCAGGTTGTTGGGACGGACGTCGAGCGATCTGATCGGCGGGAAGTCGTTCGGCAGATCGTCGACGACGAGATCGAACAGGCGCTCGGGATGGGCGATGTCCTTCAGGCGGTGCTCACCCAGATCACGCAGCGTCACCCCGGCTGGCAGGTCGTGTCGGACCAGTGCCCGGGTCGCCTCGGACAGCAGCACCTGACCCCCGTGCGCGGCAGCAGCGATGCGCGCGGCACGGTTGACGTCGATCCCGATGTAGTCGTCACCGCCGAGGACGCCCTCCCCCGTGTGGAGTCCCATCCGGACCCGAAGGTGTGAACCGTCCGGCCAGTCGGTCGCCGCCAGGCTCCGCTGGGCGGAGACCGCGGCGCGGACGGCCGGTGCGGGGCTGGCATAGGCCACGAAGAAGGAGTCGCCCGCGGTTCGGACCACGTGGCCGTCCTCGGCGCCGATGGCGGCTCGGACGATCTCGCAGTGGCGGTCCTGGGCATGCCGGTAGGTCTCCCCCAGTGCCTGCAGCAGCCCGGTGGACCCCTCGATGTCGGTGAACAGGAACGTGACCGTCCCCGTCGGCGCCGCCCCCATGTGCCGTGATCGTACGTGAGGACGTCAACGCCGGCCGAGATGTGAGACGACCGTCCGGATGGTGAACACGACCTGCCCGGCGGTGCGGAGATCGTGCGATCATCCCGCACATGTCGTCTGCGACCACCGTCGTCCTCGTGGCCCGCCGCCACGTCGATTTCGGCCGAGTTCGCAGCATGGTCTGTCCGCCGGCCTGACCGCGCCCACTGACCCCGTCAGCCCGGCGCGTGGTCGCGCCGGCCGGGTCGTCCGCGCCCTCCCCGGACCCGATGCCGCCCGTCCGCGTGCCCAGATCATGCGAGGACGTCGCACCCATGGCAGCCACCGTCACACCCACGCAACGGCGGCGCGGCGAGGGCCAGTGGGCGCTGGGCCACCTGGAGCCGCTCAACGCCAACGAGCGCACCAAGAAGGACGACGACGGCCTGAACGTGCGGGCCAGGATCGAGAACGTCTACAGCCGCCGCGGCTTCGCCAGCATCGACCCGGCCGACCTGCGCGGCCGGTTCCGCTGGTGGGGTCTGTACACCCAGCGCCGACCCGGCATCCCCGGCGGGCGTACGGCCGTCCTGGAGCCGCACGAGCTCGACGACGAGTACTTCATGCTGCGCATCCGCGTCGACGGCGGCCAGCTGTCCACCGACCAGCTCCGGGTGATCGCCGACATCTCCGCCACGTACGCCCGCGACACCGCCGACATCACCGACCGGCAGAACGTCCAGCTGCATTGGATACGGGTCGAGGACGTCCCGGCGATCTGGCAGCGGCTGGAGGCCGTCGGATTGTCCACCACCGAGGCCTGCGGCGACGTCCCCCGCGTCGTGCTGGGATCCCCGGTCGCCGGCATCGCGGCCGACGAGGTGCTCGATCCCACCTGGGCGATCGAGGAGATCCAGCGCCGCTACGTCGGCTCAGCGGAGTTCTCCAACCTGCCGCGCAAGTTCAAGACCGCTGTCAGCGGCCTTCCCGACGTCGTGCACGAGGTCAACGACGTCGCGTTCGTCGGCGTCGTGCATCCCCGGCACGGCGCCGGCCTCGACGTCTGGGTGGGCGGCGGCCTGTCCACCAACCCCAAGATCGCCCAGCGGCTGGGTGTCTGGGTGCCGCTGGCGGAGGTGCCCGACGTCTGGGCGGGTGTGGTCGGGATCTTCCGCGACTACGGCTACCGCCGCCTGCGGACCCGGGCCCGGTTGAAGTTCCTCGTCGACGACTGGGGCGTCGAGCGGTTCCGGGAGGTGCTGGAGACCGAGTACCTGCAGCGGCGGCTGCTCGACGGCCCGGCTCCTCCGGTACCCGCGCAGCCCTACGACCACGTCGGCGTCCACCGGCAGAAGGACGGGCGGTTCTACGTGGGCGTCGCCCCCCTCGTAGGCCGCGTGTCGGGGACGCTGCTGGGCAAGGTCGCGGACGTCGTCGAGGCCTACGGCTCGACCCGGCTGCGCACCACGCCGCACCAGAAACTGGTCGTGCTCGACGTGGAGCCCGACCGGGTCGAGCCGCTGGTCGAGACGCTGACCAGCCTCGGCCTGCCGGCGCGGCCGAGCGCCTTCCGCCGCCACACCATGGCCTGCACCGGACTGGAGTTCTGCAAGCTCGCGATCGTCGAGACCAAGGGTCTCGCGGCCGACACCGTCGCCGAGCTGGAGGATCGGCTGGCCGACGTCGCCGATGACCTCGGTTCCCCCATCACGCTCAACGTCAACGGCTGCCCGAACTCGTGCGCCCGCATCCAGGTCGCGGACATCGGCCTCAAGGGCCAGATCGTGAGGGGTGAGGACGGCTTCCAGGTGCACCTGGGCGGCGGGCTCGGGCTCGACGCCGGCTTCGGTCGGAAGCTGCGCGGCCTCAAGGTCACCGCGGCGGAGCTGCCCGGCTACGTCGAACGGATCGTGCGGCGCTATCTCGACACCCGCGAGGCGGGCGAG
>DASUYL010000014.1:0-13324 GCA_036377395.1 Jiangellaceae bacterium
CATCGCGTGATCCTTCAGAAGAACCCGGGACTGGGACAACCCGGGTCGCGTCCATCGACCCGGCGTGCCCAGGCTCCGTGCCGGCAGTTGCTTCCCGTCCATCGGTCACTCCCGACGCGTAGGCGCACCAATCCGGACGCAACGTGGTGCAGCGCCACGTCGTAGTCCCGCTCCCCCCGTATGTTGGTCCCCTGGCCGGAATTCGGGCCGCGGACACTCCGCAAGAATGTGCGCAGAATGTGCGCAGCGGAAGACGATGACCGACTCCTTGTCCCGGATATCAGACGATGCGTGAGACGCCGGGCAACCGCACCAGCAACGCGCCGATGCCGAACGAGACGATGACAGCAAGCGCTGCGGCGACGACAAACTCGACCTCGGGAGGCCACGAGACGTACCGGGTCGCGAGGACGACGCCGACCGCCACGACCTGATGGACGACGAACGCCGCGAACGCCGCCCGACTCATCGTCCGCATCAGCTGGCCCTGGTGATGGACGCGACGTCGGAACGCGTCGAACAGCCACAGCGGCATAGCAACGACCAAGGCACCCTCGAGCAACGCGAGCACCAGCGACTGCCACGTTCCGCCGCCGAAGAAGTCGTCGATGTCGCCGCCCATCGCTCCCACGGTGACCGAAACGACGGTGACCACGCCGGCTACTGCCGACCAAGCGATCCGGAACAGCCACCGCGACGTCGCCGGGGAAATCCGGTCGAACCAGCCGCGCTCCGCACCGACGATCCCCAGAGTGAACCCCGCGACCCAGGCCGGCGTCTGACCCAGATAGAGGTCCTGAACCACCTCCTCGCCGAACGGTGCGACGATCCGGATGGCGAAGCTCGTGATTGCGACGAACAGCCCGATCGCCAGCAGATTCCGGGCGCGCATCGGGGTCGAAGCCGCCGTGGGTATCGGGCGGACCGTGCGGACGACCACGTAGGCGAAGGAGAACAGCAGCAACACCTCGAGGAACCACATGGGACCGGGCGCCGGATGCCGCCAGATGTGCAAGACGAACGCCGGAAAGCCGTGGTCCCAGCCTTCGAAGTCGGAGTCGGCGTACTCGACCAGCGGGGCCAGCGCAAGCAGGTAGAAGGCCAGCGGCACACCCAAGCGCACCATCCGATCGACGACGAAACGCCGAGGTCCTTTGCGTTCCAGCGATCGCGGGGTGAACGATCCGGCGATCAGGAAGAATGTCGCCATTGCGAACAGCACGCCCACCAGCGCAACCAGGTTGAGCAGGGTCAGCAGTGGCTCGCGCACGGGCGGCTCGTCGAGGACCCAGGCCTCGTTGGCCGTCCAGGCCATCGTCACGTGGCCGGCGATCACGCCGGCAACCAGTAGCACCTTGAGGTTGTCCGCATAGGCGTGGCGCCGCGTCTTCGTCTGTGCGACGACGGGCGGAGCCACCTGAAGCGACATCGGACCCACCTCCGCTGCCGATACGTTCAGCACAGCGTGGCCGTGGTCCCTGCGGAAGAGGCGAAGGTCACCGTTGGCCCGGGCGTTTGACACAAAGACCGTCGGGCGCTCGGCGGCGGTGCCTCAGCGGCTGCGGCGGACCAGGTACGAAGGGACTCCGTCGACGAGGGCACCAGTACCCGCGTACGCGTGCCCGCGTAGGCGGCACCAGGCCGGCACATCGACGGCCGCCGCGGGATCGTCGGCCACCACCGCCACGATGCCGCCGAGGCCGACTTCGCCGACGCGCCGCGCGAGCTCGATGACCGGCAGCGGGCACCGCATCCCGCGGCAGTCCAGCACGAGATCCGCGTTCAACTGGTTCGCCTCGACATGTCGGCGGATCGTCGGCTCACAGCCGATCCACGCCTGCTGTCGACCGCAACCGTTGGACCACGCCCGGCAGCACGTCCAGGAACCGGTCGACCTCGGATGCGGTCGTCGTTCGTGCCAGCGACACCCGCACATTGCCGTGGGTGAGCACGCCCATGGCTTCGAGCACGTGGCTCGGGCGCAGTGTGCTCGCCGTGCACGACGACCCGCTGGACACGGCAAACCCCTTCTTGTCGAGCTCCAGCAGCAACGCCTCGCCGTCGACGTACAGGCACGAGAACGTCACCAGGTGCGGCAACCGTTCGTCGGGATGACCGACGACCTCCACGTCGGGAACCAGATCGGGTACCCGTTCCCTGATCCGGTCCACCAGGGCCGCCTGGGAGGCCGCGAGCGAAGCAGCCTCCTCGGTGCGCGCGCGCAGGGCAGCGGCCGCGGCCAGAGCTGCGGGCACGTCCTCGAACCCGGCGACCCGGCCGGATCCTCGCTCGTCTTCGGGGAGCGGCGACCGCCAGCGGACCCCGCGCCGGACGGCGAGAACGCCGACACCCGCCGGCCCACCCCACTTGTGGGCGCTCGCGGCAAGCAGCGACCATGCCGTCGGCGCCGGAATCCGGCCAACCACCTGGGCTGCGTCGACCAGCAGCGGTACCCCCCGTGCGGCACAGGCCGCGGCGACTGCGGCCACGGGTTGGAGCGTGCCGACCTCGTGGTTGGCCGCCTGCAGGCAGGCCAGCGCTGTCGCATCGTCGAGGGCTTCGGCGAAGTCGTCCGGGTTGACTCGCCCATACTGGTCGACTGGCACGTGGGTGGCCTCGCCACCCGACGCCGCATGCGCCGCCGCCGCCTGCAGCACGCTGGAGTGCTCCACCGCCGACACCACGACCCGCGGACCAACCCGGCGGCGGGCGGACGCCGTCCCGAGCACACCGACGTGAACCGCCTGCGTACCGTTCGCGGTGAACGACACCTCGTCCGGACGTGCGCCGATGGCAGCAGCGACCACCTCACGGGCATTGTCGAGCAACAGCCGGGCCCGTCGGGCCGATCCGTAGAGGCGAGCCGGATCGGCCCAGCCGTCGTCGAGTGCGGCGAGCATGACCTCGCGCGCCGCTGGATGCAGCGGCTCGGTGGAGGCGGCGTCGAGATAGCCGTCCAAAGCGCCGGGCACGCCACGAACGCTAATCGTCGCCCTCACCGGGTAGGGATCCGGTCCAGCCGCTACTGTGGCCACGGCAGGACAAGCACGCTATCCGCGCCGTCCGCCCGGCCGCCGGGCCACGACGCGGGTGCCGCACGGAAGGGCGCCTCGTGGGTCTGAACCGCAGCGATCGCCCGGCCCGACGCCGGGTCACCTCTGCGCTCGCGCTGGGCGCAGCGACGCTCGCGTCCGGCGGCTGCTCCGCCGAGCTGACCGACCAATGGCGGCGAGGCGGCTTCCCCGAGCCGGCGACCGAGCAGACCGACCTGGTCGGCAACCTCTGGAACGGAACGTGGATCGCCGCGCTGGCCATCGGCGTGCTGGTCTGGGGCCTGATCCTCTGGTCCGCGATGGCCTACCGGCGTCGCACCAACGACCTCCCGCCGCAGACCCGGTACAACCTGCCGATCGAGTTCCTGTACACCGTCGCACCGCTGGCGGTCATCGGTGCGCTGTTCTACTTCACCGTCGACCGCCAGAACGAGATCCTCGACACCAGCAGCGAGCCCGATCTCACCATCGGCGTCGTCGGCCAGCAGTGGGCCTGGACATTCAACTACCTCGACGGGGACGTGTACGACACCGGCACCACGACCGACCCCACCACGTTGTACCTGCCGGTCGACCAGACCGTGCGGTTCGAGATCGAGTCGCCCGATACGGTTCATTCGTTCTGGGTGCCGTCGTTCTACATGAAGATGGACGCCATCCCCGGCCGTACCAATGTGTTCCACGCGACGCCGAACCGTGAAGGCACTTTCAGAGGCAAGTGCGCCGAGTTGTGCGGCGTCTACCACGCCCGGATGCTCTTCACCGTCGAGGTCGTTTCGGAAGACGAGTACGAAGAGCACCTCGAGGATTTGCGAGACGCGGGCCAGACCGGGCAGGTCGAGGCGCCGCTGCGTGGCTCCTACTCGACCACGCCACTCGATGAGACGGGGAGCGACCAGTGACGACCTTCGTCGAGCGCACCGCGACCGTCGCCCCGGAGCCGATCGTTCGCACCCGGCGGCCGGGCAGCGTGGTGGTGCGGTGGATCACCTCCACCGATCACAAGGTCATCGGCTATCTGTACCTGATGACGTCGTTCGGGTTCTTCCTGTTCGCAGGTGTCATGGCGATGCTGATCCGGGCCGAGTTGTTCTCGCCCGGCAGTCAGTTGGTCACCGACGAGTTCTACAACCAGTTGTTCACCATGCACGGCACGATCATGCTGCTGCTGTTCGCGACGCCGCTGTTCATCGGTTTCGCCAACGTGGTCATGCCGCTGCAGATCGGCAGCCCGGATGTCGCGTTCCCGCGGCTGAACATGTTCAGCTACTACCTGTTCCTGTTCGGCGGGCTCATCACTATTGCCGGCTTCCTCACTCCTGGTGGCGCGGCCGACTTCGGCTGGACAGCGTACGCACCGCTGAACAACGAGGTCTACACGCCGCACATCGGCGGCGACCTGTGGGTGATGGGGCTGGCGCTGGCCGGCTTCGGCACGATCCTCGGTGGGGTCAACTTCATCACGACGATCATCTGCATGCGTGCACCGGGCATGACCATGTTCCGGATGCCGATCTTCTGCTGGAACATCCTGGTGACCAGCATCCTCGTGCTGATCGCGTTCCCACTGCTGGCCGCCGCGCTGTTCGCGCTGTTCGCCGACCGGAAGTTCGGCACCCACATCTTCGACCCGTCCGGTGGCGGAGCCGTGCTCTGGCAGCACCTGTTCTGGTTCTTCGGCCATCCCGAGGTCTACATCATCGCGCTGCCGTTCTTCGGCATCATCACCGAGATCCTGCCGGTTTTCAGCCGCAAGCCGATCTTCGGCTACAAGAGCCTGGTCGGGGCCACGTTGGCGATCGGCGTGCTCTCGGCGGCGGTGTGGGCCCACCACATGTACGTCACCGGAGCGATCAACCTGCCGTTCTTCGCCGCCACCACGATGCTCATTGCTGTCCCCACGGGGGTGAAGTTCTTCAACTGGATCGGCACGATGTGGCGCGGCTCGGTGACGTTCGAGACACCGATGCTGTGGGCGATCGGTTTCCTGGTCACGTTCCTGTTCGGGGGCCTGACCGGCGTCGTGCTGGCCATGCCGCCGCTGGACTTCCAGGTGTCCGACTCCTACTTCGTCGTGGCCCACTTCCACTACGTGGTGTTCGGCACGGTGGTGTTCGCGATGTTCGCGGGCTTCTACTTCTGGTGGCCGAAGATGACCGGCCGGATGCTGAACGAGAGGCTTGGCAAGATCCACTTCTGGATGCTGTTCATCGGGTTCCACACGACCTTCCTCGTTCAGCACTGGCTCGGGGTGGAGGGTATGCCGCGCCGCTACTCCGACTACCTGCCGACGGACGGTTTCACCGTCCTCAACCAGGTGTCGACGCTCGGCGCGTTCCTGCTCGGCGCCTCGACCCTGCCGTTCCTGTGGAACGTGTGGCAGACGCGCCACGCGCCCAAGGTCGCCGTCGACGACCCGTGGGGCTGGGGGGCGTCGCTGGAATGGGCGACGTCCTGCCCGCCGCCGAGGCACAACTTCACGTCGTTGCCGCGCATCCGCAGCGAGCGGCCGGCCTTCGACCTGAAGTACCCGGAGGTCGCCGCCGTCCAGGAGAAGAAGCCGCAAGACCCGAGCCTCATGCAGGAGGCGCTGGGAGCCGCCGACACGGGGGAGCGCCGATGAAGATCGAGGGCGTCGTGTTCGCCATCGTCGCGGCCTTCTTCCTGGTCGCGACGCCGATCTACTGGTTCCTGTCCTACGACCCGACCGGCACCACGGCTCTCATCCTCACCTTCGGCCTGGGTGCTCTCGTGGCGTTCTACCTGCTCTACACCGCCCGCAAGGTCTACCCGCGGCCGGAGGACCGCACGGACGGCGAGATCGAGGAGATGGCCGGGGAGTACGGCTTCTACAGCCCGCACTCGTGGTGGCCGCTGGCCTGCGCGGGGTCCGCGGCGTTGGTCTTCCTTGGCCTGGTGTTCGCCTGGTGGCTGTTCATCATCGGGGTAGCGCTGGGGGCATGCGCGGTCTGTGGCTTGATCTTCGAGTACTACAGGGGTGAGTACGCCCACTGATCGCAGTTAAGGGTCTCCCCGGGCGAACGCGACCGCTGACGCGCTCAGGGCTCCGGAACCGGGTTGGACAGGCAGCGCGCGTCGGCGTCGATGGCCTTCCGCTCCGGCTCCGGACGGGGCCCGCGATCGCGTGCGGTTGCGAGCACGCACCCGGCCAGGATCAGCCCGAAGCCGATGATCGTGCCGACGCCGACCGACTCGTTCAGCACGAGGACGCCCAGCACGAGCGCCACGGCCGGGTTGACGTAAGTGATCACGGTGGCGCGGGCGGGCCCGACCTCGGCGATCAGGCGGAAGAAGACGATGAAGGCGATGGCGGTGCACACCACCGCCAGCCCGAATACGGCCAGCCAGGCCTGGATGGACACGGGCTCGGTGGGCCACTGCGCACCGCCCACCGGCAGGAAGATGACCGCGGAGACGGCCAGTGAAACGGCGACGACACCGAGGCCGGGAAGGTGGGCCAGGTACCGGGCCAGGATGAGCGGACCCGCGGCGTAGCAGAACGCGACCACCGCGAGCGCGACGACCGGTCCGACGCTTGCCGTGCCGACGTCGAAGCCGACCAGCGTGGCGACACCGGCGAAGCCAACGGCCAGGCCGATCAGGCGACGCGAGTCGAGCGACTCGTGACCGGTGAGCCGCACGAGAAGCGCGCCGACCAGTGGTACGGCGGCGATCAGCATGCCGGTCAGTGAGCTGGACAGGTCCTGCTCGGCATAGCCGATCAGCAACCACGGGATGCAGATCTCGATCACCGTGTAGGCCAGCATCGGGCGCCAGTACGCCAGCAGCGGGCGTAGCTGCCCTCTGGCCGCGGCGATCGGCATCAGCAGGGCGGCGGCGAGCAGCGTGCGGGCGAGTACGAGAGCGGCCGGGGAGAGCTCCTCGACGGCGACCTTGATGAGCAGGTAGGGGACGCCCCAGATCACGCCCATCAGCAGGAAGAGAACCCATCCGCGCCGCGACACCGGTAAACCCGCCTCTCAACTGGCTGTGGCGGCCAGCCTACGGACCGGTGGCGACAACGGGCTCGATCGGCAGCGTGATCGGCCCCGGGCCATGGCGGGAACACATCGCCTTGCCCTAGCTTGCCGGGGCCGGCCCAGACCGGTGAGGGCCCGGTCAGGGCTGCGGGCCGGTCCCGATCTCGCTGCGTTCGCCGGGTGGTTCGGGCTCGCCTCGATCGAGCGCCGCCGGCGCGGGGCCGTGGCCGTCGCCGTGGCCGTCGCCGTGACCGTCGCCGTGGCCGTCGTGGTGTGCGGCCTCCAACTCGTGAACCGTCGGCTTCTGTACCACGTCACCGAAGTAGAAGGACGAGAGCCGGGCGCGGACCTTCTCGATCCGTCGGCGCGGGGCCGGGATGCCGTTCTCGTCGGTCTCGGGGTCGAGCCGGACCGGTGTCTGACGGCGGTGGGCAGTGACCTCGTAGGCGGCCTCGTGCGACAGCGGCGCGTGCAGCTCGGAGTACTCGCCCTCGGGGCTGACCATGATCACGCCGGACTCGCGGCCGTGGAGCACCTTCTCGCGGTCCCGTCGCTGCAGTCCGAGGCAGATCCGTTTCGTGACGAAGAACATGATCGGCGGCAGCACGATCACCGCGATGCGCATGAACCAGGTGATCCAGTTGATCGGTATGTCGAAGATGGTGGCCACGAAGTCGTTGCCGCCCGCGATCCACAGCAGGAGGTAGAAGGTGATGAAGGCAACGCCGATCCCGGTGCGGACGGGCTGGTTGCGCGGCCGATCGAGGACATGGTGCTCGCGCCAGTCTCCGGTGACCCACTGCTCGAGCCACGGATAGATGAGCAGGGGAGTCAGGATGATTCCGGGCAGTATGAGCGCCGGTATGAGCACCCCCAGGCTGAGGGGTTGCCCGAATATGTTGATCTCCCAGGCGGGCATCACGCGAAGGGCACCGTCGAGGAAGCCGACGTACCAGTCCGGCTGGGTTCCGGCACTCACTCGTGCCGGGTCGTACGGCCCCCACAACCAGACCGGGTTGATCTGGACGGCGGCCGACATCAGCGTCGTGACGGCGAAGACGATGAAGAAGAAGCCGCCGGACTTGGCCACGTAGATGGGGAAGAACGGGTATCCGACGACGTTCCGCTCGCTGCGGCCCGGGCCGGCCCAGTGGGTGTGCTTCTGGTACCAGAGGATCATCAGGTGTGCGGTGACCAGCGCCAGGATGAGGCCGGGGACCAACAGGACGTGGATGATGTAGAGCCTGGAGATGAAGTCGTCGCCGGGATACTCGCCGCCGAAAAGGAACGACGACACGTGTGGGCCCACGAAGGGAATGGCCAGGATGCCGCCCTCGATGATGCGCATTCCGGTGCCGGACA
The DNA here is from genome assembly GCA_036377395.1 of Jiangellaceae bacterium. GTDB lineage: Bacteria > Actinomycetota > Actinomycetes > Jiangellales > Jiangellaceae > DASRTE01. The sequence goes on from DASUYL010000014.1 coordinate 8,417, forward strand.
GCAGGTCGTCGGGTAGCGAGTAGCCGGTGAAGCCGTTCACGACGCCGAGGATCAGCATCGTGGCGCCGATCAACCAGTTCAGCTCCCGCGGCTTGCGGAACGCGCCGGTGAAGAAGATCCGGAGCATGTGTACCGACATCGCGGCCAGGAACAGCAACGCCGCCCAGTGGTGGATCTGTCGCATCAGCAGTCCGCCGCGGACCTCGAAGGAGAGTTCGAGGGTGGACGAGAATGCCTCGGACATGTGGATGCCGCGAAGGTTGGTGTACGCGCCGTCGTACATGACCTCGGTCATCGACGGTTTGAACCAGAACGCCAGGAAGGTGCCGGACAGCAGCAGCACGATGAAGCTGAACAGCGCGATCTCACCCAGCAGGAACGACCAGTGGTCGGGGAACGCCTTGCGGATGTTGCGCTTGAGCCAGTTCGACGCGGTGATCCGCTGGTCGACGAAGTCGACGACCTTGCCGGCACCGTTGACGACAGCGCTCATCGACGACGCCCCCAATAGCTCGGACCAACCGACTCGGTGAAGTCGCTCTGCGCTACCAAGTATCCGTCGTCGTCGACGGCAAGGGGCAGTTGGGGCAGGCTGCGGGGTGCCGGCCCGAACACGACGTGACCGTTGTCGGCGAGATCGAACGTCGACTGGTGGCAGGGACAGAGCATGTGATGCGTGTTGTGCTCATACAGGTTGATCGGACAGCCGACATGGGTGCAGATCTTGGAGTAGGCCAGGATGCCGTCGACGTGCCAGTTCTCGCGGCCTTCGGCGGCGTTGATCTCGTCTGGTTCCATCCGGACCAGGATGACCGGCGACTTGGCACGTTCGTTGATGCGTGCCGGCCCCGACTCCGGAAGCTCCTCGAAGGTCTCGGGCATCGCGTTGACCAAGGAGCCGATCTCGAGGTCAGCCGGGCGCAACGGTTCGAAGGAACCGTCCCGGACGACCCGCACGTCGGCGGTCCAGAGGGTATGTGCCTTCTTGTCTCCGGGAAGCGGGCCGAGGTCGCGCAGCAGTACGACGGCCGGCAGGGGCAGCAACGCCATGGCGCCGATCAGCGAGTTGCGGATCATCTTGCGCCGGCCGAACCCGCTCTCCTCGACGCCCAGGTCGTAGTCGCCCAGTGCGGCCGCCCGGACCTCGTCCGTGCTGCGCAACTCGTGGCGCTCGTGGACGACCTCGTGGCTGGTCATCAGCTTCTTCGCCCAGTGGATTGCCCCGACGCCGATGAGGAGCAGCGCCAGGCCCAAGGTGAGACCGAGGGCCAGGTTGGAGTTGCGAACCGCTTCGACGACGCCGCTGTCGACCTCGATCTGGAACACGAAGAAGGCGACCAGGAAGGCGACGACGAGCAGAGCGGCGAGCGCGAACATGCCCGCGACCTGCCGTTCGGCCCTTCGCTCGGCCCTTGCGTCGATGTCGGTGAGACGGTCGGTGCGTTCCTCGAAGCCCGGGTCCGGAATCGGCTCGGCGATCGTCTCGGGCACCGGCGGGCCGGTGGGCTCCACCCGCTCGACGTCGCCGCCGGGCGCGGGAGTCTCCGCGCTCTGGTGGGTGCTCACGATGCCTTGGTCCCGATCCAGATGGCGGCGCCGATGAGTCCGCCGATGCCGACCAGCCACGCCCACAGCCCTTCCGGTACCGGTCCAGCGCGCCCGATGCCAAGGCCACCGGGGTTCGGCTCCTCCTCGACCGCCTGGAGGAAGGCGATGATGTCGCGTTTCTCCTCGGGCTCGAGGGTCTCGTCGTTGAAGACCGGCATCGACTGCGGGCCGGTCAGCATCGCCTGGTAGATGTGCTTGGGCTCGACGCCGGTCAGGCTGGGTGCGTACTTGCCCCAGGTCAGTGCGCCACCCTGGCCGGTGGTGTTGTGACACGAGGAGCAGTTCGTTCGGAACAGCTCGCCGCCGCGGGCCACGTCGCCGGCGGAGATGTCCAGAGCGTCGATGTCCGGGATCTCCGGTCCGGGGGCGAGCGACGCCACGAAGGCCGCGAGTTGCTCGATCTGCTCGTCGGTGTAGGCGACCTCCTTGGTCGGCGCCTGTGCTCCGGGGGCTGCCATCGGCATCCGGCCGGTGCCGACCTGGAAGTCGACCGCGGCCGCGCCGACGCCGATCAGCGAGGGACCCAGCACGGTGCCGTCGTCACGAACCTGACCTTCGCCGCTGAGGCCGTGGCAGGTCGCACACCCGATGGCGAACAACTTCCGGCCCTCTTCCACCTGGGTCGACGTCGCCGACCTGGCCTCGGCGCTGCTCTCCGGTGCGAACGCCGCATACGCACTGCCGATGACGATCAGCGTGAGCAGCAGGACGACGACCGCCGCAACGGGGTGACGGCGCCGGGCGGAGATGGCGGACACGTCGCTCCTGTTCACTTGATCACGTAGATGGTGAGGAACAGCGCGATCCAGACGACGTCGACGAAGTGCCAGTAGTACGAGACGACGATCGCAGTCGTGGCCTGCTCCTGGGTGAACCGGCGGGCCACGAACGTGCGTCCGAGCACGAGGAGGAAGGCGATCAGGCCCCCCGTGACGTGCAGGCCGTGGAACCCGGTGGCCAGGTAGAAGATCGAACCGTACGGATCGCTGGACAGGCTCAGGCCCTCGTGCTGGACCAGCTCCGCATACTCGTAGACCTGCCCGGAGATGAACACGGCTCCCATCACGAAGGTGAGCGTGAACCATTCGCGCAGCCCCCAGGAGCCCACCTGGAAGACGCGTCCGGTGCGGCCGACCTGCCCGCGCTCGGCCCGCAGCACACCCATCTGACATGTGACCGACGACAGCACCAGGACGATGGTGTTGGCGGTGGAGAAGGGGATGTTGAGCAGGGCCGGCTGGGTCTCCCACAGCTCGGGTGCGTTGGACCGCAGAGTGAAGTAGATGGCGAACAGCGCCGCGAAGAACATCAACTCGCTGGACAGCCACACGATGGTGCCCACCGAGACCAGGTTGGGTCGCTCCGGGGCGGGTGCCGGCGCCGATCCGACCGCGGTTGCCGTAGCCACGAGCGCCATTATGGCCACCCCGGCCGGTCAGCACACCCCGACCCCGTAAACGGGCTCCCGCGGCGTGTTGCGCCCGACCGCAGCCGTCGCGGCCGGCCACCCCGCCGACCGGTAGCATCCGCGCAGGGCCGGACAGCTCGGCCGCACCTACGGACGACTCAACGACTGCATCGCGAGGGACACCGATGAGCACGCCCGAGTCGACGATGACCATCCTCGTGTACAGCGACGACCGCACCACGCGCGAGAAGGTCCGGCTGGCCGTCGGGCGGCGCCCTGCGGCCGACCTGCCGCGGGTCGAGTTCGCCGAGTGCGCCACGGCCCCTGCCGTGCTCGGAACCCTCGACGGCGGCGGTGTCGATGTGGTCGTGCTCGACGGCGAGGCGGCTCCCGTGGGCGGTCTGGGGTTGGCTCGTCAGATCAAGGACGAGATCTACCGCTGTCCGCCCGTGCTCGTGCTGATCGGGCGGCCGCAGGACGCGTGGCTCGCCACCTGGTCGCGGGCCGAGGCGGCGGTCCCGCATCCGCTCGACCCGGTCGCCGTCGCGACTGCCGTAGCCGGTCTGATGCGCCGGCGCCTGGCCTCCCTGCCGGCCGTCTCGTGAGCCACCGATGACCGCACCGCAGTCCTGGCCCGCAGTCCTGTCCGCGCTCCTCGACGGGTCCGATCTGCCGGCCGCCGCGACCGCCTGGGCGATGGACGAGATCATGAACGGCTCCGCCACGCCGGCGCAGATCGCCGGATTCGTCGTCGCACTGCGCGCCAAGGGCGAGACCGTCGACGAGGTCGAGGGCCTGGTCCAGGCCATGTACGAGCACGCAACGCTGATCTCGGTACCGGGCCACGCGGTCGACGTCGTCGGCACCGGTGGCGACCGTGCCCACACCGTCAACATCTCGACCATGGCCGCACTGGTGGCGGCCGGCGCCGGCGCAAAGGTGGTCAAGCACGGCAACCGGGCCGCGTCCTCCGCCTGCGGGGCCGCGGATCTGCTGGAGGCCCTGGACATCCGGCTCGACCTGCCACCCGCCCGGGTGGCGAGCATCGCCGACGAGGTCGGCATCACGTTCTGCTTCGCGCCCGTGTTCCATCCAGCGCTGCGTCACGCCGCCGTGCCGCGCCGCGAACTCGGTGTCCCGACCACGTTCAACTTCCTCGGGCCACTGGCGAATCCGGCGCGACCCGGCGCCCAGGCCGTGGGGGTCGCGGACGCGCGGATGGCCGGCATCGTCGCCGGGGTTCTCGCCGGGCGTGGCGTCTCGGCTCTGGTCTTCCGCGGTGACGACGGCCTCGACGAGATCACCACCACCACCACGTCACGGGTGTGGGTGGTCCGCGACGGTGAGGTCGGTGAGGAGCGGCTCGACCCATCGGCGCTGGGAATCCGCGCCGCGGCGCCGGAGGCACTGCGCGGGGCGGACGCGCAGCACAACGCCGGTGTCGCCCGCCGCCTGCTGGCCGGCGAGGCAGGCCCGGTGCGTGATGCGGTCCTGCTCAACGCCGCAGCCGCCCTGGTGGCCTACAACGGCGTGGCCGGCTCGCTGCCCGATCTGCTCGGTGCCGCCCTGGAACGGGCCGCAGCGTCGATCGACACCGGTGCCGCGGCCGACGTGCTGGCGCGCTGGGTCGCCGCCTGCGCGGCTCAGTAAGGGCTGCCTCCGCCTCCCGCGCCGCCGCCGCCCTCGAAGAGGACGAGCAAAGCGATCACGATGGCGACAAGTGCCACGATCGCGACCGTCGTCCAGATCGCCGTAGCCCGGCCCCGGGTCGTGGTCGTCATGGCCATCACCACCTCTGCCCTTCTTGTACCCAAGGAGGCCGTCGGCCACCCTGGCTCATATCGTGACCGTTGTGGACGTGCCGGACACGGATGGCATGGAATGGTCGGACC
>DASUYL010000015.1:0-12690 GCA_036377395.1 Jiangellaceae bacterium
CCGGGGCTCTTGTTCTCGGCGCGCAGGGCGATTCGCCAGGCGGCGAGGCGGTCGAGGGCGTGAGAGGCGGACAGTTCGGTGAGGTCGGTCATGGCCGCACTGCACAGCCAACCCTCGTCGGTGCTCGTCGGCGGACTCACCGAGGGCATTGTGGCGGTGAAGGTCACCCGCGGAGAGTGCAGCTCGGGCTGTCCGGATAACCCGTCACTTTGTGGACACCGGATCAAATCTCTAACCGCCTTCAGGCCCGGAATCACGCTTGATTCCGGGCCTGATTGGTAGCGGGGGCAGGATTTGAACCTGCGACCTCTGGGTTATGAGCCCAGCGAGCTACCGAACTGCTCCACCCCGCGTCGTATGTGCCACTCTACGGGACCGGGTCGCAGAGCGCCAAATCAACCGGCAAGGTGGACAGACTGGACTCAACTGGAGCGACACGCCGGCGTGTCGCAACCAGATGCGTCCAGTTTGCGAGCCGGCCAACCCCAGCCGGGAACCTCAGCCCCCGCCGGAGGCTTACCCGCCGCCGGAGAGCTCATCGGCCCTGGCCAGCGCGTCTTCCAACCGATCCAGTGCCTCGCCGTAGGCAGCCCAGTCGCCCGCACGCTGCGCCGCCTGGGCGTCCTCGTAAGCCTGCTGCGCGTCGGCGATCGCCGCTTCCAGGTCCCCGGCCGGCTCCTCCACCGGTGGCGGCGTCTCCTCGGGAGGCGGCGTCTCCTCCGGTGGCGGTGTCTCATCGGTCGGCGGCGTACCGGGCTCCTCACCGGTGTCCGCACCCGATTCACCCTGGAAGATCTGGTCCAGCGCCTCTTGCAGCGTCCCCGCGTAACCGATCCGGTCGCCGAAGGACACCAGGATCCGTTGCAGCAAGGGATAGGCGGCGTCGCCGGAGGCCCGTTGGACATAGATCGGCTGCACGTAGAGCAACCCGCCGCCGACCGGAAGCGTCAGCAGGTTCCCCTCCACTGTCTGCGCATCGCCCTGGCGAAGCAGTGACAGCTCGCGCGCGACTTCGGGGTCGGTTTCGAAGTCGTTGGCCACTTGACCCGGTCCGGCGATCTGGGTGTTGCCGGGTAGTCGAAGGATCCGGAGGGTCCCGTAGTCCTCACTTCGGGCGTCGGCGTTCACGGCCATGAACCCGGCCAGGTTCTGGCGGTTCTGCGGCACGTACGTCGTCGTCAGCGAGAAGTGCGGCTGGTCCGCGCCCGGCATCTGGATGGTCTGGTAGTACGGCGGCTGGAAGTCCTCCTGTGGGGCGACTGTCGGGTCGTTCGGGACGATCCATCGGTCCTGGCCCCCGTAGAACAGCCCCGGTTCCGTGACGTGGTAGGCCGCCAGCAAAGAGCGCTGGATCTTGAACAGGTCCTCCGGGTAGCGCAGATGCGCCATCAGCTCGTCCGGGATCTCGGAGCGGTCCTCGACCGTTCCCGGGAACGCCTCGCGCCAAGCGGCGAGGACCGGGTCGTCCTCGTCCCACTCGTACATGGTCACGGTTCCGTCGAACGCGTCGACGACCGCCTTGACCGAGTTGCGGACGTAGTTGACGTTGTCCTGCGGCTGTGCGACGACGGCCTGGCGCACCGTCCGGGAGTCGCTGGTCGCTTCCTCCAACGAGATCCGCTGCGAATACGGGTACGAGTCGAGCGTGGTGTACCCGTCGAGGATCCAGACGATCCGGCCGTCGACCACTGCGGGGAACGGGTTGCCGTCGACCCTCAGCCACGGGGCGACCTTCTCCAGCCGCTCCCTGGGGTGGCGGTCGTAGAGGATCGTCGACTCCTCGTTGATCCGCCCGGTGAGCAGGATGTTGCCCTCCTGGAACTTGGTCGCGTAGAGCAACCGGTTCAGGAACGACCCGATCGGGACGCCACCCTCGCCGTCGTAGGTGTTGTTGCGCTGCTGCCCGCCCGCGTCCGGGTCCTCCGGGATGTCGAACTCGACCGGCGTGGAGTCCTCCGGTGCACCGACGATCGAGTACTCGGGCGAGCTCTCTCCGAAGTAGATGCGAGGCTCGTAGTCGCCGAGCACGCCGGTTGGCGGGATGTCCTCCTCCGCCCAGGACGGTGAGCCGTTGGCCGCGCGGGTGTTCCCGTACGCAGCCACGAACCCGAACCCATGGGTGTAGACGGTGTGCTCGTTGTTCCAGTTCTGTTGGCCTTCTGGGATGCCGGTCAGGTCGACGTCGCGCACGGCGACGACCACGTCGCGGTTCTCGCCCTCGACCTCGTATCTGTCCACGTCGAGCGGGTCGGAGAACACGTAGAAGCCGCGCACCTGCTGGAGTTGCTGGAAAGCCAGCGGCACGACGTTGGGATCGAGCAGGCGGATACCGGGAACCGTCTCCGAGTCCTCGCTGAGCTGGCCGGCCACGACCTCCGTCGTGGCCCGGTACTCCTCGGGATCGACGTCGCTGACGCCGTAGGCCTCGCGCGTGGCAGCGATGTTGCGCTCGATGTACGGGGCCTCGCGGTCGGGCTCGTTGGGCCGCACCTGGAACTGCTGGACCAGGAACGGCCACAGCCCCCCGAGCAGCACCGCGCACACCACCAGCAGGCCGAGACCGATTCCGGGTAGCGTCCACGACCGCCGCCACACGTTGACGAAGAAGAGAACCGCGCAGATCAGCGCGATGAAGATCAGGATCATCTTCGCGGGCAGCAACGCCTTGACATCCGTGTACGTCGCGCCCGTGATCAGGCCGTCGTCGTCGAGGAGAATGCCGAAGCGGTCCATGAAGTACGCGACGGCCTTGAGCAGGACGAACAACCCGATGAGCACCGACAGGTGGACCTGCGCGGCCGGCGTCACCTTCTGGCCGGGAGTCTGCAGCCGGATGCCGCCGTAGACGTAATGCGTGACGGCTGCCGCCACGAGTCCGAGAACGACGACGGCGAAGCCGAAGCTCAGGAGAAACCGCCACCACGGGTAGTCGAACGCGTAGAACCCGAGGTCACGCTCGAACTGCACGTCGACCTCGCCGAACGTGCCCCCATTGCGCCACAGCAGGAACGTCTGCCACTGGCCGGCGGCGCTGCCGCCGGCCATCAGGCCCAGCAGGAGCGCCGCCCCGATCACGACCCAGCGCCGGACCGGGTCGATGGCGTCGCGGTAGCGGTCGAGGCTCTGCTGCTCGACGCTCGCCGGCCGGTATCGCGGACGCAGCCGGTACGCCAGCACGGCGTTGACTGCGACCGAGGCCGCCATGAGCAGCGCGAACACCAGGAACAGGGCCGTCTCGGTCAGGAGCTTGGTGGTGAAGACCCTGGTGAAGTCGACCGACTCGAACCAGAGCCGTTCGGTCCAGAACGCCGTCGCGACGCCGTACAGGACCGCCAGCACAGCGAGCACGATCAGCGTGGGGACGAGCGCCCTGCTGCGTCGCTTCGTCGCCCCGCGCGCACGGAACGGCTGTGCGGGGCGTGGGATGTCCTGGCTCACTCCTGCGAAACTATCTCACCGCCGGGGCGGCGCGTACGTCGGCCGTGCAACGATTCGAGCATGACCTCCGGCCACTCGCCGCTCGCACGCGCCGTCGCCGAGATCGAACGGCACGTCGCCGACGGTGGCTGGGATCAGCCCGCCCGCCTCTACGCTCTGGCCCCGACCGACGACCTGGTCACGCTCGAGCCCGGTCTGGCCGATCGGCTCGGTGTCGACGCCGACGCCCCGCCGGCGGACAGCCTCACCCCTGTCGAGCAGGAACTGCCTGCCCAGGCGCTCGAGGACGTGCTGGCCACGATCGTGTGGCCCGGCACCGTGGTCGGCTGCGCGCTCGCGCTGGAGCGGATCGTGCTTCCGCCGACCGCCGAGGACGGCATGCCCGACGACGCCGCGGCCGCGGCCCGGTGGGCGGCGAGCCATCCGGACCGGGCCGAGGTCCGGATCGTGGTCGGCGTGCTGCGCGACGGCGCCCGCTCGTCGCTGCTCCGCGTCCGGGGGCACGAGGACGACCGCGACCTGGTCCGGGACCCGGAGCTTGCTCCCGAGCTCGCCGAGGCCCTCGCCGCCACCTTCGCCGCCTGACCGTTGATCACGTTCACCACCCTGGCGGACCGTTCACCAGGCGCCGGACCCTCGTGAACGGTCCATGAGCATGGTGGACGTGATCAACGGTCAGGCGGCGCAGGAGGGAAGCGAGTCGGCCTGGCCGGACGCAGCCGCCTCGACGGCCGAGATCGCGTCGTCCAGCGTCTCGATCCGGACCACCTGCATGTCCCCGCTGTCCGCGGCGACGGCCTCATCGCAGTTGGCGGCGGGAGCGAGGAACAGCGAGACACCCTCCTCGGACGCCGCCGCGATCTTCTGCGGGATGCCGCCGATCGGCCCGACCTCACCGTCCGCCGTGATCTCGCCCGTACCTGCTACGTGCAGCCCCCCGAGCAGACTCCCCGGCGTCAGCGTGTCGTAGATCGCCAACGCGAAGATCATGCCTGCGCTCGGGCCGCCGATACGGTCGTCGATGTTGACGTCGATCTGGACCGGGAAGTCGTAGCCGACCGACGGGCTGAACCCGACGATCGTCCTGCCGTCGTCCTCGGCCGCCTCACTACCCACCTGCTCCGTCCGCTGCTCGCCGTCACGCTCGACGACGAACTCGACCGTCTCGCCGGGATCGTGGGCGGTGACCGCGGCGACGACGTCCTGGGGGGTGCCGATCGTCGTACCGTCGACCGAGATCACCACGTCGCCCGGCACGAGCACACCGTCGGCGGGGGCACCGTCGAGAACCGAGTCGACGACGACGACCTCGGGCACTTCGTAGCCGAGCTCACGCAGGGCAGCGACCCGCGCGGACTCCTGCGACCGCTCGAGCATCTGGGCATTCGCCTCCCGCGACTCCTCGGCGGTGACGCCCTCCGGATACACGAGCTCACGCGGAAGGACCGCACGATCGGGGTCGACCCAGGCCTGTAGCGCGCTGAGCAGGTCGAGCTTCCGGTCGGCGGGCGTGACCCCGACGGTGGTGAGGTCGAGGATGCCCTCGGTCGGGAATGTCTCCGCACCGTCGATCTCGATGACCGGCTCACCCTCCCACTCGCCGAGGGTGTCCTCGAGCGGTCCGGGCGAGTACACGACGTATGGCACCGGAAGCAGCGCGGCAACCGCGACGAGCGCGACGAGCAGAGCGCCGGCGACGGCAAACGTCGAGGAACGGCGGGACATGCGGACGGCGGTTCCTTACTGGTCTGCTGGCGCGGATGCGCGCGCCGACGGCGGCCGGACCAGCCTACGTCGTCGCTGCCCGGGCCTCCGAGGCGACGGTCCGGCCCGCTGCTACGGGGAGCCGACCCATTCCTCCGTGCCGTCGTCGAAGAGTTGGTGCTTCCAGATCGGGACGCGCTTCTTGAGCTCGTCGATCATCCGTCGACACGCGTCGAACGCCTCACCCCGGTGCGGCGCCGAGGCCGCAACCACCACCGCGATGTCGCCGACTGCCAGGTCGCCGACCCGGTGGACGGCCGCCAGCGCCGTGATCGGGACGGCTCCCGTCACGTCGGCGGCCACGTCGCGCAACACGCCGTCGACGGAGGGATGGGCCGTGTAGTCGAGCTCGTGCACGCCGCGGCCGCCGTCGACGTCGCGCACCGTGCCGACGAACACGCAGGTCCCGCCGGCCCCCGGGTCGCTGACCGCCGCAAGCACCTCGTCGACAGACAGTGGCTCGTCACGCATGGCGAGCAGCCGGACGACCTCCACGGCGCGAACCTACCTCCTCACCGGCCCGCGTCAGGAGCGGCGCCGTCGGCGTGCCCGCCGGACGACGGCGGCCGTACCCAGCACCGCGACCGTGGCCCCCGCCGCTCCGATGCCGGCCGTCTCCCGCCGGCCGATCCGCCGCGACGCGACCGCGTGGCGGCCGTCGACCTCATCGAGCACGGCCTCGAGTGCCATGGCGTTGTCGAAGGACGGACGCCATCCGGCCGCTCGCAACCGTGTCGACGGGATCACCCAGGGATGGGTCACGTAGTGGAGCTCGCTGGCGGGGGCCGGCGTCACGCCGAGGCGGTGCAGCCGCTCGGCCGTCCCGAACGCGAACGACGCGGGCAGCTCGATGCCGGCCTTGCCGGACAATGCCTCGACCTCCGATCGGTCGAGCCAGCCGTCACACCCCACCGTGAGCGGGCCGTCCAGCCCACCGAGCACCGCGGTCTCGAGGGCGGCGGCCAGGTCGTCCACGTGGCAGAACTGCCACGCCGGCGTGCTTCCGCGGACGACCAGCAGTCGGGGCGACTCGAAGTGGCGAGTCAGCACGGTGTCGATGCCAGGTCCGGCCATCGCCGCCGGACGGACCACGGTCACAGCGGTCCCGGGGTGCGACCGTGGCGACCGCGCGCACAACTCCTCGGCTTCGAGCAGATCGCTGATGAGTGCCCGGTCGGCTGTCGCTCGCAGCGGTGCGTCCTCGGGCAACGGCACCGGGTTGTCGGGCAGCGCGCCGTACACCATCGCGCTGGTGACGACGACGACGCGGCGGACATTGGCGGCCGCCGACGCTGTGAGCACCGTCTGCGTGACGCGGAGGTTATGGCGTGAGCGGGCCGGGATGTCGTCCGTGACGTCGATGTCGAGCGCGGCGTGGACGACGACGTCGCACCCCGTCAGCCGCGTCACCAGTGAAGGATCGGTGATGTCGAGCACCCGCCAGCTGACGCCTTCGACGTCACCGCGCACCTCGTCGACCGCGACGACTCGGCGCAGGTCCGGCCTGCGGGCCAGGCGGGCCACCAGGGCACGGCCGACCCCGGAGGCGGCGCCGACGACGCCCACGACCAGGTCGGACGACCCGTTGCGCCGAGCGCGAACCCCGCCCCGCCGCCTGCCCACCACGGATCCTCCTGCCGCTACCGTGGAACGCATGAGGCGCTCCGCACCGCTTCCCATCCTGCCCGAGGTCATCTGATGAGCGACGTCCCGTTCGGCTTCCGTCCCGGCGACGACCCGGACGACTCCGGTGACGCACGGCAGAACGAGGGAGAAGGCCTTCCGGAGCAGCGCTCCGGAAGCGAGAAAGGCGGGGTTCCCGGCGAAGGCGAGCCGGCCGACCCGTTCGCGCAGCTGTTCGGCGCCCTGGGTACCGGCGGATCGGGCACACCCGACCTGGGGGCCATGCTCCAGCAGCTGGGCCGGATGCTGTCCTGGAAGGGCGGTCCGGTCAACTGGGATCTGGCCAACCAGTCGGCCCGGCAGGTCGTCGCGGCCGCCGGCGACCGGTCGGTGAGCGGGGTCGAGCGGCGGACCGCCGAGGAGGCGTTCCGCCTCGCCGACACCTGGCTCGACGACGCGACCTCGTTCCCCGCGACCGGTGGCTCGCCGCGTACCTGGAGCCGGGCGGAATGGGTCGAGGGCACCCAGGCGGCGTGGCACGGCCTGGTCGAGCCGGTCGCCGCTCGCGTGTCCGAGGCGATGAGCAAGGCGCTGCCGCCGGAGATGGCTCAGGCGGCGGGCCCACTTGTGGGGATCATGCAGCAGGTCGGCGTCTCGATGTGGGGAGCACAGGTCGGTCAGGCCATCGGCCAGCTCGCCGGCGAGGTCCTGAGCTCGACCGAGGTCGGCCTCCCGCTCGCCGAGGGCCACGCCGCCCTTCTGCCGGCCAACGTCCGGGCCTTCGGCGAGGGCCTCGGCATCGACGAGCGCGACGTCGCCGTGTACGTCGCCCTGCGCGAGGCAGCGCACCTGCGGCTGTTCGCTCATGCGACGTGGCTGCGGCCCCACCTGCTCTCGCTGGTCGAGGAGTACGCACGTCACGTCACCGTCGACACCGACCGGATCGAGTCGTCGCTGCGCGAGCTCGACCCACAGCGCCCGGAGGCGATCCAGGCAGCCCTGGAGGGTGGCCTGTTCGACCTGCCGACGACGCCGGAGCAGAAGGCCGCGCTCGAGCGGCTCGAGCTGGCCCTGGCACTGGTCGAGGGATGGGTCGACGACGTCGTCACCCAGGCGACGGAGAGGCGACTGCCGTCGGCCGCACCGTTACGCGAGATGGTCCGCCGTCGCCGAGCCACCGGTGGACCGGCGGAGCAGACGTTCGCGACACTCGTCGGACTCGAACTGAGGCCTCGACGGCTCCGGGAGGCGTCGGCATTCTGGACCGCCGTCCGCGAGGCGCGCGGCGTGAACGGGCGCGACGCCGTGTGGGCACACCCGGACCTGATGCCGACGACCGACGACTTGGTCGACCCCGCGTCCTTCCTCGACCGTGACGAGCTGGACGTCTCCGCCCTGGACGACACCGACGGCGAAAGCGGGGGTGGCACAGCGTCCGCCGAGACCCCGGGCGGATGAGCCTGCACGCCGACGCGGTCCACACCCTCCAGGCATGGCAGGCGCCCGACGCGGCACAGGAGGCGTTGCGCCTCGACTTCCTCGACCACCTGGCCGCGCACGACGACGGTGTCTGGCGGTCGTGCGCGCCCGCGCACCTCACTGCGAGTGCGCTGGTCTTGTCGGAGCGTCACGACGAGGTGCTGCTCGTTTTGCACGCGAAGGCCGGGCTGTGGCTGCAGCCGGGTGGGCACTGCGAGCCCGATGACCCGAGCCTGGTTGCTGCCGCTCTGCGCGAGGTGACGGAGGAGACCGGCATTGAGGGACTGCTGCTCTCGGCGGCGCCGGTGCGCCTGGACCGGCACGGCGCGCCGTGTCGGCCCGGTGTGGTCGACCACCACCTCGACGTCCAGTTCCTGGCGATCGCACCGCCGAAGGCGATGACCCGGCCCAGCGCGGAGACCGTCGACGTCGCCTGGTTCCGTTGCGACGCACTGCCCGAACCGGCCGACGTCGAGGAGCTGATCGTCGCCGCGCTCCGGAGCACGCCGGGTTAGAGATCGGCCGCCGACAGCCCTTCCGCGTGGCCGAGCCCGTCGAGGAAGCCGCGGGCACGCTCCGCGCGCGGATACCGGTCGACCAGCGCCCAGAACGCCGGCCCGTGGTCGACGACCAGCAAATGGGCCAACTCGTGGACCAGGACGTAGTCGAGCACCCAGCCCGGGACGCCTTTGAGGCGGTCGGAGACCCGAATCGAGCCGTCGGCCGGCGTACACGACCCCCATCGGGTGTTCTGGTCGCCGGACCAGCGCACGGAAGCGGGCTCGGCGCGAGCATCGAGATGACGACGGGACAGTTCGCGCGACCGGACCAGCAGGCGGGAGTCGCTGGGCGTCCGACGCCGTTCCCTGGCGGCCAGGCGTTCGAGCATCGTGTCGACCCAGCGCCGCTCCTCGGCCTTGCTGAACCTGGCCGGCAGGCACACCACGACGCGGCCGCCCTCGCGGTAGGCGGTCACGGTGCGCCGCCGGCGTTGCGAGCGGCGCACCTCGACGGCGGGCTCTTCCATGGCCGCACGCTACCCGCCGACACCGACGAAGAACTTCTTGTCCACACCCCGTGGACGGTGTCCGCCCAGGCCACCGTCGTCGACGCATGTCCGTATTCACCCGCCGTCAACAGCGGTTCCACCATTGATCCACAGCTCCAGCCCGAGCGGTACACAGGTCTTCCACAATGTTTTCCACAGGCAGTGGACGGATGCTTCCGGTTCCCGTTGACCCGGTCGGGTCGCCGGTCCTACGGTCGCCTGCGACGGGCCCCTCGTCACGACGGCCGGTCGCATGCACGGGGAAGGCGTGCGGGCCGCGACGACCGGGCTGGGGGGAACCCGCCGTGATGCCGGCCGGACGGCCGCCTCGACAACCCTGCAGCCGAGGCAGCCGGACGGCCGGTGGTCCGTTCAGGTGCTTCGTACCGAAATCGCCCATTCCGCAGTGAGGGGCCGACCTCAGCACCCGGCCGTGCTGCCGTAGGGTGGCGGCCGACGCGAGCGGGTACTGGGGAAAACCAGGACCGTTTCCGGCAGCACCACAAGACAGGAGGCCACTGTGGCTGAGACCGACACCGAGACCTACTCGGGCGAGTTCTACTGCGTGAAGTGCAAGGCGAAGCGCGAGGCAACCGGCAACGTCGTCGTCAACGACAAGGGCACCCGCATGGCGAAGGCCGTCTGTCCGGTGTGTTCGACCAACCTCAATCGGATCCTCGGCAGGGCCTGACACCCTGGCGTATCTCTGGCGGAGGGGCGGCACCGTCACGTACGGTGACCGCCCTTCACCGCGTCCGAGCCGCCCTGTGGACGGCCGAGTCCGGACCTGTGCCGGCGGGCAGGATGCGTCGGGTACACATCAGGTGGGGAGGTCGCCCGTGCGCCCGCTCGTCCACCCCGCGCTCGTCCGAGCCTGGCGCGATCCGGCAACCGTCCAGATCGGCCTCGATCCGGCCCGTGCGGTCGCCCTCGGCGGGCTCGGACCGGTCGACACGCTGCTGCTCAACGCCATCGACGGCGTCAGCGACGAGCGGGCCTTGCGCGACACGGCCAGCCGAGCCGGCGGCGACCCGGCGACGGCCGACCGACTGATCCGGCTGCTGCGCACCGCGGGCGTGCTCGTCGACGCCGACCGGGCGACCGCGGACCATCCCGGCGACCGGCTGGCGCCCGACAAGGCCAGTCTCGGCCTGCTGAACCGGTCCGCGGACGCGGGAGCGGCCGCCTTCCGGGCTCGCCGTCGAGCTCACGTGGAGGTGCGCGGGGCAGGTCGCGTGGGCGCCACGCTCGCGCGGCTGCTCGGCGCGGCCGGCATCGCGCGGGTCACGGTGGACGATCCGGTCCGTGCGAGCGCAGCCGACGTGTCACCGGGCGGGCTCGTTACGGACGACGTGGGACGTCCGCGCGGGCCGGCGCTCGAGTCGGTACTGCCCGGTGGCGACGACTCCGCTCAGGCGCCGGACATCGTGGTACTGGCCCCCACTCGTGGCACCGGGCGCGACGACGCCGCCGCCCTCGTCCGCGCCGGCGTCGCGCACCTGGTCGTTCGTGTGGTCGAGACGACCGGGATCATCGGGCCGCTGGTCGTTCCGGGCCGGACGTCGTGCCTGCGCTGCCACGACCTGCACCGAACTGATCGCGACCCGGCGTGGCCTCGCATCCTGGCGCAGGTCGAGCGCGATCCGCCCGCCTCGCCCGCCTGTGACGTCGCGCTCGCCGCGTTGGCCGGCGCCCTGGCGGCACAGCAGGCACTGTCACACGTGGACGGCTTCGTGCCCACGACGGCCGACGGGACGATCGAGATCCGCCTGCCCGACGGACTGCCGCGTCGGCGCAGCTGGCGGCCGCATCCGGCGTGCGGCTGCACCTGGCCGGCATGAGGTCCGTCTCACCCCGCGGCGCCGGGCAACGGTAGTCCGGCCGCAGGTACCACCCGGACCTCGAACATGGTCGGCCAGCGCTTGCCGGTCAGCCACAGGCGGCCGGACGCGGCGTCCACGGCGATGCCGTTGAGCACGGCCTCCGGGTCTGTCGCGCCGATCTCCTCGACCAGCGGAGACCCGTCGATCCACCCGGTGACCTGGCCCGAGCGAGGGTCGATGCGGGCGATCCACGGCGTGTGCCACACGTTGGCCAGGATCTGACCGTCGACCAGCTCGAGCTCGTTGAGCCTTCTCACCGGCGTGCCGCGGTCGACGACGTCCACCGTCGCGGTGACCGCGAAGCCGTCCGGGTCGTGGGCGGACAGGGTGTCGGTGCCGTCGCTCCGCCACAGCGCCGAGCCGTCCCCGGTCAGGCCCCAGCCCTCCCCCTCGTAGCTCATCCGTCCGGTCTCGGCCAGCGTGCACCGGTCCCGGACGAGCACCTGCCCCTCCCGCCAGGTGAGTTGGTAGAGGCGGCCGGTGTGGCCCGCCACCCCTTCTCCGAACAGGGACGCGTCGACCGATTCCTCGGCGAGCAAATCGCCGGTGTCCGCCTCGAGCAGGCGGACCTGGGATTCGCCGTACAACCCGGTGCCCTCGTACATAAGGCCGTCGGCGTGGATCAGGCCCTGGGTGAAGGCCGTCTCGTCGTGCGGGATGCGGTCGATCACCTCGACGGTGTACGCGGCGGGCTCCGGACCGGCCGACTCGGGCACGACCTGCGGGCCGGCACCGGCGACGGCCGGCGGGTCGAGCGCGGGGCAGTCGGGTGGGCCGCCCATGGTCGCATCCTCACCGGGGTCGGTGGCCGACGCGCCCGCCGTCGGGAGACCTTCGGTCGCCTCCTCCCCAGGATCACCGGCCAGGCTCACGCCGACGAGCACGGCGACGGCCGCCCCCAGGCCGACCGCGGCCGCCACGCCCACGGCCGCCGGCTTCACCCGGCCCAGGGTATCTGCCGTGCGGGCGACCGGCGGGCACGGGACAATGGCGTCCGTGACCGACCTGCCGCGCAAGGCCGTGACGCGCACCGCGAAACTCGCCACCCTTCCGCTGGGGATCGCGGGGCGCGCGACGATCGGGCTCGGCAAGCGCCTCGGCGGGCGTCCGGCGGAGGCGGTGGCCGCGGAGCTCCAGCAGCGCACCGCCGAGCAGATCTTCAAGGTGCTCGGCGAGCTCAAGGGCGGCGCGATGAAGTTCGGACAGGCGATGTCGATCTTCGAAGCAGCGCTGCCCGAGGAACTCGCCCGGCCCTACCGCGCCTCGCTCACCAAGCTCCAGGAAGCGGCCCCGCCGATGTCGGCCAGGGTGGTCCACGGCGTGCTCAGGCAGGAGTTCGGGTCGCACTGGCGACGGAGGTTCCGCGAGTTCGACGACGTCCCGGCCGCGGCGGCCTCGATCGGACAGGTTCACCGGGCGGTCTGGCGCGACGGCCGCGACGTCGCCGTCAAGATC
>DASUYL010000016.1:0-3271 GCA_036377395.1 Jiangellaceae bacterium
ACCCTCGCGCCCGCCCATGCCGACACGGCGGTGGCGGCGAGCGTGCCGGGTAGCCGGGCGGACGGGGGCAGGCCCAGCGTCTCACCGACGAAGTCCTTGCGGGACAGGCTCACCAGCACCGGCCAGCCGGTCGCGACCACCAGGTCGAGGCGCCGGGTCAGCTCGAGTGAGTGACGGGTGTTCTTTCCGAAGTCGTGAGTCGGGTCGACCAGGATGCCGTCGCGGCGTACCCCCGCAGCGACCGCCTTCTCGGCGAGGTCCGTGGTTGCGGCGATCACGTCTGAGACGACGTCGCGGTACGCGACCCGGTGCGGATCGGTACGCGGCCGTAGTCCACCGGTATGGCTGCACACCAGGCCGACGCCCCAGCGCGCCGCGACGGCCGCGACGTCGGGATCGGCGCCCGCCCACGTGTCGTTGACCAGGTGGGCACCGGCCGCGCAGGCGGCGTCGGCGACCACGGCGCGATGGGTGTCGATGCTGATCGCGAGATCCGGATGGCGCTCCCGCACGGCGGCGACCAGGCCTGCAGTCCGGTCGATCTCCTCCTCCTCGGAGACCGCGGAACCGTGACCGGCTCTGAGCCCGCCGATGTCGACGATCTCGGCACCCTCTGCCGCCACCGTGTCCACCCGGTGCAGCGCCGAATCGAGATCGAAGGTCGCTCCGCGGTCGTAGAACGAGTCCGGCGTCCGGTTGACGATGGCCATGACGGCGAACTCGCCCGCGCTGAAGTCTCTGGTACCCAGCCGTAGGGTCACGCGTGCCTCCGGATACGCCGGGTGGAGCCACAGCGTGACACGATCGGGAACCGACACCGATGGGAGGTTCGCCGTGCTGGTGGTGTTCGTGGTGGTCATCGTCGTCGTCGTCTTCGCCGTGGCCGTTGTCGCCTCCGGCCGCGGGGATGGCCTCGACGCAGCCGAACGCGACATCGTGGTGCCCTGGCTGCCCGACGGGCCGGTCTCACCCGCTGATGTCGAGGCCGTGCGGTTCGCGGTCGGGCTGCGCGGATACCGGATGGACCAGGTCGACGACGTCCTCGACCGGCTCGGGCGGGAGATCGCCTCGCGCGACGACCGTATCGCCGCGCTCCAAGAGCGCGATCGGACCGGTCACCACCCCCCGCCGCTCGGCGGTGCCGTCGAGTGAGCGCCGATCTGCGCGTCGAACGCGTCGTGGCGGGTGACGCCGACCACGTCTGGTCACGACTGACCGATTGGGAGGGCCAGGGGCGCTGGATGCCGGCCACCCGGGTCAGCTCGGCGAACGGGCACCGGGTCGGCGGTGTGATCACGGCCCGAACCGGACTCGGCCCCGTCGGCTTCGTCGACACGATGACCGTGACGCGGTGGGACCCGCCGCGGCGGTGCGAGGTCATGCACACCGGGCGGATGGTGCACGGACCCGGGTCGTTCGTGGTGGAGCCGGTGGGTGCGCACCGGTGCCGGGTGGTGTGGGAGGAGCGCCTCGACCTCCCGTACGGGGTCGTGGGCCGGGCCGCCTGGCCGCTGGTTCGACCGCTTGCCCGGGCCGGACTGGCGGCGGCCCTGCGCCGGTTCGCGGCCAGCCTCAGCTGATCGGAAGCGTGCTGGCGTCGCGCCGGGCGATGCATCCGGCGAGGTGGTCGTCGACGAGGCCGCCGGCCTGCATGGTGGCGTACGCGGTGGTGGGTCCGACGAAGACGAACCCGTGGGCCTTCAACGCCTTGGCCAGCGCGACCGACTCGGGCGTGGACGACGGGACATCGCCGAGCGTGACCGGTGCCTGGCGGGGACCGGGGGCATGCGACCAGACCAGCCGATCCAGCGCCCCGTCACCGTTCGCAGTCCGTAGGGCAACCAGGGCCCGCGCGTTGGTGACTGCGGCTGCGATCTTGACCCGGTTGCGGACGATTCCCGAGTCGGCCAGCAGCCGTGCGGTGTCCGCGTCGTCGTAGCCGGCCACGGCGTCGGGGTCGAAACCCGCGAAGGCCCGCCGGAACCCGTCACGCTTGCGGAGGATGGTCAGCCAGGACAGGCCGGACTGGAAGGCCTCGAGCGTCAGCCGCTCGTACAAGGCGCCGTCCCCGTGGACCGGGCGCCCCCACTCGTCGTCGTGGTAGGCGAGGTAGTCGGGTGTGCCCAGTGCCCAGGGACATCGGGAGCGCCCGTCCGGACCCCGTAGCAGGCCACTCATCGGCCGTGGAAGATCGGGCGCTCCTTGGCCAGGAACGCCGTCACGGCGCCGCGGTGGTCGCCGGTCGCGCCGGTGAGCCGCATGAGTTCTGCCTCGAAGGACAGTGCATCCTCGAGCTCGCGCGTCGCCGAGTACGACAGCGCCCGCCGGATCGCACCGTAGGCCACCGTGGGGCCCGCGGCCAGTTGCCTCGTCAGCGCGGTCGCGCGGTCGAGGACGTCGCCGTCGGCCACGACCTCGGTGGCCAGCCCTATCTCGAGTGCCTCGTCCGCGGTCACCGTGCGTGGTAGCAGCAGCAGCTCACGCGCCCGCGCCCAGCCCACCAGGCGGGGGAGCGTCCACGACGATCCGGAGTCGCAGGACAGCCCGATGCCGGCGAAGGCCAGGGCGAACTTGGCGCCGGAGGCCACGATTCGCAGGTCGCAGGCGAAGGCGAAGGCTGCCCCTGCGCCTGCGGCGATGCCGTTGACTCCCGCCACCACCGGCTTGTCCATGGTCGCCAACGCGGACGCGATCGGGATGTAGTGCTCGTGGACGGTCGCCCCCAGGTCGGCGTCGTCGCGGGCGAGAGCCTCGGCGTGCTCCCTGAGGTCCTGCCCGACGCAGAATGCCCGGCCCGAGCCGGTCAGCAGAACGGCTCGGACGGCCCGGTCGGTGGCGGCATCGAGCACCCGATCGCGCAGAGCGAGCTTGGTGGGCAGGTCGAGGCTGTTCATCTGATCGGGACGGTTGAGCGTGATCGTGGCGAGCCCGTCGTCGACGGTATAGAGAACCGGAGGGGTCACCGGGCGACTCCGTTCTGGCGGGACTGGACGGACAGGCAGTGGTCGACGAACCGAGCGGCGGCAGGCAGGAGGCGGGCCGTGTGTCGGTCGAAGAACTCGGCGGCCGCGTCGCCGGGCCAGTGGTCCGGAAGGAGCGTGCGGGGCAGGCCGGGATCGGTGAAAAGGAACTTGCGCCACTCGTGCACCAACTGGCTGCGCACGGCGAAGGAGTCCTCGTCCGAGGGCCGGGCCGGCAGCGTGTCGACCAGGGACCGGGCGTCGGCCAGCCAGCGCTCGTACGAGCGCCCGACGGCCTCGAGGTCCCACGC
>DASUYL010000017.1:0-6283 GCA_036377395.1 Jiangellaceae bacterium
TGGGATGCTCGCCGTAGACGAGCTCACCCTTCGCCAGCCGGCTCATGCGCGAGCCGGTGTCCTCGAGGCCGAGCACGAGGCCGCCGCGAAGTTGACCTTTCCCCCGCCCGAGCTCGTCGCCGGTGATGCCGGCCTCGGCGATGTCGGTCAGGACCTCGCGGCACAGCGCGAGGACCTGTTCGACCTTCCTGGGCTGGCAGCCGACATAGACGCCGAACAACCCGGTGTCGGCGTACTGGGCGGAGTACGAATATACGGAGTACGCCAGACCGCGCTTCTCGCGAATCTCCTGGAACAGCCGCGAGGACATGCCGCCGCCGAGCGCGACGTTGAGAACCCCGAGCGCGAACCGGCGTTCGTCGGTCCGGGCGAGCCCGGGCGCGACCAGGGCCACGTTGGCCTGCTCGATCGGCCGGTCGAGGACGGCGACACCCGAGCCGGCTCTCGGTGCCCGGCCGCCGATGCGGGCCGCCTCGGGTGCGGCGTCGCCGTCGAGGAACCCGGCCCGGTCGAAGGCGCGCCGCACCAGCCGGACCAGTGTGGTGTGGTCGAGGTTGCCGGCAGCGGCGATGACGATCGACGAGGGGCGGTACCGGCGCCGGTAGTACCGGTTGATGGCGGTGCGCGACAGCGATCCGATGCTCTCGACCGTGCCGAGTATCGGCCGGCCCAGTGGCGACGAGCCCCATAATCGCTCGGCGGCGAGCTCGTGGACCGCATCGGAGGGATCGTCGTCGCGCATCGCGATCTCTTCCAGCACGACGTTGCGCTCGGACTCGACGTCCTCGGGCGTGACCAGCGACGACGTCACCAGATCGGAGATCACGTCGACTGCAAGCGGGAGGTCGTCGTCGAGCACTCTCGCGTAGTAGCAGGTGAACTCCTTGGCGGTGAACGCGTTCACCTCGCCGCCGACCGACTCGATGGCGGCCGAGATCTCCAGGGCCGAACGCCGCTGGGTGCCTTTGAACAGGAGGTGCTCGAGGTAGTGGGTTGCGCCGGCCTGTGCCACCTTCTCGTCACGCGAACCGACCCCCACCCAGACGCCGAACGCCACCGAACGGACCGTCGGAACGGCTTCGGTGACGATGCGAAGGCCGCCGGGGAGGACGGTCCGGCGGACGACGCCCCCACCGCCCTCCCGCAGCACCGTGCGAGTGTGTGCCGCGCGGCTCACGAAACGGCGTCGACCGGGTCGGTGGCCGCGGCGGGCTCCTCGATCACCGGCGAGAGCGAGAGCTTGCCCCGGTCGTCGATGTCGGCCACCTCGACCTGGATCTTCTGGCCGACCGAGACGACGTCGTCAACGTTCTCGACCCGCTTGCCGCCGGCCAGGGCGCGCAGTTTCGAGATGTGCACGAGGCCGTCCTTGCCGGGCAGCAGCGACACGAACGCACCGAAGCTCGTCGTCTTCACCACCGTGCCCAGGTACCGCTCGCCGACCTCCGGCATCGTCGGGTTGGCGATCGCGTTGATCTGGGCGCGGGCCGCCTCCGCGGCAGGGCCTTCCTCGGCGCCGATGAAGATGGTGCCGTCGTCCTCGATCGCGATCTGTGCCCCCGTCTCGTCCTGGATCTGGTTGATGATCTTGCCCTTCGGCCCGATCACCGCTCCGATCTGGTCCACCGGGATCTTGATCGTGATGATCCGAGGGGCGTACGGGCTCATCTCGTCCGGCTCGGAGATGGCCTCCGCCATGACGTCGAGAATGGTCAGCCTGGCCTGCTTCGCCTGCTGCAGCGCCGCACCCAGCACCGAGGCCGGGATGCCGTCCAGCTTGGTGTCCAGCTGCAGGGCGGTGACGAACTCCCGGGTGCCCGCGACCTTGAAGTCCATGTCGCCATAGGCGTCCTCGGCGCCGAGGATGTCGGTGAGCGTGACGTAGTGGGTCCGCCCGTCGACCTGCCCGGAGATCAGCCCCATCGCGATACCGGCGACCGGCGCGCGCAGCGGCACGCCGGCGTTGAGCAGCGACATCGTCGACGCGCAGACCGAGCCCATCGACGTGGAGCCGTTGGAGCCCAGCGCCTCCGACACCTGACGGATCGCGTACGGGAACTCCTCGCGCGTGGGCAGCACGGGAAGCAGGGCGCGCTCGGCCAGCGCACCGTGGCCGATCTCGCGCCGCTTCGGTGACCCCACGCGGCCGGTCTCACCGGTCGAGTACGGCGGGAAGTTGTAGTTGTGCATGTAGCGCTTCGACTTCTCCGGCGAGAGGGTGTCGAGCTTCTGCTCCATGCTGAGCATGTTCAGCGTGCTGACCCCGAGGATCTGGGTCTCGCCGCGCTCGAACAGCGCCGAGCCGTGGGCCCGGGGCACCGGGCCGACCTCGGCGGACAACGTCCGGATCTCGGTGAGCCCGCGGCCGTCGATGCGAACCTTGTCGCGCAGCACCCGGTCACGCACGACCGTCTTGGTCAGCGAGCGGAAGGCGGCGCTGATCTCCTTCTCGCGGCCCTCGAACCGGTCGGCGAGCACCGACTTGATCCGGTCCTTGATCTCCTCCAGCCGCGCCTCGCGCTCGGCCTTCTCGACGACGGTCAGCGCGCCGGCCAGATCGCTGCCCGCCTCCGTCTCGACGGCCCCATAGACCTCGTCGGTGAAGTCGACGTAGATAGGGAACTCACCGGTCTGCCTGGCGGCGCTCTGGGCGAGCCGCTGCTGCGCCTTGCATATCGCGGTGATGAACGGCTTCGCCGCCTCGAGGCCCTCGGCGACGACCTCCTCGGTTGGCGCCGTCCGGCCCGCGCGCACCAGGTTCCAGGTGCCGGCCGTGGACTCGGCCTCCACCATCATGATCGCAACGTCACCGTCGGGCAGGACCCGGCCCGCGACGACCATGTCGAAGACTGCCTCCTCGAGCTGCGAGTGGTGCGGGAACGCCACCCACTGGTCCTCGATCAGCGCTACCCGCACCGCCCCGACCGGGCCGCTGAACGGCAGCCCGGCGAGTTGGGTCGAGGCCGAGGCCGCGTTGATGGCGACGACGTCGTAGAGGTGGTCGGGGTGCAGCGACATGACCGTGACGACGACCTGGATCTCGTTGCGCAGCCCTTTGGCGAACGACGGGCGCAGCGGACGATCGGTGAGCCGACAGGTGAGAATGGCCTCCTCGCTCGGGCGGCCCTCACGGCGGAAGAACGAGCCGGGGATGCGCCCGGCTGCGTACATGCGCTCCTCGACGTCGATCGTCAACGGAAAGAAATCGAGGTGCTCCTTGGGTTGCTTCGACACGGTCGTGGCGGAGAGGAGCATGGTCTCGTCGTCGAGGTAGGCCACAGCGGAACCGGCGGCCTGGCGGGCGAACTGCCCGGTCTCGAATCGGACCGTGCGGGTGCCGAAACGACCATTGTCGATCACGGCCTCGCTGCTGTGGATGTCAGCCTGGATCTGCCCCATCTGGGGTCACCCTCCTCGGGCGTTGGCGGGGCAGATCGCGTGGACGCCGGTATCGACACCCGATCGGTGCCGGTCTTCGATGGAAGCGCCCGGGTCATGAGCGTCGCCTGGACGACCCGGAAGCCACTACCGAGGACCGGGCCGTAGGGATCCGGCGGATCGGCGGGCCACCCCGTTGGTTGTGGGTTCGTGTTCAGTTGTCGGATGCCGAAGGAGCGGCCTCCCGGACGGGAGACCGCTCCCACGACGTGGTCGTCATCGGCGCAGGCCGAGCTTCTCGATCAGCTGGCGGTAGCGGGTGATGTCCTTCGTGGACAAGTAGTTGAGCAGACGCCGGCGTTGGCCGACGAGCAGCAGCAGACCCCGGCGGCTGTGGTGGTCGTGCTTGTGCACCTTGAGGTGCTCGGTGAGGTGGTTGATGCGATGGGTGAGCATCGCCACCTGGACCTCGGGCGAGCCCGTGTCGCCGTCGCTGCGACCGTGCTCGGACATGATCTTCTTCTTGGTGGCAGTGTCGATCGACACGGAACTCCTTACCGGAATCTCGTTGCGCGGCGCTCCCGGGCGAGTTCTCCGGGGCTCTCTGGATCCGCGGCCGTTCTGACGGCGGTGCCAGGTTACCAGCGAGGTGACCTCAAGACGTAATCGAGCCTGCCGCCGCCGACCGCAACCGGCCAGGTCAGAGGGCCAGCAGGCCGCGGACCTCGTCGACGTCGCGGTGCATCCTGGCGACCAGTTCGTCGACGTCGGAGAAGCGCACCTGGGCGCGGATCCGCCCGACGAAGTCGACCGCGACGGGAACTCCGTACAGTTCGAGGTCGTCGCGGTCGAGGACATAGGCCTCCACCGTGCGCTCCACCCCGTCGAACGTCGGGTTCGTGCCGACCGAGATCGCCGCCGGCCAGCGCGGCGCGTCCTTCTCGTCCAGCCGCGTGAGCCACCCCGCGTAGACGCCGTCGGCGGGGACGACCTCGCCCTCGCGGGCCGGCACGTTCGCGGTCGGGAAGCCCATCGCCCGACCCCGCCGGTGCCCGCGGACCACGACACCTTCGACCCGGAACGGCCGCCCGAGCGCCTGGGCCGCGGCAGCGACGTCGCCTTCGGCGCAGTAGCGGCGGATGTCGGTCGACGACCACCGCCGTACCCTGTCGTCGCCGGCCGGGCCGACGACGTCGACGCGGAAACCGTGCTCGCGGCCCATCCGCTGGAGAAGGGTCACGTCGCCGGCCGCGCGGTGGCCGAAGCGGAAGTCCGTGCCGACGACGACCACCCGGGCGGCCAGCAGGCCCACCACGATGTCCTCGACGAAGTCCTCGGCGCTCTGCTCCGATCGGTCACGACCGAACGGGAGCACCAGCACATGGTCCGCACCGGCCTCGCGCAGTAGGGCGGCCCGCGCGGGCACCGGCAGCAGCGACGGCGGCGCGACCTCGGGCCGAACGACGACGATCGGGTTGGGATCGAAGGTGACGGCAACGACCGGTCGGCCGATCTCGGCGGCGGCCTCGGCCGCCCTCCCGACGACGACCTGGTGACCGCGGTGGACGCCGTCGAAGACACCGATCGTCACCACCGTCGATCCGAGGTCGGCAGGCACCTCGGCGGGCGAATGCCAGACGGTCACCTGTCGTCCCTTCCGCCTGCGGTGGATCGCATCCGTACGACGGAGCAGCGTCGGCGGTTCACCCGACGAACACCGCGAGGTGCTTGGCTCGTGGACCGCGGTCCTCGACCAGGGAGAGCAGCGTCCCGTCCGGGCCGAACACCGCCACCGGCCCGGGCCCGAGGCCGGTTCGCGGCAGCGGCGTCCCGTGGGCCGCCTGACGGGCGGTGTCGTCGTCGACGTCGAGCCGAGGGAACGCCGCTGCTGCCACCTGCTCGAGAGAGAGGGGCCGAAGATCGACGGCGAGGTCGTCGAGCGTGCGGGCGGCCGTGAGGTCGTAGGGCCCCACCCTGGTGCGACGCAGTGCCGTGAGGTGACCCCCGACGCCCATCGCTGCGCCCAGGTCTCGCGCCAGCGCCCGGACGTAGGTCCCGGACGAGCACTCGACCTCGACATCGACGTCCGCGTACGGAACCGCGCGGCGCACGGCCACGACGGCGAAGCGACGGATGGTGACCGCCCGGGCCTTGAGTTCCACCTGCTCGCCGGAGCGGACCCGGGCGTACGACCGCACCCCGCGGACCTTGACCGCGGACACGGCACTGGGCACCTGCCGGATCATGCCGGTGAGAGCAGCCGCCTCCGCGGCGAGCGCGCGATCGGTGACCTCCGACGCGTCGGCGCCGCCGACCGTCTCGCCCTCGGCGTCATCGGTCACGGTGGCGGCACCGAGCCGGATGGTGGCGGCGTACGCCTTGTCGCCGAGCGCCAGGTACCCGAGCAGGCGGGTCGCACGGCCCATGCCGACGACCAGCACACCGGTGGCCATCGGGTCGAGGGTTCCGGCGTGTCCCACCTTTCGGGTACCGGCCAGCCGCCGAACGCGGGCCACCACGTCGTGCGAGGTGAGGCCGGCCGGCTTGTCGACGACGACCAGTCCGTCGGGTGCGGTCCCGGTCACTCCCGGGCGTCCACGTCGTCGCCGGGCATCCGGTACGGCTCGGCCTCGCCCGCGTACGACGCTCCGGCCGCGTTGCGTGCGACCTCGGCGTCGGACTCCTGGGCCCTGCGCAAAAGATCGTCGATGTGGGCGGCGTTCTCGGGAACCGCGTCGGCGACGAAGGTGAGCGTCGGCGTGAACCGGACACCTGTCTGCCGCCCGACCTCGGAACGGAGCAGGCCCTTGACGCTGTCGAGGGCCACCGCGGTCTCGGCCCGTGCAGCGTCGTCGCCGTAGACGGTGTAGAAGACCGTCGCGTCGTGCAGATCACCGGTCACGCG
>DASUYL010000018.1:0-14575 GCA_036377395.1 Jiangellaceae bacterium
GCACGAACCGATGGGGCGTGGGGCAATTTGGGAGGCCGGATCGGAGACCGCTAGACTTCCGCAGTTCCCACCAGGGATCCGGGGCTGTGGCGCAGCTGGTAGCGCACCTCCATGGCATGGAGGGGGTCAGGGGTTCGAGTCCCCTCAGCTCCACCATTCCAGACTGTCCACAAGCTCGCTGTTGCTCACCAGGTCCGACGATCACCGTGGAAAGCAGTACTCCACCAACGGCGAGGTGACCTGGTTCCACGACGTTCGACATGGGCTCAACCGGTCACGTCTCGTGCCAGGATCCCACACGCCGGCAGCCCGGACGGCGATCCCCCGGCGATACTCGACCCATTCGCAGGCGGCGGGTCGATCTCTTGCAGCACCGGCGTCTCGGCCTCAAGGGCAATGCATCTGACCTCAACCCCGTCGCCGGGATCCGCCGAAGGCCGCCGTCTCGAGCGCAAAGATGATGCAGTGCTATGACTGGATCAGGCGCGGGAGCTCGTTGTCGCGGGCTACCGGCCGTGTCGTGAACGCAGCAGCAGCGGTTACGAGGCCATTCGTGTCGCCTACTCTCGCAACATGGGAGGGAAGGCGCGAACCTCTTCGAACAGCCAGACCAGGCCGTTGCTGCTGGCTGTGGACGTCGATCCGGCTCAGCTCGACCGGATCGAGGGAGAGCTTCAACGCAGCTTCGGCAGCGACTTCCGGGTCCGAGGCGAGCTCACCGCGGACGACGCGATTCGGCTCCTCGACGCCACCCATACTCTGGGTCAACGTGTTGCGGTGGTACTCGTCGACCACATGCTTCCCGCGCAGAAGCGGGGGGAGCTGCTGGCCCGCGCCAGAACATTGCACCCCGACGCCGGGCGCGCCCTCCTCATCGAGTGGGGGGCCTGGGCGCATCGCGATACTGCCAGCGCCATACTCGCGGCAATGGCCGTCGGCGACATCAGCTACTACGTCCTCAAGCCTTGGATCGAACCGGACGACCTCTTCCATCGCACCATCGCGGAGTTCGTTCAAGAGTGGTCCCGCAGCGACGTCACCAACCTGCGCGAGGTCGTCGTGGTCGCGGACCGGCGCGCGGCCCGCGGGCACGCGATCCGCAGTCTGCTAAACCGCAACGGGATTCCCAGTGCTTTTCGGGAGCGAGGATCTGACCTTGCGAACGCGGTGCTTCGCGAGATAGGAGACGACGCATCGGACACCGAGGTGCTGGTGTGGATGCCCGCGGTTGGTGGCTCGGTCCTGCACGACCCAACGGATGCCGAGATCGCCGAGGCGTGGGGGGTGCACACCACCCTGGCGCAGGACAACCGTGACTTCGACGTGCTGGTGGTCGGCGCGGGCCCCGCTGGACTCGCTGCGGCTGTGTTCGCATCCTCGGAGGGGATGCGAACGCTCGTCGTCGAACGCGATTCCATCGGCGGACAGGCGGGAAATAGCTCGCTCATCCGCAACTACCTCGGCTTCTCTCGCGGGATCAGCGGATCGGAGCTGGGCCAGCGCGGTTACCAGCAGGCTTGGGTGTTCGGGGCTCACATCGTGCTCATGCGAGAGATTACGAGGCTCGAGCGCATGGACACGGGCTTCGTCGCCGAGATCGGTGGCATAGGGCAGGCCACCGCACGGACCGTCGTGCTGGCCACGGGTGTGTCGTACCGTCGGCTTGGGGTGCCCGCGCTCGAGAGTCTGTCCGGCGCCGGGGTCTACTACGGTGCGAGTGTCTCCGAGGCCCATGCTCTGACCGGACTGGACGCCGTGGTCGTCGGTGGAGGGAACTCCGCGGGCCAGGCGGTGCTTCACCTGGCTCGTTACTGCGGACGGGTCACACTCGTCGTCCGCAGCTCCGACCTGGCGGCAGGTATGTCGACCTACCTGATCGAGGCCATCGAGTCGGCTCCCAACGTGGTAGTCCGCACGTCCGCCGAGGTCGTCGGCGGCACGGGAGACGGGCGCCTCGAAGAGGTCACCGTGCGCGACCACACGACAGGCGCCGAGGATTCGCTGCAGGCGGACGGGCTGTTCGTGATGATCGGCGCAGAGCCCTGTACCGACTGGTTGCCCGAATCAGTCGGCCGGGACAGGTTCGGATTCGTGCTCGCCGGATCCGATGCCGCAGCCAGCGATCTGTGGTGGCTGAAGCGAACCCCACGGCCGTACGAGACCACGCTGCCCGGTCTGTTCGTCGTGGGCGACGTCCGTTGCGGGTCGGTGAAGCGCGTGGCATCCGCAGTAGGGGAGGGCTCAGTCGTCATCTCCCAGCTTCACGAGCATCTGCAGGAATCCGGTGGCTGAGCAGCGATTCATCCACTCGTCGCGCCTGCTGGTCACCGCAGCAGTGGTCCTCCTGTTGCCGTTGTGCGGCTTGATCCTGCTGCTCCGCCGGCCCCAGCTCGACGTGCACTGGGAGAACCACCCCGCACACTTCTGGCTCGTGCTCGCCTCGGCGGCGATCAGTGCCGTACTCGCATACGGGACCGGCGTCGCTGCGTTGCGCCGGGGTGACGCGCGGGTGCTTCTCGTGTCACTGGCCTTCTTGGCGGCGGCAGGGTTTCTCGGGCTGCATGCGCTAGCCACGCCAGGTGTGCTGCTGCAGACCCCGAACGCGGGCTTCGTGGTCGCCACACCGATCGGCATTGCGCTCGGCTCGGTCCTGGCTGCGATGTCAGGCGTCGACTTGTCGGGCAGTCGGGCGGTGAGTGCGATGCGGCTGGGCCGTGGGCTGCGGGTGGCACTGTTGGCGCTGATGGTGCTGTGGGCAGTCGTGTCGTTGGCCCAGCTGCCGCCGCTGCACGAGGAGGCTGTGCCCGAGCGTGCCGACGGCCTACTCGCGGCCATCGCCGTGCCCGCCATCCTGCTCTACGGCGTGAGTGCCGTCCGCTACCTCCAGCTTTGGGGGCGGCGGCGGTCGCTGATGCTGCTGTCGATGATGTCGGCGTTTGTACTGCTCGCCGAGGCCATGGTCGCCGTCGTTTTCGCGCGCAACTGGGCCCTCTCATGGTGGGCGTGGCACCTGCTGATGCTCGCTGCGTTCGTGCTCGTGGCGGCGGGGGCACGCATCCAGTGGCACGAAGAGCGCTTCGCCGACCTCTACCTGGGTGAAACCGTCGCGGGCAACCGGGCGATGAGCGTGCTGTTCGCCGACCTCAAAGGTTTTACCAGCTTCTCGGAGGGCCACGAGCCCGCCGAAGTCACCGCAATGCTCAATGCCTACTTCGATGTCGCCGTGCCATCGGTCGTCGAACAGTTCGGTGGAGACGTTGACCGGATTATCGGGGACGCTCTGATGGTCACCTTCAACAAGCGAGGCGACCAACCCGACCACGCATGGCGTGCAGCCTCGGCCGGGTTGGCGCTCCAGGAGGCCACGGCACGGGTCGCACGGGCACACCCTGGCTGGCCGCGTTTCCGGGTCGGAATCAACAGCGGTCCGGTATCGGTCAGCCTGCTCGGAACCGTGGGCGGACGGACGCACACAGTCATCGGTGACACGGTCAACATGGCGTCCCGCATCGAGGGGAAGGCGCCTGGTGGCGGGGTTGCGATAGGTCCGGGCACCAAGGCGCTGTTGCCCGATGCGGAAACCGAGTCGCTCGGACTGCTGGACTTGAAGGGAAAGGCCGAGCCGCTCGAGGCGTTCCGGCTCATCGCCCTGAACCGGGACACCGCCTGAACACAAGGTCATCCCGCCTGGCAGCGAGGACGGGGTTGTCACGGCAGCGGGCTAGGGGATCGTGCCGTCGGTGGTGTCGCCCTCGGCGACGGTGTAGTCGGTCGCCTTGTCGTTGCCGGGACCGCCGCTGAAACGGTCGGCGCCCGGCCCACCGGTCAGGCGGTCGTCGTGACCGGCGCCGATGAGGGTGTCGTCCCCGGCTCCGCCGGAGAGGGTGTCCTTGCCGGCGCCGCCGTCGAGCAGGTCGATGCCGTCGTCGCCGTTGAGCACGTCGTCTTCACCCGCCCCGATGAGGGTGTCGTCCCCGAGCCCGCCGGCGAGGAAGTCCTTGCCGGCGCCCCCACACAGGAGGTCGTTGCCGTCCGCGCCGCTGAGCGTGTCATTGCCGCCTTGTCCCATGATCAGATCGACACCACCGTCTCCGGTCACGGTGTCACCGCCCTTGCCGCCGGCCCGCACTGTGAGCAGGAATGTGCTGGTCGCCTGCCCATCGCTGACGGTGATGGTCACGACCGCGGTGCC
Source organism: Jiangellaceae bacterium (assembly GCA_036377395.1). Lineage (GTDB taxonomy): Bacteria > Actinomycetota > Actinomycetes > Jiangellales > Jiangellaceae > DASRTE01. The sequence goes on from DASUYL010000018.1 coordinate 4,193, forward strand.
GGTGCGGCCGGACACGGTGCGCACGGTCACCGTGCGGGTGGCCGCGCCGCCGGCGAATACGACGTTGGCATCGGGCAACAGCAGCGAGTTGGAGGAGCTGGCGCTGAGCGCAAGCGACGTCGCCGCGCTGTCCACATCGCCCACGGTCAGGTTGATCGTGCCCGAGCGGTCGTCGGTGCCGCAGGTCCCGCCGGCAGTCACCGTCACGGTGGGGGCGTCGTTGACCGCGGTGACCGTGAGTGTGACGTTGGCCGGGTTCGAGGTCAGGGTGCCGTCGCTGGCCCGGTAGGTGAACGAGTCGCTGCCGGTGAAGTCCGCGGCCGGGGTGTAGGTGAACGAGCCGTCGGTGTCGAGGGTGAGGGCGCCGTGGCTGGGCGCTGACTCGAGTACAGCGGTCAGCGGTTCACCGTCGGGGTCGGTGTCGTTGGCGAGCAGCCCTGGCGGGGCCACTGTCAAGGCGGTGTCCTCGCCGGTGCTGTAAGCCTCGCCGGCTGCGGTAGGCGCGTCGTTGACCGCGGTGACACTGATGGTGACGGTGGCCGGGTTGGAGGTCAGCGTGCCGTCGCTGGCCCGGTAGCTGAAGGAATCGCTGCCGGCGAAGTCGGTCGCCGGGGTGTAGGAGAACGAGCCGTTGCCGTTCAGGGTCAGGGTGCCCTGGCTGGGCCCGGAGACCAGCACCGCGGTCAGCGGGTTACCGTCCGGGTCGCTGTCGTTGGTCAACACCCCGGGCGCGGCGACGGTCAGGATGGTGTCCTCGGCGGTGCTGTACGCGTCATCGGTGGCGACCGGAGCCCGGTTGGTGACCGTGCTGTTCAACAGCACGGAGACGTTGTCGTTGTTGAAATTGGTGACCGTCAGGTCCGGTTTGCCGTCGCCGTTGAAGTCGTCCACCGCTTCCGAGGTCGGGCCGCTGCCGACGGTGAAGTTGGTCGGGGCGGTGAAGGCGGCGCCGGTGTCGCCGCGAAGCACCGAGACGCGGCTCAGGTTGACGTTGGTGACGGCGAGGTCTGGATCCCCATCGAGGTTGAAGTCGGCCACCGCGACGGCGGACAGGCCGCTGTCCAAGGTCAGGATGGTCGGGCCGGTGAACGTGCCACCGCTACCGCCGAGTAGCACCATGACTTCGCCGGGTGACTGGTCGGCGGCCGCGAGGTCGGGGTCGCCATCGCCGTTGAAGTCGCCCACCGCGACGGACACCGGGTCGGAGCCAGAAGCGACCGTGGTCGGCCCGGTGAAGGTGGCGCCCGTGCTGCCGAGCAGCACCAGCACCCGGCCGGAGAACTGGTCGGCGACCGCGAGGTCGGGGTCACCGTCCCCGTTGAACTCGCCCACCGCGACCGAAATGGGACCAATCGCGCTGGCCACGGTGGTGGGCGATGTGAAGCTGCCGCCCGTGCTGCCGCGCAGCACCAGGATGGCGCCGGTCAGCTGGTCGGCGACCGCAAGGTCGGGGTCACCGTCACCGTTGAAGTCGCCCACCGCCATGGCGGCGGGAAAGCTGCCGGCGGGGAAGTTGGTCGGGCCGCTGAAGGTGCCACCCACGCCGCCGAGCAGCACCGAGATGAGGCCATCGAAGGCGTCGGCGACCGCGAGGTCGGGGTCACCGTCGCCGTTGAAGTCGCCCACCGCGACCGCGAACGGGAAGCCGCCGGTGACCACGTTTGTCCGGGCGCCGAAGCTGCCACCAGCACCGCCGAGCAGCACGGAGACACTCCCGGCGAACTCGTTCGCGACTACGAGATCCGGGTCGCCATCGCCGTTGAAGTCGGCCACCGCGACCGAGTTGGGCCCGTCACCGACGGCGAAGTTGGTCGGACCGGTGAAGCTCACGGGCGTCACCGCCAGCGCTGGAGGCGCCAGGAGTAGGGCGGCGAACAGGGTCGATGCGAGCGGGATGACGAGACGGATGCAGCGCATGATGACCTCCACTTGCGCGCGGTACCGATCTTGCTGCTGGAGTAGCCGAGCAGTCCCAGCACATAGGCACTTTTGCGCCCGATGAGATCGCCGACCTTGCTGCCGATCAGGATGAACGCGGCCGACACCAGGGCCTCGAGGGCGATCGCCGCCTGGACACCACTCACGGTCGTATCGAGATCCCTGACCACCGCAGAGATCGAGACGTTCATCAACGACGTATCGACGACGAGCACGAACATCGCCATCGCCAGGAGGATCGCGAGCCTCTGGTCGACCGGAGCCTGCTGAGGGGCAGAGGAGCTCGACGGGTCGCTCACAGCAGTGCACCACCTCGGGGCCGTGGCCGCCGGCACATGGACGATGTCCACCAGCGTGCGGCAGCCTAGCGACGCGCCACGCCCGCATGTTCAGATGGGCCTGCCACGGACAGTACCGGCGCATCGAGCAGGATCTGCCCGACTTGGCCGCGGGAGTCCAGTGGGCCGATCGACACCGGTGACCGCCCGGGCGGCATGTGCCATTACGTCTGGAACGTCGGGATTCGAAAAGGCGTCCTTCAGGCTTCACGACATACCGGCAGCGGCCGATATAGCCGACTCTGCGGGTTTGACTCCCGCATCAGATGAAAAGATACGCCGGAAGACGACGTCGACGGTCTGCCACTCCGGTGGCCGTCATGAGGACAAGGGGAGAGCGAAGGTGCTCAAACTTCCAAGGGCAGCCGTTGCGGCGGCTGCGGCGGCAACCGTGATATCCACGGTCGTCGCCACCGCGAACGCGGCCGTGCCGACAGACACGTCCGAGCTGCGGGAGGCGGTGACCGCCGACGCGATCATGGATCATCTGGCGGAGCTGCAGAAGATTGCCGACAACAACGGTGGTACCCGCGCCAGCGGCACCGCCGGCTACGACGCGTCAGTCGACTACATCGAGGACCTGCTCCTGGCGGCGGGTTACGAGGTGACCCGGCAGGACTTCCTGTTCAACTCCTTCCAGGAGCTGTCCGAGCCGGTGTTCGAGCAGGTGGAGCCGAACCAGGTGACCTACGTCCCCAACGAGGACTTCATCACGATGGAGTACTCGGGGAGCGGCGATGTCACTGCCACCTTGCAGGCGGTCGACCTGGTGCTGCCACCAGGCGCGACGGCCAGCACGTCGAACAGCGGCTGCGAGCCGGAGGACTTCGACGACTTCGTCGACGGCAACATCGCGCTGATCCAGCGCGGGACGTGTGACTTCTCGGTCAAGGCGCACAACGCCTTCGAGGCCGGTGCAGTCGGCGTCATCATCTTCAACGAGGGCCAGGAAGGACGCACGGAGACGCTGGCGGGCACGCTGGGATTCGAGTTCAGCGATGAGCTTCCAGTGATCGGCACCTCGTTCGAAATCGGCAACGAGCTCGCTGCGCTGCTCGAGCAGGGCGAGGTCATCGTCCACCTCATGACGGAGACATTGATCGAGCTGGACGTGCCGACGCAGAACCTGATCGCCGAGACACCGACGGGCCGCGACGACCGGGTCGTGATGGCCGGCGCACACCTCGACTCCGTTCCGGCAGGACCCGGCATCGAGGACAACGGCACGGGCTCGGCGACGCTGCTGGAGACCGCGCTGCAGATCGCCGAACTCGGCATCGAACCGCGCAACACCATCCGCTTCGCCTGGTGGGGCGCCGAGGAAGCCGGCCTGGTCGGCTCGCAGTTCTACGTCGACAGCCTCACCAAGTCCGAGGCGAAGGACATCGAGCTGTACCTCAACTTCGACATGATCGGCTCGCCGAACTACGCGCGCGTCGTGTACGACGGTGACGGCTCGGCGTTCGGGATCAGGGGTCCGGCCGGTAGCCACGCCATCGAAGAGGTCTTCGAGGAGTTCTTCGCCTCGCAGGGTCTGGCGTCCGAGCCGACGGCATTCGACGGACGGTCGGATTACGACGCGTTCATCACCGCGGGGATCCCGGCCGGCGGCCTGTTCACGGGCGCGGAGGACAACAAGACCGTCGAGCAGGTGGCCCTCTACGGTGGCCTGGCGACGTTCGACGGCGAGGTCGTGGCATACGACCCGTGCTACCACCAGGCGTGCGACAGCCTCGACCCGGTTTCCGACGGTGCCGACGCCGACCTGTACGAGGCCCTCAACGAGGCCTACGACGGGGCTCTCGAGTACAACGGCGTGATCAGCAACGTCAACACGCTTGCGCTCGAGGAGATGTCCGACGCGGTGGCACACGCGGTGCTGCTCTACGCCATGTCCACCAGCTCGGTCAGTGGTACGGGCCAGGCATCGGACCAGGCGGCGGTGGCGACCGGCGAGCGGCTCGGCGCGCACTTCAAGCGCTGAGCGCAAGTCCCGTCCCCGAGTAACGGCTCGGCCCCAGCAGGGTTCTCTGCTGGGGCCGAGGCGCATCTCGGCTCAGAGCCTGCGTTGCATATTCGTTTCGGGTAGGACGGTGACATGCCCGCGAAGAAGGAGCGCCTGGAGGAGTACCGCGAGAAGCGCACCTTCGACGAGACACCCGAGCCGAGCGGGACCAAGCGGTCGAAGCGTGCAACGTCGGGAGGCAACCGGTTCGTCGTGCAGGAGCACCATGCCCGCCGACTGCACTGGGACCTCCGCCTCGAGAAGGACGGGGTCCTGGTGTCGTGGGCCCTGCCGCGCGGCTTCCCGGACTCTCCGGACGAGAACCGGCTCGCCGTCCACACCGAGGACCATCCGCTCGAGTACCTCACGTTCGAGGACGAGATCCCGGCCGGCCAGTACGGCGCCGGGAAGATGACCGTGTGGGACACCGGGACCTACGAGGCCGAGAAGTTCACCGACGACAAGGTGGTGGTGCGCTTCGACGGCACTCATGTGCGCGGGCGGTACGCGCTGTTCCAGACCCGAAACGACGACTGGTTGATCCACCGGATGGATCCGCCCGACGCCGGTCGCGACCCGATGCCCGACGACATCGTGCCGATGGCGGCCACATTGGCCCGGCTTCCTCGAGACGCCGACGGATGGGGCTACGAGATCAAGTGGGACGGCGTGCGAGCGATCGGGTACGGAGAACCGGGCCGGCTGCGGCTGGTCAGCCGCAACCTCCGGGACATCACCCAGCAGTATCCGGAGGTGGGTGCCATAACTCGGGACCTCGGTGCCAGGCACGTCGTGCTGGACGGCGAGATCGTCGCGTTCGACGCCGACGGCCGGCCGAGCTTCCAGCGCCTCCAGCCGCGGATGCACGTCAAGTCGGAGTCAGAGATTCGACGCCGGCGGCAGGGCGTGCCCGTGACCTACGTGATCTTCGACCTGCTCTACCTCGACGGGCGCTCGTTGCTGGAGGAACCGTACGAGTCGCGGCGTGGCGCCCTCGAGGCGCTCGGGCTGGGCGGTCCGCACTGGCAGGTCCCGGCATACCAACGCGGCGAGGGCAAGGCCTTCCTGGACGCCAGCAGGAAGCAGGGTCTGGAAGGGATCGTCGCCAAGCGGTTGGACAGCACGTATCAGCCCGGCCGGCGCGGCCGGGACTGGCTCAAGGTGAAGAACGTCCGCCGTCAGGAAGTCGTGATCGGGGGCTGGGTGCCAGGTCAGGGTCGACGGTCGGGGGAGCTGGGCGCCCTGCTCGTCGGCTACTACGAGAACGACGGTGACGAGGCCCGGCTGCGCTACGCGGGAAAGGTGGGGACCGGCTTCGACGCCGCTGCGCTCCGATTGCTGGGCGAGCGGCTGGAACCGCTGCGCGTGGACCGCAGCCCGTTCGCCGGTCGACAGCCGCAGAAGGACGCCGTGTTCGTCGAGCCGCGGCTCGTCTGCGAGGTCGAGTTCTCCGAGTGGACGAGCTCGGGCACGCTCCGACACCCCTCGTACCAGGGACTCCGCGACGACAAGCCGCCGACGGACGTGGTGCGCGAGATCGGCTGACGCCGGCTGGTCATGCCGCGGCGGCCTCCAGGTCCAGCAGCGCAGCCTTCGCCTCGAGTCCCCCCACGTAGCCGCCGAGGCTCCCGTCGGCACGGAGCACCCGGTGGCAGGGGATGACCACGGGCATCGGGTTCGTCGCACACGCCGAGCCGACCGCACGTACCGCCTTGACGTTGCCGACCATGCGGGCGACGTCGGCGTAGCTCTGGGTGCGTCCGTACGCGATCTGTGCCAGGTGTTGGAGAACCGACCGGCGAAATCCGCTCGAGAGAGCAAAGTCGAGCGGCACGTCGAAGCTGGTTCGCCGCCGCGCGAAGTACTCGTCGATCTCTCGCGCCACCGGATCGAGACGCCTCGGCGCACGAAGGATTCGCGGGCTCAAGGTGGTCGCCAACTGCTCGAGGACGACGTCGTGGTCCTGGCTGTCGAAGGCGACCCGGACCAGGCCTTCCGGGGTCGCCGCCAGCAGCAGCGTGCCGACGGGCGTGGCGATCGTCCGGTAGGCGACGTCGAGGACGCCGTCACGGTCGGCAGCATCCTCCAGCCGTCCGTGCATCTTCTCGAGCACCTTCGGACCGATCGTGGTGAGGTCGGCAAGCATCGCGGACACATCGGTCCGCGCGACGTTCGCGTTCATCGGGCAGCTCCTTGCGAGTGGGTGTCTGTCAGGCGTCTGCGTAGTGCGGCGAGGCCGTCGGCGGCGGCCCTGCGAGCCGCGTCGGCGCTGCCGCCGAGGATCTCGGCGATGTCGGCGTAGCGGAGGCCGGCCAGGTAGTGGTAGGCGATCACCTGGCGCTGCTTGTCCGGGAGGTCCTTCACATGCATCCACACATCCCGGTCGGGTGGTTCGCCGTCCTGGCTCGAGGCCTTCTCCGGGACATCGTCGACGGGGGTGGCACGGCGTCGTCCCGCTCGCAGCAGATCGATTGCCTTGCGGTTCGCGATCGTCACCAGCCATGCCTCGACGTTCGCGTCCGTCGGCAGTTCGGGGTATGCGCGCATGGCCGCCAGGAACGTCTCGGACCAGGCGTCGTCGGCGTCGATCGGGCCGAGGACGGCGCGGCAGACCCGCAGCACGGTCGCGCCGTGCTCGGTGACGACCTTCTCGAACGGCTGCTTCATCCCCATCACCATGCAGACGTCTGGCATCCGGCGAACGTGAGGTCCGGCCTCGGCAGAGCTTTCCGGCCCTTGCTTCCACGGAGGGCCCTCGACCTCATTCCCGGGTCAGCCAACGCGCTCCGATCACGCTCGCCACGACGAGCACCAAGGGCAACACGATCCCGAGCACGACAAACGACGCAGCGGAGCCGATATGTGCCGTCATCCAGCCGAAGTTCATCCCGAAGAAGCTGGTGCTGACGGTGAGGGGGAGCCACACGACGGCCATCAGCGTCAGCCGCTCGTTGATCACCGTGGCGTGGCGGGTGAGGGTGTCGCCCAGCAGGGCGTAGAGCTGGCCGGCCGCCGTGGCGCTCGACTCGAAGAGCCCGCGAGCACGGTGGAGTCGCCTTCTCGCCGCTTCTCCCAGCCTCTCTATCAGGCCGCCGTCATCGGCGAGCAGTTGGTGATGCGCCGCCCACAGCTGCTGCAGGGAGAACAACTGAGCTCGCGCTCGGGAGATGGCGCGGCGTTCAGCACTGGAGGTGAGTCCGGTCGTGTTCTCGTCGAGCGCCAGGGCCAGCGTGGACAGACGCTGGATCGCCTCTTCCGACTCATGCGCGAAGCCGAGCAGCACGGCGGCCAGACCGTCCTCCGGCTCGCCGTCGACGGGTGCGACCGCCTCTCTGATCGCTCCCGTCGCCTCCTCCGGACCTAGCACCAGCACGCCACGTTCACCGATGTGCACGTGAACCTCGATCGACCGGCCGGCCACGTCCGTCGCGAAGGCCACGACCGAGATGCGCCGGCCGTCGAGCTGTGCCAGCGGACGGCGATGAGTCGACCGCTGGAGCTGCTCGGCAACTGACACGTCCACACCGAGCGACGGGGCGATCTCGCGCACCCGTTCGATCGACGCCGGCGGCAACAGCACGCATACCGCCGCCGTCGAGGAGCTCACCTGTGCCGATTCGGTTCTGCCGTCGATCACATCCATTGCAAGGACGGTACGCGCCTCACCTGCGACTCAGCCCGCGTCAGTACCTGCGTTCCTCCCGGCCCGTCCCGGCGTGGGTGGGGCCGGGCCGGGCCGCAGAGGCCTAGAGCCGATCAGCGACAGCCGCCACCATGGCGCCGGTTCCGGCGCCGACGATGGATCCGGCTACCACGTCACCCGGGTAGTGCACGCCGGTGTGAACGCGTGAGTACGCAACGCCGGCAGCGAGTATGCGCACCGGCACCGCCAAGGCGGGCAGGTGACGACCGACGGCGTAGGCGAAGGCGAACGCCGACGCAGCGTGACCGGACGGGAACGAGGTGGACGCGGGCATCGGCACGTGACGGTTCACCAGGCCGTTGCCCTCGACACGGGCGGGACGGCGTCGTCGGTGGAGGGATTTCACGCCCAGGTTGACCGTGGCGGACGTCACGGCGATGGACACGACCCCCTCCAGCGCGGCCCGGCGGCCACGGCTGCCGCCGACGAGGGCGAGCGCGGCGGCAATGGCCAGCCACAGCCGTGAGTGGTTCGCCGATTCGGACAGGCGGCGCACCGGACCGTCCAGCTCCGGCGTAGGCGTGCGGGCCACCGCCTCGTACACGGCGCGATCCACGGCTCCCAGCTCGCGAAACGCCTCGGCCCAGGCAGAGGCCCGGCCTCGCCGTGCTTCGACACGTCGGGCGACGGCGTCGCCGACAGTCTCTTGCGGCTTGTGGCCTCCCGACGACATGGCCGAGAGTCTACGGTCGGGCTGGAGGTCGGAGATGACGTCGGTACCGGTGGCGCGCCGGGTGAGCGCGGTGGTGGCGTTCGTGGCGGTCGCAGCCGTTATCGCGCTCACCGTCGTCGTGCTGGCCCGGCACCCGCTCTGGCTGGTGACGGCCATCGTGTGCCTGGCCGTTGCGATCGGGGCGGCTGCCTACGCGATCACCCGAACCGGCATGCGCCGCTTGCTTTCCTCGGTGGTGGCAGCGTTCTTTCTGCTGACACCGATCGTGCTGATGATCGTGCGCGGCCGGCTGCTGCTACTGGTCCTGGTTCTGGTCGTGCTCGTCGGGGTTGCCGGGGCGGCGACGCGCTACGCGCTCGGGCGTGACATGGCGTCGCTCAAGAGCGGTCCCACCCCTGGTGTGGTCGTGGGACCGGCGGTGCAGGCGGTTCTGCTCATGAATCCGTGGTCCGGCGGTGGGAAGGTCGAGCGGTTCGGTCTGGTCGAGGAAGCCCGCCGACGAGGCATCGAGCCCATCGTGCTCGAGCCGGGTGACGACCTTTTGCAGCTGGCCCGCGACGCCGTGACCCGCGGCGCCGACGTGCTCGGCATGGCCGGCGGCGACGGCTCGCAGGCACTGGTTGCCGGCGTGGCCACGCAACACGACGTGGCATTCGTGTGCGTTCCGGCGGGAACGCGCAACCACCTGGCCATGGACCTCGGCCTCGATCGCGACGACGTGGTCGGAGCGCTCGACGCCTTCGGCGACGCCGTCGAGCGACGCATCGATCTCGCCCTGGTCGGCGACCGGGTGTTCGTCAACAACGCGAGCATCGGTCTGTACGCCAAGATCGTGCAGTCCCCGGCCTACCGCGGCCGCAAGCTGGGCACCGCCTTGGAGCTGCTTCCCGCCATGCTCGGCCCGGCCGCTGTGCCCTTCGACCTGCAGTTCACCGGGCCTGACGGCGGCGAGCAGACGTCGGCGCATCTGATCCTGGTCTCCAACGGCCGCTACCAGCTGGGGCGCGCGGAGGGCTTCGGATCCAGGCGGCGCATGGATGCGGGGACGCTTGGCATCGTCGCTGCGAAGTTCCATTCACCCGACGAGGTCGCGAAGCTCGGTGGACAGCATTCCACCATGGGAAGCCGGCGTCCCCCCGGCTGGCTCGAATGGTCCGACGTCAGCTTCGAGGTGCGGTCCGGCCGTCCGGTCGAGATGGGCATCGACGGCGAATCCGCAGTGCTCGACCCGCCGATCCGGTTCCAGACCTTGCCGGGAGCACTCCGGGTGCGGATCCCGTCTCATGCGCCCGGCTACTCTCCCGCGGCGGCGGCACCGACCGCCGGCTGGTCGGCCATCACGGCACTGCTGCAGACGGCCGCCGGCAGGCCGGTGACGGCCGACGCCTGAGCCGGCCGGGGTCCGCCGCGACGGGCCGCCGTCGACACCCGACGTCGCCACCGCCGACGAGGCGCAGCCACCGGCGTGACACACTCTGATCGACCCGCGGCTGAGGGGGTGTGGTGCGATGGGCATCGTCTCGCGCGGATTCTCCGGGCGCCGTCGCGACCACGACCCGGACCTGCCGCCGGGGCAGTACCTCACCGAGGACTTCCCGGTGCTCTCGGCCGGCCCCACTCCACGGGTGTCGCCGGCGGAGTGGGAGTTCACGATCACCACCGAGGCCGGCCAGGTCCACCGCTGGGACTGGGCAACGTTCCTCGCGCTGCCCTCGCAGAACGTCAC
>DASUYL010000019.1:0-7036 GCA_036377395.1 Jiangellaceae bacterium
CCGGCGTACCCGCTCATGGCGGATCAGATTGACCCCGTAATAGATGACGATGAAAGAGACGACGGTGGCCAAGATCGGACTGAGCCAGGCCACGTGCTCTTTCCACTCCATGCCGAACTCATGCCAGTCCGCGGTGGCCTCGTCGGCGAGGAGGGTCGACCTGGGGCTGTCGGCGGCCGGGTCGCGGTACCAGGGGTAGACGATCCAGGTGCCGGTGATCACCGTGCCCCACGCCGCGATGGCCATGGCTGTGACACCGATCCGGAGCCGGAGCATACGTGCCGCAATTCCGGTCCGGGTCTCCCAAGCGGAGCGAAGACCGTAGAACTCGGCCAGACCACCCGCGAAGGCGAGGAGGAACACGGTGCCAAGGGCCATGCCGTGGATCACCGTCCACCACTCACGATCGGTGAAGTTCACGACCCTCTCCCTTCCGGGGTTCAATATCGTCTTCCCACGCCCGGCGGGCAAGAGCAAATTCTCATGGATTCATGCACCGGCGCGCCCGCGCGTATCGGGGGGCTCATAGAATCGTGGTCACGGTGCTGAGGAGACGACCGTGACCGACGTTGGGAAGCCCGATCTTGCAGTAGGGCTGATCAGAACTCGGGACGCCGGCGATCGCCCGGCGGAGGAAGGTGCCGGCATCCTCCCGCACGTGGCGGAGGTCACCGTCACCATCGAGAACGTCGGAGACGCCGTCGCCGGCGAGACGATCACGCGCTTCTGGGTGCGGGGCGACGAGGTCGACCGGGAACTGCGGATCGTCCACACCCCTGAACTGCGGCCCGGTGACGAGATCGAGGTCACAGCACTCTGGGACGTGCGCAACAGTCAGGGTGCGTACGTGATCACCGTGACAGCCGACGCGTTCTCCCAGATCGACGAGGTTCGCAAGGACAACAACTCGGCGACGGCCCACGTCGCGGTTCTGGGCACCCGCGTCGAGATGGGATAGCCGGAGTCGCTTGACCTATTCGAACATGTGTTCGACAGTGGAGGTATGACGGTCTCCGCGCTCCGCGACGCTCCCGCCGGGTCAGGATCTCCGGGACCCCAGGCCGGACTGTTGCCGGTACTGCCCGCGCTGCGGAGCCTGCTGCCCGGGCTGCGCCGGGGCCAGGCGGTGTCGGTCGACGAAGTCGGGGCGCTGGCGACGGCGCTGGTCGCGGGTGCGTCGGAGAATGGCGCCTGGTGCGCGGTGGTCGGCCTGCCCGAGTACGGCGTGCTGGCCGCCGCCAGGTCCGGGGTGAGCCTCGACCGGCTGATTCTGGTCGACGACCCGGGCGAGCGCTGGGCCGAGGTGGTGGCCATTCTGTTGGACGCCGTCGAGGTGGTGGTGCTGCGGCCGCCTGCTCGGCCGTCGGTGACCGAGGTGCGGCGGCTGAGCGCGTTCGCGCGCCGGCACGGTGCCGTACTGGTGGTCGCCGGTGTGCCGTGGGAGGGCGCGCAGGTGCGGCTGCGGGTGGTCTCGTCGGTGTGGACGGGCCTGGGCGACGGCCACGGACACCTTCGCAGCCGGCGGGTGCGGGTGGTCGCCGAAGGCAAGGGCCGCCCTCGGGCGGAGTGGCTCTGGCTGCCCGGACCCGACGGTGCGCCCACGCCCGCCGGTCTTGCCACGGTCGACGATCACGAGCCCGTAGTCGAGCTGTCGGTGGCCGGATGAGCGGCGCGCGGACGCTGGTGGTGTGGTGCCCGGACTGGCCGGTCGTCGCCGTCGGCGCCGATGCCGGCACGCCGGCCGCGGTGGTCTCCGGGGGTCGGGTCGTCGCGTGCACCGCAGCCGCCCGGAACGCCGGAGTCCGGCGTGGCCAGCGGCTGCGCGACGCCCAGCGCCACTGCCCGGCACTGGACGTCCACGCCGAGGACCCTCAGGGCGAGGCCCGTCGTTTCGAGCAGGTGGCGGCGGCGGTCGAGGTGTTCTGTCCCCGGGTCGAGGTGGTGCGCCCGGGCTTGTGCGCGGTGCCTGCGCGCGGGCCGTCGCGCTACTTCGGCGGCGAGCAGGTAGTGGTCGACCTGGTCCGCGATGCGGTGGCCGCGCTCGGCGTCGACTGCGCCGTGGGCGTTGCCGACGGCGTGTTCGCGGCGGCGCTGGCCGCGCGACAGGAGCCGGCCGGAGCGGCGGGTGCCGGTGTGGTGGTCCCGCCGGGTGCGACGGCCGGGTTCCTCGCTCCGCACCCGGTCTCGACGCTGGGGGTGGCGCAGGTACGACCCGAGACCGCCGCGACCCGCGCGGAGGCCGACGCGTTGGTCGAGCTGGTGGGCCTGCTCGTCCGGCTGGGCATCCGCACCCTCGGCGAGTTCGCCGCACTGCCCGCCGGCGACGTGCTGACCCGGTTCGGGACCGCCGCCGCTGCGGCGCACCGTCTCGCCGGCGGGCTCGAACCCCGCCCGCCGGCCACCCGCCCGCCGGGGGAAGACCTGGGCGCGTCGATGACCCTCGACCCACCGGTCGAGCAGTCCGAGCCCCTGGTGTTCGCCGCCAAGAGCCTGGCCGACCGGTTGCACTCCGACCTCGCCGCCCGGGGTCTCGCGTGCGTCCGGGTCGAGGTCGAGGTGGCGACCGAGGACGGACGCCGGCGTTCGCGGCTGTGGCGGCACGATGGCCTGCTGTCCTCGCGGGCAGTGGCCGAGCGGGTGCGCTGGCAGCTCGACGCCTGGCGCACCGGTGAGCCCGGCGACCCCGACGCGCTCGTCGGCGGGGTGGTGCTGCTGCGGCTCGCCCCCGACCAGATCGTCGCCGACGCCGGTCGCCAGCTCGCCCTGTGGGGGCAGAACATGGTCGACGACCGGGTCGAGCGTGCGGTCACGCGGGTCCAGACCATGCTCGGGCACCCGGCCGTGACCAGGCCGGTGCTCGCCGGTGGTCGCGGGCCGGGCGAGCAGGTGCTGCGCGTCCCCTGGGGCGACCGGCTCGAGCCGCGCCTGCCGGCCGACGGGCCGTGGCCCGGACGGGTCCCCGACCCCGCCCCCGCCGTCGTCCCCCCGTCTCCGCTGCCTGCGGTAGTGACCGACGAGAGTGGGCGGGTGGTATCGGTCAGCGGGCGCAGCGAGGTCTCGTCACCCCCGGCCTGGCTCACGGTGGCGGACGGTTCACCGGTCGCCGTGACCGGCTGGACCGGTCCGTGGCCGACGCTCGAGCACTGGTGGGACGCCGTCCTGGCCCGACGGCGGGCGCGCTTCCAGCTGGCCACCGCCGACGGGCGGGCCTGGCTGCTGCTCGTCGACCGGAGCCGCTGGCTGGTCGAGGCCGCCTACGACTGACACTCATCATCGGGATGGCCTCCGGTCATCCGGCGCCCCGTCGTCAGTCGGTGCTCTCGCTACAGTCCGGACATGAAGGCGGCAGTTCACACCAGATACGGCCCGCCGGAAGTGGTGCAGATCTCAGCCGTCGAAATGCCGACGGCCAAGGACAACGAGGTGCTCGTCAAGGTCCACGCGACGACGGTGAATCGGACGGACTGCGGCTACCGCGCTGCCAAGCCCTTCATCCTGAGATTGTTCAGCGGACTCGTCGGGCCAAGGGTGACGGTCCTCGGCAGCGAGTTCGCAGGCGAGGTCGAGGCCGTCGGAAGTGACGTCACGTCCTTCGAGGGCGACAGGGTGTTCGGCTACAACGAGGGCCCGTTCGGTGCTCATGCCGAGTACATGACGGTTCCCGAAGACGGTTTGCTCGCGACCATGCCGGCGAAGGTGACCTACGAGCAGGCCGCGCCCGCCACCGAGGGTTCGCACTATGCCCTCTCGTTCATCAGGAAGGCGAAGATCCGTAACGGGCAGCACGTCCTCGTCAATGGCGCAACCGGCGCCATCGGCTCAGCGGCCGTCCAGCTGTTGAAGAGCCTCGGTGCCGACGTGACCGCGACCTGTGACTCAGGCAACCTGGAGCTGGTCCAGAGATTGGGCGCCGACAGGGTCATCGACTACACGGCCGAGGACTTCACGAAGGACAAGCAGGCATACGACGTGGTCCTCGATGCGGTCGGCAAGAGCTCGTTCGGCCGCTGCAAGCGACTGCTGAAGCCGGGCGGGATCTACCTCTCGTCGGACCTGCGCTGTCCCAGAATCCGATCCTGGCGCTCGTCACTCCGCTGTTCCGCGGCAGGAAGGTCATGTTTCCTGTTCCGAAGCAAGACCGGCAGATGGTGAGGTATTTCAAGGAACTGATCGAGGCCGGACAGTTCATGCCGCTCATCGACAGGCGGTACCCGTTGGACCAGATCGTCGAGGCTTACCGATATGTCGAGGCAGGGCAGAAGATCGGCAACGTCGTGATCATCGTCCACCCCGGAACGAGTAGGGCATGCCTTGCAGACGACGTTTCGGGCTCTTGCCCGGTGGCCTACGTAGGCTGGCCGGATGGCGACCGGCGACGACGGCATCGAACTTCGACGCGCCACCCCCGATGACGCCGAGGCCGTCGCCTCGATCTGGCGCGACGGGTGGCGCGACGGTCACCTGGGCAACGTCCCGGACGAGCTCGTGGCGGTTCGGACACCGGAGTCCTTCTCGTCGCGAGCCGCCCAGCGCGTCGGCGACACCGTGGTCGCCGTCGTCTCCGGCGCGGTCGCGGGCTTCGTCATGGTCGTCGATGACGAGGTGGAACAGGTCTACGTCTCCAGCCGTCTTCGTGGGACCGGCGTTGCCGCCGCCCTGCTCGGCGAGGCCGAGCGCCTGGTGAGGTCGAACGGCCACGAGCGGGCCTGGCTGGCCGTCGTGGCCGGCAACGCCCGAGCCCGGCGGTTCTACGAGCGCATGGGTTGGAACGACGTGGGTGCCTTCGACTATCCCGCGGCGAGTACCGGTAGCACTGTTCCGGTGCCATGCCAGCGGTACGTCAAGTGGCTCGACACGGCCAGTCCGACGACGCCTCCGCCAAGCTGACCAACGCATTCCGGCTGGTCGCCCGTACGCGTCGACCGAAGCTCGGGTTGTCCCCAGTCAATGACAGCGGGCTGCCGTCGGTCTTGTGACGCTCCTATGGGTGTCAAGTGGCGTGTAGCCAGTCGCGGTATGCGTTGGTGAGGGTGTGTCGTCTCGTCTGGTTCCGTTCTCGAGGCGGGCTAGGGCTGTGGGCCAGATGCCGAAGAGTGCTGCCGCGCGGGTCAGGGTGAATGTTTGGTCGACCGGCGGCGCGTTGCCGGGCGACGTAGGCACGGATCGGTGAGTGGCTAGACATTCGGACCACGGCGATGTGGTGCAGGGCGTTGTCTGCGCCGCGGTCGCCGCCACGGGAGAGCCGGTGGCGGGTGATCTTGCCAGGACACGCCCGAGGCAAGGTCGTCATCACCATGTGAGGCGCTGACCGCCTCAGATCAGGGGACGCGGTAGATACGATCGCCGGCATACACCGCACATAACCGCACATGACGGCACAGGCACCTTGGGTCGTGCCCCTGGTTTGGTCGGCACGTGACCGGCCGCGATCTGGCTTGGGTGGACCGCTTCTGCGATCTCGCTTGGCTTGGGGCGTCCCACCGCTGCATGACCGCCATCGCGATCGCCCAGATCGGCGTCAACGTCCGCCACCAAGGCGAGCATGTCAGCCCGCTCGTCTGGTGCCAGGGGTTCTCGTCTTCCGACAACACGTCGGCCATCTGTTCGAGAGCAAGCCCCAACTCGTTCGCGTCGATGAACTCGGAGATGTCGATGAACTCGGAGATCAGGATCAGATCCTTGTCCGAGAGCCTGTCGCTCAGGCGGATGAGGAGGCCACGAAGGAGGCCTGCGATCTCCTCGTAGTAGGCGATGTCCACGGTGGGATGCTCCCAGAGCCAGGCTGTCGAACGCGCTCATCTGCCGCTGACGTGGCTGCTCCGGAGGCAACGGTCGCCGTGGGGTGAGATTCGAATGGCGAGGGGAGTTGGCCCGGGTCGTCTTACTGGACCAGTCGGTAGAAACGCCAGTAGTCGGTGGCTATTGGCAGGGTCTGCACGTCGCGGAAGCCTGCCTGACGGGCGTACTCGCGAAGCATCGGGGGACGCATGACGGCTCCGGTGGCTGCGGTCTGGGGGTCTGTCATGGCGCCGGGGAGGCAGGAGATCACGCTCCAGGCATATTCGGTTCGTTCCCGTGGCGAGGCGGGTGCGGTGAATTCCTCATTGACCAAGCCGTCGGCCACGAGCAGTGCGCCGTTGCCAGCGAGCGCGTCTCGGGCTGCGCTGAGTGCGTCGACCGGCCGCGACATGTCGTGTAGGGCCTCGAAGATGGTCACCAGGTCATATCCGCCCGCCCGGCTAAGTGTGGCGGCATCAGCGACCGAGAATGTCACCCGCTCAGCTACACCGGTCCGCTCGGCGTTCTGGCGGGCGGCGGTGATGGCGTCGCGGTCGAGGTCCATGCCGTCGACGTGGATGCTGGGGTAGGCGTGGGCCATGGCGATGCTGGACCAGCCAGTGCCGCACGCCACGTCGGCGACCCGGGCCGGCGGTTCGGCCCGAAGCCGGGCGTCGATGTCGGCAATCGCCGGTAGCCATGCGCGGCCGAGCAGGTTGATGAACCGGGCCCGGTTGGGCTCCGCCCGTCCCTCCGGCTCCCATGGCAGCGGCGGCGGCGCGTTCCCGACCCGGAACGCCTCCACCAACTCGGGAAGCCTGCGCCCGGCGCGGACGATGTCGACGCCGGTGTGCGCCTCGTACCGGACGTCGTCGGGGTCGGCGAGGACCGGGATGTGCTCCGGTGGCAATCGGTACCGCCTCGCCAGCGGGTCCGCCTGCGGGTCGTCAACATCGATAAACCCGCCCGCGGCCTGCTGCTCAAGCCACTCGCGCGCGTAACGCTCGGCCGTCCCGGTGCGGTCGGCCAGCTGCGCCGAGTTGGCCGGACCACCATCGGCCAGCGCCCGATACAGCCCCAGTCGTTCACCGAGGTAGATGGTGTAGATCTCCATCGCCGCCACGGCACTGCCGAAGATCCGCTCGCGCAGGGCCTCGGTCCGGTTCACCCCAGGGCGCGAATCCACCGAAGCATTCCCCGCGTCGAAGGGCTCAGATCGGTCCTTGGACATCACCCGCCACCTCCCCATACTCCGGCC
>DASUYL010000020.1:0-2045 GCA_036377395.1 Jiangellaceae bacterium
CAGGCCGAGCGCTTCGTCGACGGAGCCGGCGCGGACGTAGTCGAACTCCGCCGGGATCATCGCGGGTCTCCCTTCGCGGCTGCCATCGCCTGCCACACGTGCATCGGCGTGCACGGCATCTCGACGTCGTTCACGCCCAGAGGTCGCAGCGCATCGACCACTGCGTTGACGACCGCCGGGGTCGAGGCGATCGTGCCGGCCTCGCCGACACCCTTCACCCCCAACGGGTTCGTCGTCGAAGGAGTCTCGGTTCGGTCGGTGATGAACGACGGCAGGTCGGCGGCACTGGGGACCAGGTAGTCGACCAGCGTGCCGGTGAGGAGGTTGCCCTCGGCGTCGTAGACCGCACCCTCGAACAGGGCCTGCGCGATGCCCTGGGTGACGCCGCCGTGCACCTGTCCCTCCACGACCAGTGGGTTGACGACCTTGCCGACGTCGTCGACGGCGACGTACTGCTTCAGCGCGACGGCACCGGTCTCGGTGTCGACTTCGACGTGAGCGAGGTGCGTGCCATGCGGGAACGAGAACGTCTCCGGGTCGAGCACGGCGTCGGCGGTCAGGATCGGGTCGGCCCCGTCAGGCAGGTCGTGGGCGACGAACGACGCGAACGCCAGCTCCTGGATGGTCTTGCCGGCTTCCGCCGAGCCACGCACCGAGAACCGGCCCGCGGAGAACTCAAGGTCGCGCTGATCGACCTCCAGCTGGTGAGCCGCCAGCACCTGAGCCTTCTCGACGATCTTCTCGCACGCCTGCAGGATGGCGACACCGCCGACGGCCAGGGACCGGGAGCCGTAAGTGTCCAGCCCGAGCGGCGCCGTCCGGGTGTCCCCGTGCACGACGGCGACATCGTCGAACGAGACCCCCAGCGCGTCCGCCGCGATCTGGGCGAACGTCGTCTCGTGGCCCTGCCCGTGCGGAGACGTGCCCGTGACCACCTCGACCTTGCCGAGCGGCAGGACCCGCACGGTGGCCGCCTCCCAGCCGCCGGCGATGTACCCTTCCCGGCCGAGCCACCGTGATGGCGCGAGCCCGCACATCTCGGTGTACGTGGACACCCCGAGGCCGATCTGCACCGGATCGTTGCGGTCGCGCCGCTCCTGCTGCTCGCGGCGAAGCTCGTCGTAACCGAGCAGTTCGGTGGCCCTGGCCGTCGCCTTCTCGTAGTCGCCGGAGTCGTACTCGAGCCCACACACGGTCGTGTACGGGAACTCGTCGTGCTGGATCCAGTTCTTCCGGCGCAGCTCGAGCGGATCCAGGTCAAGTTCGTTGGCGAGCTCGTCCATGATCCGCTCGATGACGTACGTCGCCTCGGGTCGCCCGGCGCCGCGGTAGGCGTCCGTGGGCGTCGTGTTCGTGAACACGCCGGTGCAGGAGAGGTCGTGGGCCTCGAACTTGTAGATGCCCGGATACATGTACCGGCCGAGCAGTGGGATGCACGGGGTGAGTAGCTGCAGGTGGCCGCCCATGTTGGCGATCAGGTCGACCTTGAGCCCGAGCACGGTGCCATCGCGCATCGCAGCGATCTCGGCGTCCTGGATGAGGTCGCGGCCGTGAATCGTGGCCTGGTAGTTCTCGCTGCGGGTCTCTGTCCATTTGACGGGGACGCCGAGCTTCTTGGCGAGGACCACCCCGATCGCTTCCTCGGCGTAGACGTCCAGCTTGGAGCCGAACCCGCCGCCGACGTCCGGTGCGATGACCCGCAGGCTCGACTGCGGTACTCCGGCTGTCAGCGCGATGAAGATCTGAACGAAGTGCGGGACCTGGGTCGACGACCACAGCGTGTACTCGTTGGTCGCGGGGGTGGGCTGACAGACCACCGAGCGCGGCTCCATCGCGGTCGGGATCAGCCGCTGGTTGATGAACCGCCGGTTCAGGACGACCTCGGCACGCTCGCGGGCCGCGGCGTAGTCGCCATGGCTCTCCTGCCAGGTGAAGCAGCGGTTCGCCGGCACGTCGTCGTGCACCAGCGGGGAGCCCTCGGCCATCGCGGCTTCCATGTCGAGGACCGCTGGCAGGGCGTCGAACTCGAACTCGATCGCCTCCAG
>DASUYL010000021.1:0-4371 GCA_036377395.1 Jiangellaceae bacterium
AGGGTGACGTCCTCCGCGAGCTCGAACGAAGCGGGGTATTCGAACGTGAACGGGAACCCTTCCCGCTCGAAGGTCGCGTTTGCGCCGCCGTCGTCCTCGTCGGCACAGGCGGCGAAAGCGAGGGCCGCGCAGATCCCGATCGTGGCGGCCACTGAGTCGCTGGTACGTATCGTTTCGCGAGCCTACACACCGGCCGCGAGCGCACCCGTGAGACGTCCCATCACGGCATCCTCGACCGCCGTCGCCATCCGCTCCCGAAGCAGCACCGTCGCTTGGTCTGGTCACTACACCGAACCGCCGGTGCCTTCCCGCGAACCCGCACCGACTGCCCGATCCGGAGCGGCCCCACCCTTGCTGCGGCCGCACAGATCGGCGGATACCAGGGTGCCCTGTGCACCCCGCGAGCGAATCAGTCATCCGCGGGTTGGGGTGCCGCGAGCATTGGTACTGCACTGAGGGTCACCCGTACCTTTCGGCCACGGTCGAGCGATTGCGTGCTTGTGACGCCTGTCGGACGATCGCGGCCCCCGTGCAGCAATGGTCTTGGCGTCGGCAAGTGGGGGTAACCCAGCGCACAGCCGCAGCATCGGTCGAATTGACTGTCCGGTGATCGCGGCCATGTCAGTAACAGCTCGAGCTGGACCTGGGAGGGTCGCAGGCGGCTCCGGGGTGCGTCCCGAGCCGGTCAAGTGGGTCTAGGTGGTGCGGAACTTCGGGGGCAGCGAGGCCGCCGGAAAGGGAGCAGAGACCGTGAGTCAACTACTCAACCGTCGTCGGCGGGCCCTTGCGGGCCTGGCCAGCATGTCTGCGGGAGCGGTCTGCCTGGTGGCGACAGTCCCGGGGCAGGCGAGCGCTGACCCACCGGGGAACAACGGCACCGTCAAGGTCGACGGCGTCGCCTTCGACGATCATCCCGACAATGAGCCGCACGTCGGCTGCGTGTTCCAGGTCGACTGGTATGGCTTCGACGAGGGCGAGGACCTGTTCTCACACGTCACGTTCGAGGTGCATCCACCGACGGGCAAGCCGGCGATCCTCCTCGAGGACGATGTGTTCATCGGTGAGGACGACAACAGTGGCGGGGGGTCCGAGGCCGGGCTCGACGCCTCGGAGACCTACGACCTGACCACCGTGCTGCAGGGGTTCGAGCCGCACCCCCAGCAGGGCTGGCACGTGAAGCTGACCGTCAACAACGATGGCTCGCAGGGCGCCGACGTGAAGCACAAGGTGTTCTGGGTGTCGGGCTGCGAGACGCCGCCCACGACGACGACCTCGACGACCTCGACGACCGAGAAGCCGACGACGACGACCGAGAAGCCGACGACGACCTCGACGACCGAGAAGGCGACGACGACCTCGACCACACAGGCGTCGACGACCTCGACCACCGAGGCGTCGACCACGACCGTGCTCGGGTCCTCAACCTCGACGACGATCGTGTCCTCGCCAGGGGGCGAGCTTCCTCGCACCGGTAGTGGAACGGGCCTCCTGTTGACCCTGGCAGGGACCGTCCTGCTTCTCGGGGGAGCGACACTCCTCGGCAGCGCCCAGCTGTCCCAGAGGAAGCAGCTGGGCTGACGCCGCAACAAGTCCACCGTTGGATGATGGTGGCCGGGGGAAGACACCCCGGCCACCTCACCGCTTCCGCTGGTGAGGCCCAGCGGTCCGTAGAGCGGCACCACGACCGGCCGAGCGCCTGACGCGGAACGGCCCCCCGGTAGGCGGCACCGGGGAACCGCCCGTCATGGTGGGTTACCCGCACCGTCTCCGCGCCACTCCGGGCAGGCCCTCGTGACGCGAAACGGTCCCCCCGGCGGGGATGCCGGGGGGACCGTCCATTCAAGTGGTTACCCAACCCATCTCCGCGCGATTCAGGGCAAGCCCTCCTGTCGCCGGCGGGAGACCTCGACGCCGTAGGTGCACAGCTCCGCGGCGAGCCGCGTGCACTAGCCGCGGCGCGCAGCGTCGACAAATGTCGGGAGATCGCCGTCGCACGGAGCTGCGATGCTGGGGAGCGGGATGTCTCTTCGGCTCGTTGCCCTCTGCGTCGATGCGAACGATCCGCTCGGTCTCGCCCGGTTCTGGGCTGAGGCGCTGCGCTGGGAGGTCGCTGACGAGACCGCTGAGGAGATCCGTCTCTTGCCGACCGACGGCACGAGGTTCCGGATGGTCTTCATGCCGGTCGCGGAGCCGAAGGTCGGCCCGAACCGGCTCCACGTCGATCTGACGAGCACGTCCCTGGACGACCAGCGCGATTCGGTGGCCAGGCTCGTCGACCTCGGTGCGCGCCACATCGACATCGGGCAGCGACCCGACGAGGGCCATGTCGTGCTGGCTGATCCGGAGGGCAACGAGTTCTGCGTGATCGAGCCGGGCAACTCGTTCCTCGCGGACTGCGGGCGACTGGGTTCGATCACCTGTGACGGGACGAGGGAGGTCGGGTACTTCTGGAGCGCCGCGCTCGCCTGGCCGTTGGTCTGGGATCAGGACGAGGAGACAGCGATCCGTGCTCCCGACGGCACCGGTCCGTTGATCACCTGGGGTGGTCCGCCACTGCGCCCGAAGCTCGGCAAGAACCGGCTGCACCTCGAGGTCGCGCCGCTCGACCAAGCCGAACAGCACGCCGAGGTCGCCCGTCTCGTGGCGCTCGGCGCGACCCGGGTCGACATCGGCCAGGGCGACGTCGACTGGGTCGTCATGGCCGATCCCGACAGCAACGAGTTCTGCGTCTCACTGCCCGCCTAGTCGGCGATGCCCGCCCTCGTCGTCGGGCTGGCGCGCGACATGGAACTCGATGCGGTAGAGCAAGGTGTCCTGGCCGATCGGACCCGCGTGTGCAGCGCGGCGACGAAGGGCCTCGACGTCGTTCTCTCCGGTCCGAGCAAGGTCCTCATCGGTGATCGACGAGAACGGGAGCAGCTCGATGTCGTCGATCTCGATCGCCACGGATTCGCTCCGGTAGATGCCACCGACCTTGACCTTCGGCCTCGACCACAGGCGGTACGAGACCGTGATGGTTCCGTCCGCCACCCGCTCGCGAAGGTCAGGACTGAACTGCATCGCGCGATTCTGTCGCCTGCCACACGACGCGCAACCGCGTTCGGGGTCGATCGCCGTTGCTGGGGTCCCGAAGCTGAACAACGCCTTCGCCGCTTCGTCACTCGGCGTTGACGAGGTAGCGCCATCGGAACGACCGCTCGGGCCGGGGCGGGCATCATGAGTCGACGATGGGTGACCACTGCTGCCGGCTGACCACCGTCACCCCGGGCGTCCCGTAGTAGGGGTCATCGGCGAGGATGCCCTCCAGCGTCGCCTCGTCAGGCACATCGAAGATCAGCAGCGCTCCGGAGTCGTCGGCGAACGGCCCGGCCATGCGGAGGGCGCCGTCCTCGTGGAGGCGCTGCAGCCGCTCCCGATGAGCAGGTCGTGCGGCGAGGCGCTCTTCGTCCCCGCCGAATGCCAGCTCCACTACGAACATGGAGGTCTTCTCCCCGTCGGACGAGTCGTGCCGCCTGGAAGGCTACCAACCGGCACGATCAGCGGACCTGGCCCCCTGCTCGGCGCAGAACCCTGCGTGTGTGATGCCTGACCGACTCCGGAACGTCGACACTTCTGGCGGCTACTCGCGGGTCACGTTTCGCGGTCGAAGACCTCCGCGAGACCGCCGATGAGCCACCGGTCGTCGTCGGCGACCGGACAGGGCAGCGGCCCACGGAAGCCCAGTGCCTCTATGAGCCGCACAGCCGGGCCAGCGAGACAAAGCGCACCTGCGGGGGCATCGCCGGCGCGCACGACCACCGACTCGCCAACCCCCACGACGAAGCGGAAGTCCGGGTTCGTGGCCTCGACAGTGATCGCGCCGTGGCGGGTGGCACCGCCGGCGACCGACAAGGCCGGGCCGAGCGCGGCGCCGTAGACGAGGCAGCCGGCGATCTCGTCGGGCTCCTCGACCGGAGTGAGCCCGAGCGGCACGACGATGTCGCGCTCGTGGATCCACGAGTCCCACAGCGCGTGCAGCGCGACGGCGCGAAGCGGGACGTGGCCCGGCGGCGCCTCGCCGAGCATCGACCAGCCGTCGTCGTCGAGCTCGGCGACAGCGTCGGCGAGGGCCTCGTTCGTCTCGACGAAGCGGGCGAGCACGTCGGCGGTCGGCTCCGATCGGCCAGCTTCGACGAGCTCAGCCGGTGACGCCACCGGATCGAACTCGGCGAGGAAGCGCGTCGGCTCGCCCGCCAGCGCGGCCCCGATGGAGAAAGCCCAGAACTGGTTGGTGCTGACGAGGTGCGCGACCACGTCCCGGACCGACCACCCCTCGCACCGGCTTGCCGTCGCCCACTGCTCATCGTCGAGCCCACCCAGGAGCGATGCGAG
>DASUYL010000022.1:0-6773 GCA_036377395.1 Jiangellaceae bacterium
GACATGGATCCCCGGTTCTGGCCGTCGATTCTCGCCCAGCTGCTGGCGGCCGGCGCGTCGGACGCGTGGCTCGTTCCCATCGTCATGAAGAAGGGCCGGCCAGCGTTCACACTGTGCGTCCTCGTCGACGACGACGCGGCCGCCCCCGTGCGCCGGGTGGTGTTCACCGAGACCACGACGATCGGACTGCGGGAGATGTCCGTCGACAAGCGCGCCCTCGACCGCACCGAGCACCTGGTCGACGTCGACGGCAACCAGGTGCGCGTGAAGGCGGCCAGACTGGACGGCGTGGTCGTCAATGCCCAGCCCGAGTACGAGGACGTCGTTGCTGTCGCCACGCGGCTCGGCCGGCCGGTCAAGGCGGTCATGGCCGACGCCGCCGCGGCGGCCCGAGCCCTGTCCCGGGACTCCGGGTCGGCACCGTGACCTCCTGGTACCGCGCTGCCCTTGCGGCGGTGGCCGCGCCGGCCGCGTTTCTGGTGATTCCCGCCGACGCCGCCGCGACCGCCCAGGAGGAGGCGGCATCGCCGGGAGTCGTCCTGTTCGGAGTCGCCGGCCTGGCCTGGTCGGACATCGACGCCGAGCGCACTCCGACCCTGCACGCGCTCACCGGATCGGACGCCGTGGCATCGATGACGGTGCGGACGGTCCGGTCGAGGACCTGTGCCGTCGACGGCTGGCTGACGGTCGGGGCCGGACGCCGGGCCACCGACGTCGTCGACTCCGACGGCGACGACGAGCCGGACCGGTTCTGCCGCGACGTTCCAGCGCCGGTCACGAAGCCTGACGGCGGCGCGACAGTTCGGGGATGGGACGCGCTGATCGACGCCCAGGTTGCGGAGTCGTACGACACCCGGCTCGGCCTGCTCGGCGGACGGATCGCCGCGGCCGGTTCGTGCGCAACGGCCGTAGGACCGGGCGCGGCCCTGGTGCTCGCAGACGCCATGGGTGAGGTTGCGGCGTACCGCGACGACACGACCGGGATCGACTCCGACCTGTTCCGACGATGCCCGGTCACGGTCGTCGATCTGGGATCGCTGCCGTCGTCGGTCGAGGGCGACGACGAAGACGCGCAGGCAGCGGCGGTCGAGAACCGCAGGGCGGCAGCCGGTGCCGTCGATGCCGAACTCGGCCGGATCCTCTCCGAGGTTCCCGACGGCGTTGCCGTTCTGGTCGCCGGAGTGGCCGACAGTGCACCGACGACGCGACCGGCCGAGGACGAGCCCAGCCCGATCGCACCCTCGGCCCTGCGGGTGGCGCTGGCCGCCGGTCCAAGTCCGGACGGTACGCCGTTCGGGCCGCGCTGGCTGACCTCTCCCTCGACCCGCTGGACCGGCCTGGTGCAGCTCACCGACATCGCATCGACCCTCGCCTCGTACGCCGACGTGGATGATCCCTCGCAGGGGACGGTGGGGCGGCCGTGGCGCAGCGCCGGACTACATCCGGCATCGACGCAGGAGACACTCGACCAACTCGTCGGGACCGACCGTGCCGCTCAGGTGTTCCGCACCCAGTCCGGGCCGTTCTTCCAGATCCTCGGCGTGGCCCAGGTGGTGTTCTTCGCCGGCGCCATGGTGTGGGTGCGCCGCCGGCCGCCCGACCGGCGCTGGGTGGCCCGAGTCGTGCAGTACGTGGCATTGGGGGCGGCGGCGTTCCCGGTCGCGTCGTTCCTGGCCAACCTGGCCCGTTGGTGGCGATTCGAGCGGGCCGGAACGCTGCTGTGGACCACGCTGCTGGCGATCACCGTCGTGGTCACGGTGCTGGCGTTGACGGGTCCGTGGCGGAGGCGGATCTACGGACCGCCAGGCGTGGTGGCCGGCCTCACCGCCACGGTGCTCGCCGTCGACGTGTCCACGGGATCGAACCTCCAGCACGCGAGCCTGCTCGGCCTGTCTCCGCTGGTGGCTGGACGTTTCTACGGGTTCGGCAACATCCCGTACGCCATCTTCGTCGCGTCCGCCTTGGTGGCCGCCGCCGCGCTCGCGCAGTGGTTGCTCGATCGCGGCGCCTCCCGGCGTCGCGCTGCCGCCGTGACAGCCCTCGTCGGGCTGGTCACGGTCGCGATCGACGGTGCCCCCCAGGCAGGTGCCGACGTCGGGGGCATCCTGGCGACCGTGCCCGGCTTCGCCGTTCTGGTGCTCGGCGTGGCCGGTGCCCGCATAACGGTCGGTCGCATTGCCGCCGCGGCGGCGCTGGCGGTCGCAGTGTTCGCCGTCGTCGCCTGGCTCGACTGGCTCCGGCCGGCCGCCGATCGCACCCACTTCGGCGAGTTCTTCGCCGACGTCCTCGACGGCGACGCGTGGACGGTCGTCGGGCGCAAGGCCCGGGCCTCGATCGGCACGCTCCAACGCAGCCCGTACTACGGATGGCTGGTGCCGGTCGCGTACGGCGTGATCATCTGGGCGGTGCGCTCCCCCGGCGTGTCCGGGGTGAGGCAGGCGGTGGCGCGCTGGCCGGTGCTGCGGCCGCTGATCTGGGCCGGACTCGTGACTGGTGGGGCTGGATTCGCGCTCAACGACTCCGGGATCATCGTGCCCGCGCTGCTGTTGACCATCGGCATCCCGCTCGTCGTCAGCGCCGTCGCCCACGCCCTGGGATCGACCGCCCCTCCGGTAGGCGAACCGGCGGAACACCACGCGTCGCCAGCGCCCGAGCGACGTGCAGCCACTGTCGACCCCGGTGCACCTGGGACCGCCAGTCCGTCCCGGTGACCCGGTGCTGGAAGGGCACCTCGACCTCTCGCACCCGGTAGCCCTGGCGGAGCAGGTCGATGGTCAGGCCGACTTCGACGCCGAAGCCGTGCGCCAGCGGCAGGGCGGCGGCGAACGCCGGCCTGGTCAGGCAGCGCTGGCCCGACAACGGCTGCGTCGCGACCCAACCCGTGGCCCGTTCGATGCCGTCGCGTGCCAGGCGGACGACGAAACCGTGACCGCCGCCGGCCGAACGCTGGGGTGGCAGCGTCGCGATCGTCATGTCAGCGCTCCGGTCGAGCACCGGTCCGATCAGCGGGGCGGCCTTCGCGGCGGTTGCCTCCAGATCGGCATCGAGGAACAGCAGCGCCCGGGGGCCGGCCCGCCCTCGTTCCCGGCTCTCCACGGCCGCCACGACAGCTGCACCGGTCTCCAAAGCGACGGCCTTGCCCCGGTTACGCGAATGCCTGACCACGACGACGTCCGCTTCGCCGGCGACGGCGGCCGTACGGTCGCCGGACCCGTCGTCGACCACGACGACGAGGTCGACACCCCGCAGCGCCGCGGCCGCCCGTGCAGTGGCGGCGATGCGATCCTGCTCGTCTTTGGCGGGGATGACGACGGCTACGCCCTCCGGTGGCGACGCAGTGTGTCGGTCCGCGGTGGTCACGGTCGTGGAGCCTACGGCTCCCCTGGACCGACGTCGTCGCCACATGCGCTCCGCCGCCACGGGCCGCGTAGCCTCGGCGCGTGATCGACGCATCGCCGCGGCCCCGCCGGGGCGCCGACTCCGAGGTCGGCCGGCTCCGCACCGTCCTGCTGCACCGGCCCGGACCAGAGCTCCAACGGCTCACACCCCGAAACAACGACAAGCTCCTCTTCGACGGCATCCCGTGGGCGGGACGCGCACAGGAGGAGCACGACGCCTTCGCCGAGACCCTCCGTGACCACGGTGTCGAGGTGCTGTACCTGACCGACCTGCTCGTCGAGACCCTCGAGAACCAGGCCGCACGGACCCACTGCGTCCAGGCCGTGCTGGACGATCCCCGGCACGGCGAAACCCTCCGCGCGACGCTGCGTGGATATCTCGGCGACCTCGCGGCCGAGGACCTCGCCCTGACCCTGACCGCGGGGCTTGCGCACGAGGAACTACAGACCGGTCGCGGCCTGCCGTTCACGCTGATGGACGTGCACGACTTCGTCATCGATCCGTTGCCCAACCTGGTGTTCACCCGTGACTCCAGCGTGTGGGTGGGCGACCGGGTGGCGATCACGAGTTTGGCGATGCCTGCACGCCGCCGCGAGACCACCCTCACCGGGGCGATCTACACCTACCACCCCAAATTCGCGGACACACCGCGTGTCTACGACCCCGCGATGGAGTCGCTGGAGGGTGGCGACGTGCTGCTGCTGGGCGCCGGCGTCGTCGCGGTCGGTACCGGCGAACGCACCACCCCGGCCGGGGTCGAGCGGCTGGCACGGAACGTGTTCGACGCGGGCCTGGCCCACACGGTGCTGGCTGTTCCCATCGCCCAGGAGCGCGCCACGATGCACCTCGACACGGTGTGCACCATGGTCGACGTCGACGCCATGGTGATGTATCCCAACGTCGCCGACGAACTCGTCGCGATCGGCCTCACCCCGGCGAACGGGGACGACGTACGCGTCGCAGAGCCGGCGCCGTTCCTGGTCGCGGCCGCCAAGGCCATGGGCATCGACACGCTACGGATCATCGACACCGGCCTCGATCCGGTCACTGCCGAGCGCGAACAGTGGGACGACGGCAACAACACCCTGGCGATCGCTCCGCGACTCGCAGTGGCGTATGAGCGCAACGTCGAAACCAACGCACGCCTCGAGGAGGCCGGCATCGAGGTGGTCCGGATCGCCGGCAGCGAGCTGGGCTCCGGGCGGGGCGGGCCGCGGTGCATGTCCTGTCCGATCAGCCGCGACTCGGCTCGACTGATGCCCGGAATGTGACGATCCGCACATAAAGAAGTTCCCTCTACAACTTTGTCTCGTCGGCTCCGGCGCGGTAGTGTGAGACACGGCTCCGGTCGCTCTTGTTTCCCCCGTCAAGAGCGGTCGGAGCTTTCACGACTCACCTGAGGGTCACCTGGCGGTTGGCAAGCCCGGCCCGGGCACGGCGCTCGTCGGCGGACAACGCCGATGTGGTCGCGAGCGCCGCGGCCAGGCGTTCCTCCAGCTGCATCGCCGGCTGCTCGACATCCTCCGCGGCAGTGCCGGCCACAAGGTCCCAGACCGGCACCAGGCGGCCCAGTGCGCGGAATGTTCCGAGCAGGCGGGTTCCGCGGCCCAGATCGTCCTCTCCGCGCGCGTGCAGGCGGGCGAGCCCGTCGAGCAACGCCTCCTCGTCGTGCGGCATCACCCACCGGAGCTGGTCCCGGTCGCCCAGGCGGCACCAGAACGCGGCCTCCACCGATACGAGTCGGGCGGCCGGGAAGATCGCGGCGTTGGCCTGCTCGAGGGACGTCCGAACACCGGCGTCGGCCTGGTCGTCGTCGAGCCAGAAGTCGAAGCTGTCGTGCACGGTCACCTCGAACGGGCCAGCGGGATCCACCAGGTCCTGCAGGCGCGGGCCGCCGGCGCCGCCGACCGCCGGTGCCACGGTCGTACCGGGATCCGCGTCGAGCGCACGGCTGAGGGCGGCACCGAGGTCTGCGCTCGGGTCGCCGGTCGTGGTGGTCGTCTGCAGCCCGAGGACGATCCGGCCGTCGGAACGGACCAGCGCGGGCAGCGCCATCGGCAACAGGGTCGCGACGAGGACGTCCCGGCCGGCATGGGCACCGGCGAGCCGAACGGGTGCGGTGGCCGCGGAGACGATCTCACGCAACGCGATCCAGTCACCCTCGCCGGTCAGGCCTTCGAACGGGCGCGCCACGTACTCGCGGGCGGCCTCGCGCGAGCGCTTGCCGTGGCAGACCTTGTAGCGCTTGCCGGAGCCACAAGGGCACGGCTCGCGGGGACCGACGACGGGCAGGTCGACCGAAGCTGTCACGGACGCCGAGCGTAGACGCTCAGCGCCGGAGTACGGCGTAGACGGTCACATCGGGGCCGGCGTCCATCACGCCCCACTCGGCGGCGATCGACTCGACGATCGCCAGGCCACGGCCGCGGATGTCGGACAGGGACACGTCGGCGACATGCGGACGGTCACGCCCGCCGCCGTCGGTGACCGCGATCCACACCCGCGTGGCACTGCACGTCCAGCGCAGGCGGATGTCGCCACTGCCGTCCCGTGCCGCCACGGACGAGCGCGGCCGTGCGTGGCGGATCGCATTTGCCACCAACTCGCTGACCACCAGCAGGGAGTCCTCGACCACTCGTACCGGGAGCCCGCGTCGGACCAGATCATCGCGGACGATGTGCCGAGCAGCGGGCACGCTACTCGGCAAGCTGGGGAAATCGGCAATCTGGGTACCGCCGGCTGAAGAAGCCACTACGCCCACCGCGGCTCCTTCCTGGCGCCCCTGCCGTTGTTTTCCCGTTCGCCTCAGTGGTGCCCACTGGCGGGGGGTGGTCAAACGTTCTCGGCTGCGGTGATGCACAGAAGTGACCGCTCGGGTGTGAGCAGGGGTCGGTACAGTCGCTGTCGTGGCGACACCGAGGATCGGAGCGCATGTCGAGCAGCTCGACCCGCTGGCCGAGGGCGCCGCTCGCGAGGCCGATCTCGTCCAGTTCTTCCTCGGCGATCCGCAGGGGTGGAACGCGCCCGTCGTCGCGTTCGCCGGCGGCGCTCCGGCGATACGAGCAGCGGCCAAGGCGGCCGGCATCGACCTCTACGTGCACGCTCCGTACCGTCTGAACGTCGCCACCACCAACAACCGCATCCGGATCCCCAGCCGCAAGCTCCTCCAGCAGCACGTCGACGGCGCCGCCGAGATCGGTGCCAAGGCGTTGATCGTTCATGCCGGTCATGTGCTGCAGGCCGACGATCCCGAGGTGGGGTTCGACAACTGGCGCAAGTGTGCCGAGCGGCTCGACATGAAGCTGCCGGTCCTGATCGAGAACACCGCCGGTGGTGAGAACGCGATGGCACGGCGGCTCGACCGCATCGCCCGG
>DASUYL010000023.1:0-17115 GCA_036377395.1 Jiangellaceae bacterium
CCGATCGGGCCGGTGTCGTCGGTGATGAGCAGGTCGTCGGGGTCGAGGTCGCGAACCGCACCGTCGAGCGTGGTGAGCTTCTCACCGGGCGCCGCACGCCGCACGACGATCGGGCCGGTCAGCGCGTCGCGGTCGAAGCCGTGGATCGGCTGCCCGAGCTCGAGCATCACGTAGTTGGTGACGTCCACGGCCAGTGAGATGGGTCGCATACCCGCCAGCTGTATCCGCCGCTGCAGCCATCGCGGACTGTTGAGGTCCACGTCGAGATCGGTGACGGTTCTCGCGACGTAGACCGGGCACCGGTCGGTGTCGTCCACCACCACCGGGTAGCCCGGACCGGCCGCCGCCTCGGCCCGCGCATGACGGCCCGGTCCGAGGCCGGGGTCGTGCAGGGGAACTCCGTACGCCGTCGCGACCTCGCGGGCCACCCCGCGGATGGACAGGCAGTACCCGCGGTCGGGCGTGACCGCCATGTCGAGGACCTCGTCGCGCAGGTGCAGTACCTGTGTGGCGTCGTCGCCGGGCGAGCCCTCCTCGGGGCGCAGCACGATGATGCCGGTGTGATCGTCGCCGAGCCCGAGCTCGCGGGCGGAGCAGATCATCCCGTCGGAGGTGTGCCCGTATGTCCGGCGCGCACTGATCGCGAACCCACCGGACAGCACGGCGCCCGGCAACGCCACCACCACGAGATCGCCGGCGGCGAAGTTGTGCGCTCCGCAGACGATCCCTCGCGGCTCGTCCGCGCCGACGTCGACTTGGCACCAGCGGATGGTCTTGCCGTTGGAGTGGGTCTCGTCGGCGAACTCCAGCACGCGTCCGACGAGCAGGGGCCCGCTGACGTCGGCTCCCGCCTGGTGGATGGTCTCGACCTCGAGGCCCGCGCGCACCAGGCGGGCGGCGATGTCGCGCGCGGTCTCGTCCGGGGACAGCTCCACGTGCTCGCGCAACCACGACACGGGAACGCGCATCAGATCTCCATCCCGAACGCGCCGGCGAAGCGGACGTCGCCCTCCACCAGGTCGCGCATGTCCTCGACGCCGTGCCGGAACATCAGCGTGCGCTCCAGGCCCATGCCGAATGCGAACCCGGTGTAGCGCTCCGGGTCGATGCCGCAGGCCACCAGCACGCGCGGGTTCACGACCCCGCAGCCGCCCCACTCGATCCAGCCCTCGGACGAGCACGTGCGGCACGGCCGGTCCGGGTCGCCGACGGACGCGCCTCGGCACACGAAGCACTGCAGGTCCATCTCGGCACTGGGCTCGGTGAACGGGAAGTACGACGGCCGCAGCCGGGTGGTGATGCCCTCGCCGAACATGGCGGCCGCGAAGTGGTCCAGCGTGCCCTTGAGGTGGGCCATGGTGATGCCCTCGTCGACGGCCAGCCCCTCGACCTGGCTGAACACCGGCGTGTGGGTCGCGTCGAGCTCGTCGGTGCGGAACGTTCGTCCGGGACAGATCACGTAGATGGGCGGCGGCCGTTCGAGCATCGTTCGCACCTGCACCGGCGAGGTGTGGGTGCGCAGCACGAGCCCGGACTGCTCGGACTCGACGAAGAACGTGTCCTGCATCGACCTGGCCGGGTGGTCGGGCCCGATGTTGAGGGCGTCGAAGTTCAACCACTCGGCCTCCACCTCGGGTCCTTCGGCCACCTCCCAGCCCATCGCCACGAACACGTCCGCGACCCGCTCCTGGATCGTCGCCAGTGGGTGCCGGGCACCCCGGGGCGTCCGGTCCCACGGCAGCGTGACGTCGACGGCGTCGTCGACCAGCATCCGCTCGTCGCGTTCGGTCTCGAGCACGGCCTGGCGAGCCGCGACCACGTCGGCAACCTCGCGCCGCGCTGCCCCGACCCGTTGGCCGGCCTCCTTGCGCGCCTGCGGCGGCAGCGCTCCGATCTCCCGATTGGCGAGTGCCAGCGGTGACCGGTCGCCCGCGTGGGCGAGCCGAGCCTCCTTCAGGGCGGCAAGGTCACCTGCGCCACTGACGGCGGCCAGTGCCTCGTCGCGCATCCGGGCCACCTCGTCGGGGTGCAGCGGCGTCACCTCGACTGGGTCGTACTCGCTGTTGGGCGCGGACATCTTCCTCGCTGCTCCGGGCGTCGCGTCGGTGGTCGCGCCCGAGTCTAGGAGGCCCGGCGGTCACGCCGTCGTGCACGTGCCGACGCGTACAGGCAGACGGCGGCCGCGGTTGCGAGGTTGAGGCTCTCGGCTCGCCCGTGGATCGGAATCCGGACGATCTGGTCGGCCAGCGCGCGGACATCCTCGGGCAACCCCGAAGCCTCGTTGCCGAACAGCCACGCCGTCGGGTTCCCCAGCAGACCGTCGTCCTCCGCGGTGTCAAGGTCGGTTGCGCCGGCGCCGTCGGCCGCCAGAAGGGTCAGGCCGCGATCTCGTAGGGCCCGGACGGCCTCCGCGGTGGGCACGCCGGCCACGACCGGGAGATGGAACAGACTGCCCGCCGACGAGCGCACGCACTTTCCTCCATGCGGATCCACCGAATCGCCGCTGAGGATCACGGCGTCCGCTCCCGCGGCATCGGCGCAGCGGATCACCGTCCCGGCGTTGCCGGGGTCGCGCACGTCGGCGAGGACGGCCACCAAGGTTGGCTGCCCGGCCAGCGCTTCGTCGAGGCCGGCGGTCACCTGCCGGCAGACCGCCACGAGGCCTTGCGGCGTCACCGTCTCCGACACGAAGGCCAAGGCCGCGTCGTCGGCGATGTGCACGGTTACACCGGCGCGCGCCGCGTCGTCGAGCAGGCCGGTGTGACGTGGTGCGGTCGACACCGCCGCGAAGATCTCGACAACGTGCCCCGGGCGAGAGCCCGTGGACTCGCCGAGCGCCTCACGGATCGCCTGCGGCCCCTCGGCGAGGAACATCCCGGCTCTCTGCCTGGCGGCACGGCGGTGCAGCTTGCGGGCCTCACGCACGCGCCGCGAGCGGTCGGTCAGCACGACCCCTCCAGGTCATCGCGGGTCGCCGATACCGACGTGGCACATGGAACGGCTCCACATTTCGGTCATGTCTCCAGCGGGCGCGGCCGGCTGGTGTGCCACGCGCGACCACTGGGCGTGCCACGCCTGGATCAGGCCGCCGGGGCGTTGCGATCCGTCGGCAGCGCAGCCCGGGCGGTCTCGACCAGCGAGGCGAAGGTCGCGGGGTCGTTGACGGCGAGATCGGCCAGGATCTTGCGGTCGACCTCGACCTCGGCCAGTCGCAGGCCCTGGATGAACCGGTTGTAAGTCAGGCCGTTGGCGCGAGCGGCGGCATTGATCCTGGTGATCCACAGCTGGCGGAAGTCGCCCTTGCGCTTTTTCCGGTCCCGGTAGGCGTAGACGAGGGAGTGGGTGACCTGCTCCTTCGCCTTGCGGTACAGCCGGGACCGCTGGCCCCGGTAGCCGCTGGCCTGCTCGAGGACCTCACGGCGCTTCTTGTGGGCGTTGGCCGCCCGCTTCACGCGTGCCACTGGAACTCCTTGCTAGATCGGGCCGGCACGGCCCGGGTACGTCGTCGTTACTTGCCGAGCAGCTTCTTGATGCGCTTGGTGTCGGCCGCCGAGACCTCGGTGAGACCGTCGAGGCGGCGGGTCCGCGTCGTCGGCTTGTGCTCGAAGTTGTGGCGACGGTTGGCCTTCTGGCGCAAGATCTTGCCGCCTCCGGTGATGCGGAACCGCTTGCTGGACCCGCTGTGCGTCTTCATCTTCGGCATGGCTGCCGCGCTCTCCCTCGTTCGTGTCTCGTGCTCAGGTGTCGGTCTGCTTCGCGGCGGACTTTGCCGCAGCCGCGGCGGCCCGGCTGGCGGCCCGCTCGTCGCGCTCGGCCTGCGCCTCGGCCTCGCGCTCGGCGGCGCGGCGGGCCCGCTCGACCTCCCGGTCGGCCCTGGCGTCGGCCTTCTTCTTGTACGGTCCGAGGACCATGATCATGTTACGGCCGTCCTGCTTGGGCGAGGACTCGACGAAGCCCAGGTCGGCCACGTCGCCGGCGAGCCGCTGCAGCAGCCGGAAGCCGAGCTCCGGCCGGGACTGCTCCCGTCCGCGGAACATGATCGTGACCTTCACCTTGTCGCCCTCGGAGAGGAAGCGTTCGACGTTGCGCTTCTTGGTCTCGTAGTCGTGCGTGTCGATCTTCGGGCGGAGCTTCTGCTCCTTGATCAGGACGTGGGACTGGTTCCGGCGAGCTTCGCGTGCCTTCAACGCGGACTCGTACTTGAACTTGCCGTAGTCCATGAGCTTGGCCACCGGCGGGCGGGCCGACGGGGCCACCTCGACCAGGTCGAGGTCGGCCTCCTGGGCCAGCCGGAGCGCGTCCTCGATCCGGACGATGCCCACCTGCTCACCGTTGGGGCCGACGAGCCGGACCTCGGGAACGCGGATCCGGTCGTTGATACGGGGCTCGACGCTGATGCCGTCCTCCTGTTTGCCGTCGGGGTCGTCGAACGACCGGCGCACGACCGGCGTCCATGAAAGAGCCTCCGGTGCACGCGCACGCGGAGGCTTCCCCGTCGACACGGCACCCGACGCGACGGGTACCACGACCGGGACCCGACGACCGTGGCCGGCCGGTGCGGGTGGGAGAGTCTCCACTTGCGCCTCGCCATCGTCGCGCCTGGATCAGGCAGAAGATGACGAGTCGGTCAGTCCCGAAGGATACCACCGGGCCGCGGCCCGGGCACATCTTCGAAATGATCTATTCGATCGCGCCCGTGCCGGATCCCAGCCGTTGCAGGTCCTCGTTCTCGATGGCGAAGACGACCGGGCCGGCGAGGTCGACGACCACGGCGTCCGCGCCACCGGCGAGGGCGGCCTGAACGGCCAGGCGCGTGGGAACCGGAACCGGCCGTGCTCCCGAGTTCCACCGACGCATCGATTCCACGCAGGTGAAGGCGAGCAGGCCGCGCCTCCCGTCCCGCCCGGTCGTGGTGACCGTCGCCAGGTGCGATGCCTTGTCGGTGCGGATCCCGTCGGACTCGCCCGCCTGGTCGAGGACGGCGACGACGGGGACGAGCAGCCGCCCGACGGCGAGGGCGGACACGACGGCGTCCGGGTCGCCGGTACCCGCCTCGAACGCGGCCAGCGCGGCCGTCACGGCCGGTTCGGCGGCGCCGGTGTCCGCCGCCGGCCGCCCTGGCACCGGTGGTTCAGCCGCCATCGGTCCAGGTGTAACCGGTCGGGCGCCCGGAGCCGAGGTCGACGATCGCCGCCACCGGGCCGCCGCCGTCCGGGCCCTGATGGGCGGCCGACACCGACACGAACACCGCGGGGTCGCCGCTGACCGAGGCGGCCACCCCACCGACGGCGCTCTTGATCTGCCGGTGCCAGTGAACGTCGGAGTCGTCCAGCATCGCGTTGCGCCGGCCGCGGACGCTGCCATCCTGGCTCACCTCGCACTTGAGGAAGACGTTCACCAGTCGACCGTCCAGGTCGGTCCAGTGTGGGCGGGCCGGTAGGTCGAGCCCGGCGTCCTGGATCGCCGCCCAGATGCCGTCGGCGTCGAGCGCGTCGCGCATCACCGAGTGTCCGATCCGGTAGCGGCCGCCGATGCCGCGGACGTTGCCGACCACGACGACCTGCGCACGGTCGAGCTCGACCCCGGACGAGCAGGACGCGACGGCGGAGTACAGGCTCCGGTCGCGCAGGACCGCCTCGTCGGCCGGCCTCTCGATCTCTCCCAGGGCGACGGCGACACCGAGCCCGGTGCATCCGTTGGACAGGTCCATCGACTCGAGCGTGTGCTCGGTCCACACCGTCTGCCCGCGGGCTTTCGCATCGCGGATCGTGTCGATCGTCAGCAGCGGTGTCTTGGTCTGCACGTAGTGCACATCGGTGGGATCGGTGATCGCGGCGGCAGCCATCGCGGCCCGGACGCTGTCGGCGACCTTCTCGATCATGCCGCGGCGTCCGATCTCCTCCGGCCGGATGACCTCGCTCATGGCGTAACCGACGGCGAGCCGCGGCTCGACGGTCTGCTCGGCCCGGTCGGCGGGAACGGTCGCGAAGATCGTCGCGTGCGGGCTGATGATGCCGTCGGTGCCCCCGGACCACACGATCGGGATGTGCGCGACCTGCTCCGCCGAGCGCGTCCCCTTCGCCACCAGAACCTCCCGGAAGGCCCGGTCGGCGATGATCCGCGTGTAGTCGTTCACGCCCCCGTTCCCCTCGGTCTTGCCGACGACCGCCACCACCCGGTCGGCGTCGATGACGCCCTCGTCGACCAGGTCCGCGAGCCCGGAGGCGTCGCTGACATTGCGGATCGGCACCTTGCGTACCTCGACCGGTTCGGGCACCTGTCACTCCTCCTCGATCAGCGTTCGACGACGGTCCCCGCGGTGCCGGCCACCGCGCCGGCGATCCGGTCCAGCGACGTGATCACCGTACGACGCCCTCCGGCCTCGACGAACCGGCACGCCGCCTCGACCTTCGGGCCCATGCTGCCGCTGCCGAAGTGGCCCGCGCGTGCATGTCCGCGCAGTTCGGTCACGCGGAGCCGGCCGAGCGTGCGCTGAGCGGGCGTGCCGAAGTCGAGCGCGACGTGGTCCACGTCAGTGGCGATGACCAGCACGTCGACGCCCAGCGTCCGCCCGAGGACCGCGGCGGCGAGGTCCTTGTCGATGACCGCCTCCACACCGCGGAGCGTGCCATTCGCCTCCCGCGCGACCGGTACGCCTCCGCCGCCCGCACCGACGACGACGAAGCCGGCCGC
The DNA here is from genome assembly GCA_036377395.1 of Jiangellaceae bacterium. Taxonomy (GTDB): domain Bacteria; phylum Actinomycetota; class Actinomycetes; order Jiangellales; family Jiangellaceae; genus DASRTE01. The sequence continues at coordinate 6,694 of DASUYL010000023.1, forward strand.
CAGCAGGGCCGCAACGGCGGGAGCGTCGAGAACCTCGATCGGCTCCGGGCTGGCCACGACACGTCGCCAGCCCGGAGCGCCGCGGTCATCCCACGACTGGCCGTGCTCGATCATGACCGCAGCCTCGTCCGCGGGCAGGTAGCGCCCGATCGGCTTGGTCGGCCTGGCGAACGCCGGATCCGCCACGTCGACGAGCGTCCGGGTGACGACGGCACCCACGGGTCGCGCCGCGCCGACCTCGGCGAGGCTGCGCTCCAGGGCGTTGAGCAGGACGAACCCGATCGTCCCCTGCGTCTGGGCGCCGCACCAGTCCAGTGGGACGGGAGGGACGACCGATGCGGCGATCTCGTTCTTGACGAGCAGGTTGCCCACCTGCGGCCCGTTGCCGTGCGTGACCGCCACCTCGTGGCCGTCGGCAACGACCTCCGCGATCCGGCGGGCGGCCACGCCGATCGCTGCAATCTGGTCCTCCGGCCTGGCCCGTCCGCCGGCCGCGGTCATGGCGTTGCCCCCGAGCGCGATCAGTACCCGCACGCCGCGAGCTTAGGGCCGGCGGGCTGCCGGTCCGGACAACCAGGCCCGCACCGGCTCGTCGTCCGCGCCGAGTGCCGGCGGCGGCAGGTGGGCCTCCCGTCCACCGGCGTAGGGCCGGTCGCCGAAGCGCAGCGGCGGGCCGGGCAGCTCGATGCGCCCCAGGACCGGATGGTCGACCGAGATGACCAGGCCCTGCGCCCGTGTCTGCTCCCACTCGTACACCTCGTCCAGCGAGCGCACCTTGCCGGCCGGGACGCCCAGGGAGTCCAGCCGCTCCAACCAGACGGCCGCCGGGGCCGCGGCCAGTGCGGCGTCGATCGCCGCCAGCAGTTCGTCGCGATGCGCCACCCTGAGCCGGTTCGTCGCGAAGCGGGGGTCGTCCGGGTCGAGGCCGACCACCGGCGCGAACGTCCGCCACTGTGTCTCGCTGCCGACCGCGACCTGGATCGCCCCGTCGGCGGCGTGGAACAGCCCGTACGGTGCGATCGACGGATGGTGGTTGCCCGGCCCGTCCGGCACCTCGTGCGCCACCGTCCAGCGGGTGCCCTGGAAGGCGTGCACACCGACGATGGCGGCCAGCAGCGATGTGCGGACCACCGTGCCGTGGCCGGTCCGCTCGCGCTCGAGAAGCGCGGCCAGCACCCCGAACGCGCCGTACATCCCGGCGAGCAGGTCGCCGATCGGTAAGCCGACGCGGGTCGGTTCGCCCGGGGGACCGGTCATGGACATCAGACCGGCCTCGCCCTGCGCGATCTGGTCGTAGCCGGCGCGCCCGGCCGCGGGGCCGTCGTGCCCGAAGCCGCTGATCGACAGGACGACCAGCCGTGGGTTGATCTCGTTCAGCCGCTGCTCACCGAATCCCAACCGGTGCAGCACGCCGGGGCGGAAGTTCTCCAGCAATACGTCCGCACGGCTCACCAGCTCCTCCACCAGCGAGCGTCCGTCCTCGGTCTTCAGGTCGGCGGTCACCGACTCCTTGTTCCGGTTGCACGACAGGTAGTACGTCGACACCGGGTCGTCGTCCGGACCGACGAACGGCGGCCCCCATCCGCGGGTGTCGTCACCGTGACCGGGAGTCTCGACCTTGATGACCCGGGCGCCGAGGTCGGCCAGCATCATCCCGGCGTGGGGGCCCGCAAGAGCCCTGGTGAGATCGACGACGAGCAGGCCGTCCAGCGGACCGGGCACAGAAGTCTCGGACATGCTTGCAGCGTACGGAGGGCACCGTGACCCGCGCCGTCGCGTCTGGTAATGATGCCGCGTGGACTCCCCCACCCCTGACGTCGCTCCTGCGCGCGCACATGCCTCCGGTGCGGAGCTCCGTCATCGTCTCGACACGGCGACGAAGGGGTACGAACCGCCGTTGGCGGTCGTCGAGATGGACGCCTGGGACGCGAATGCCGCCGACCTCGTCCGGCGCGCCGCCGGCGTGCCGGTCCGGGTCGCCACGAAGTCGGTCCGCTGCCGTGACCTCGTTCGCGACGTGCTCGCTCGCGACGGCTACTCCGGTGTGCTCACGCTCACCCTGCCCGAGGCGCTCTGGCTGGTCGCCACCGGCGTGACCGACGACGCGGTCGTCGGGTACCCGACGGCAGACCGCGGGGCGATCTACCGCCTGGTGCACGACGCGGCGCTGTCGTCGCAGGTCACGATCATGGTGGACGACCCGGCGCAGCTCGATCTGGTCGACGCGGTGTCCCCGCCGGACCGGCGCGAGACGGTCCGGGTGTGCGTCGAGCTCGACTGCTCGTGGCGGCCCTTCGGCGGTCGGGTGCGGATCGGCGCCCAGCGGTCTCCACTGCACGCGCCGGCGGCGCTGGCCGGGCTGGCGCGGCTCGTGGCCGACCGCCCCGGCTTCCGGCTGGTCGGTGTCATGGCCTATGAGTCGCAGGTCGCCGGGGTGCCGGACGCCCCACCCGGTCGCCGTGCCTACGGCTGGGCAGTCCGGCGGATGCAGCGCTGGTCGATGCGGGAGTTGCGGCGCCGCCGTGCCGCGGCGGTCACGGCGGTTCGCGACGTCGCAGATCTCGAGTTCGTCAACGCCGGTGGCACGGGCTCGGTCGACCGGTCGGCCGCCGAGGACGCCGTCACCGAGGTCGCCGCGGGTTCCGGGCTGTTCGCGCCGCGGTTGTTCGACGGGTACACCGGCTTCGACGCTCGTCCGGCGGCGTTCTTCGCCCTTCCCGTCGTCCGGCGACCCGGCCCTGGCGTGGTCACCGTGCTCGGCGGAGGCTACGTCGCCAGCGGCGCCGCCGGCGCCGACCGGCTGCCCACCCCGTGGTTGCCCGGGGGCCTTCGCCTGGACACGGCCGAGGGTGCCGGTGAGGCCCAGACACCGTTGCTCGGCCCCGCTGCGGACGCGCTGGCCATCGGCGACCGGGTCTGGTTCCGGCACGCCAAGGCGGGCGAGATGGCCGAGCATTTCGAGTTCCTCCGCCTCGTCCGCGGCGAACGCCACGTGGGCACGGCGACGACATACCGCGGCGAGGGCAAATCCTTCCTGTGACGATCCTGGCGTTGGACGCGGTGGCGAGGTCCCTCCGCGCCGCACCCCCGCGGGCCGGGCGGACCCGGGTGCTCGCCATCGACGGGCGCGGCGGCTCGGGAAAGTCGACGTTGGCCGGCCGGATCGCCGCGCTGCTCGACGCGCCCGTCCTGCACATGGACGACCTGTACCCGGGATGGGACGGGCTGGCCGACGCCGCTCCGCTGCTGCGGCAGTGGGTTCTGGAACCACTGGCGAGGGGCCAGCCAGCGCGACACCCGCGCTACGACTGGGGCCGCGGCGCGTACGGCGAGTGGACCGAGGTCCCGGCCGCGGCGGTGCTCGTCGTCGAGGGATGCGGGTGCGGATCGCGGGTTGCCGCGCCGTACCTGTCGCTGTTGCTGTGGGTCGACGCGCCGCTGTCCGTCCGTTTCGAACGCGGCATGGAACGCGACGGGCAGGCCTACCGGCCGCACTGGGAACGCTGGGCCCGGCAGGAAGACGTGTTGTTCGCGGCCGAGAAGACCCGCGAGCGAGCCGACTACTGCATCGACGGCGCGCCGTCGGTCCCGCACGACCCCGAGCACGAGATCGTACTGGCGTGAGCCCGCACGCTCACAGCCAGTCGACGGGTGCGGCCGCCGCTCCGCCGGACAGCCGCGCGTAGCCGGGCCCGCGGTCGAAGAACGGCTCGTGCCCCGACAGCGACCCGCGGTACTCCGCCCGGAGCGTGTCGCTGCCCGCAACGTCCACCGCGGGCTCGTCGGCGCCGCCGGTCACGACGACGCCGTAGTCGGCGGCGGCGCCCGCCACCGAGACCTTGCCCCAACGGACGTCGCGCAGGACCTCCTCGTAGGGACGGTCCAGCGGGTTCCCCCAGCCGCCGCCGCCGGTCGTCCGGACCCGGATGACCTCACCGGCTCGAACCGGCTCGGCGTCCGCGAGCGCGTCGACGTCGCGTTCGTCCGGCCCGTCCGGGTCGATCGTGACGGAGAACGGCCGGCCGGCCCGCCCGCCGCGCAGGCCCCAGCAGGACAGGATCGAGCGGTCCGCGATGGACATGAAGTGCGCATCGCGGCGCATCCGGATGTGCTTCTCGTACCCGAGGCCGCCGCGGTGCCGGCCCGGGCCACCGGAGTCGACCGCGAGCCCGAGCCGCTCGACCACGAACGGGAACCGGGACTCGCTGAACTCCGTCGGCAGGTTCCGCGAGTCCGGCACGACGTGGATGGTGTCTTCGCCGTCCGCGTAGTACCGCCCGCCGGATCCCCCTCCCAGTACCTCGCGCATGAGGTACGGCCGGCCGTCGTCGTCGGTGCCGTAGACACCGGTGTACCGGATCGTCTCCTGATCGGCCGGCATCCGGCCGTCGACGGCCTTTGCGATCGCCCCGGCGAGCACGCCGAGCATCCGCAGGATGACGAACGTGCGCGCGTTGGTGGGGGCGGGGAAGACCGGCGTGAGCAGCGTCCCAGGAGGTGGGAAACGCATCTCGATGAGCGGGACGACGCCTTCGTTGACGTCGAGTTGGGCCATCCGCTCGGGCGACGCGGCGAGGTTGCGCAGGATCGGCGCCAGCCATTTCTTCAGGAACGCACCGTCGGCGTAGTCGCCGCAGTGGTTGATCGGCCCCTTGGCCTGCGGACCGGTCCCGGTGAAGTCGATCACCAGTCTCGCGTCGGCACCGGCTCCGTCGGCGCTGGTCTTGGTCACCGTGATCCGCTGGGTGTGCAGCCTCGGTGGGTCGACCCCGTCGTGCTCGGCGTAGTCCTCCCACACGTACTCACCGTCCGGAATCTCGGCGAGGACCTCCCGCCGGAAGGTCTCGGTGGTGTTGTCCAGGATGGCGTCGAAACAGCTCTCGACCGCGAACCTGCCGTACCGGGAGAACAGCTCGGCCAGCCGGCGGGCGCCCATCAGGCAGGCGGAGCACTCCGCGTCGAGATCGGCCGCCAGCGACTCCGGCATCCTCGAGTTGCGCGTCATGATCTTCAGTGCCGCCTCGTTGGGCTCGCCCGCGTGCCACAGCCGGATCGGCGGAACCATCAGGCCCTCTTCGAACACGCTCGTCGCGTGCGACGGCATCGATCCGGGCACGGTGCCACCGATGTCGTCGTGGTGGCCGAACGCCTGGACGAACGCCACGACCTCGCCCTCGTCGAACACCGGCGCCGTCACGCAGAGGTCCGGAAGGTGCCCGATGCCGCCCTCGGACAGGTAGACGTCGTTGTGGAAGTACACGTCGCCGGGCCGCATCGTCGCGATCGGGTGGTCGCGAACCACCGGGTGGACCAGCGCCGAGTACGACCGGCCGGTCAGCTTCCGCAGGTGCCGGTCGTGGATGCCGGCTCGGTAGTCGTGCGCATCGCGGATCATGGGCGAGCGGCTGGTCCGCCCGATCGCGGTCTCGACCTCCGTCTCGACCGACGCGAGATAACCCTCGACGATCTCGACCAGCACGGGGTCCGGCGCCGGTCCGCCGGCCGGCGTCAGGCGGTAGGCGGCCACGACGCCTCCTGGTCCGTCGCCGAGTCGCGGGAGATGAGAATGTTGCCGTACCCGTCGACGGCGGCCGAGAAGCCGGGGTGCACCGGGATCGTCGAGCCGAACTCCTCCAGCACCGCCGGCCCGTCCACGACGTCGCCCGAGCCGAGACGGGTGCGGTCGTGGAGGGTGGCGTCGCTCCATTCCCCGAAGTGGACCCGGCGCGTGCCGGTGCGTGCCACCTCTGAACCCTTTCCTGCGGCGACCTCGGGCAGCGACGGCCTGCGGATGGGCCCGACGCCGGTGACCCGGACGTTTACCCACTCCACCTCCTGGCGCGGGTCGTCGCGGAAGTCGTAGCCGTAGAGGCGCCGGTGCGCGTCGTGGAACGCGGCTGCGACGGTGTCCGCCGACGGCTGCGTCACGGGACCGTCGGGCACATCGACGCGGACCTCGTACGCCTGCCCGTAGTAGCGCAGGTCCGCCGTCCGTACGAACCGCCGGTCCGCCCGGGCGAACCCCTCTCTGGCCAGCGCGCCGTCGGCCTCGGTCCGCAGGCTGTCGAACAGCCCGGCGAGGTCGGTCAGGTCGAGCACCGAGTGCCGGCTCACGGCGGTGCGGACGTAGTCGTTGCGGACGTCGACGGTGAGCAGGCCGTACGCCGACAGGTTGCCCGGGTTGGGCGGGACGAGCGCACGGCGCAGGCCGAGCACGTCGACCAGTCGGCAGGCCGACAGTGCACCGGATCCGCCGAAGGTGACCAGCGTGAAATCCCGCACGTCGAGGCCGCGCTTCACGGTGACCCGGCGCATGGCATTCGCCTGGTTCCACGCGGAGATCTCCAGGATCCCGGCCGCGCACTGCTCGGTCGACAGCCGCAGCCGGTCGGCCAGCATGTCGATTCCCTCCCTCGCCGCCTCGGCGTCGAGCGGGATCTCACCACCCAGCAGGTGCGGCGGGATGCGACCGAGGACGAGGTGGGCGTCGGTGACCGTGGGATCGGTGCCGCCGTGGCCGTAGCAGAGCGGGCCGGGCTCTGCGCCGGCCGAGTGCGGGCCGACCTTGAGCGTCCCCTCCGGGCCCGTCCACGCGACCGAACCGCCGCCGGCACCGACCGTCACCACGTCGATCATCGGAATCTTGCTCGGGTAGACCCCGATGCTGCCCTCGGTGGTCAGTGCCGGGACACCGTCGACCACGACGGTCACGTCCGTCGACGTGCCGCCCCCGTCCAGGGTCACCACCCGGTCGAAGCCGGCCCCCTGGGCGACCACGGCGGCCCCGAGAGCACCCGCCGCAGGCCCCGAGAGCACGGTCGTGATCGGCTGGTCGACGACCTCGACGGCGGAGAGCACGCCGCCGTTCGACTTCATCACGTAGAACGGCACCCCGGCCTCGGTGTAGTCGGCCAGTCGGTCGGTGAGGCGGGCGACGTACCGGCGGATGTCGGGCTTGACGGCCGCGTCGACCAGCGTGGTGACGCTGCGCTCGTACTCGCGATACTCGCGGAGCACCTGCGCCGAGATCGACACGGTGGCGTCCGGGTGCACCCGCCGTAGGACGTCGAGCATGCGCTTCTCGTGGTCGGGATTCGCGTACGCGTGGAGGAAGCAGACCCCGATCGTGGTGATCCCACGGTCGCGGAACCAGCGCGCCGCCTCGGTGGCCTGCTCCTCGTCGAACGGGCGCAACTCGCTGCCGTCGGCAGCCAGCCGGCCGCGGACGGTGCGGACGCGGTCCGCCGGGACGATCCGTGGCGGCTTCACCCAGAAGTAGCTGTTGCCATAACTGTCGGGCACCGACTGCCGGGCGATCTCGAGAACGTGCCGGTACCCCTCGGTCGTGACGAACCCCAGGTTCTCCACCTTGCCCTCGAGCAGTTTGTTGGTGGCGACCGTCGTGCCGTGGCTGACGGCGCTGACGGACTCACCACCGAGCCCGAGCGCCCGGAGCACCTTGTCCACGCCGATCAGGAAGCCCTCGGCCGGGTCCGCCGGCGTCGACGGCGTCTTGGTCGTCGCGAACTCGCCGGTGTCCTCGTCCACCGCCACGACATCGGTGAAGGTTCCACCGGTGTCGACGCCGATCCTGATCCGGCGGGTCATGCGGGTACCTGCACCGGTCGGCGGAACGTGGTGGTCGTGGTCGTCTCGGCGACGACGCTGCCGCGCGCGATGACCCAGCGGGGCGCAGCGTGCTCGCGGAGAAGGTCGACAACCCGCTCCTGGGCATGGATGCACAGATCGGCGGGTGCGCCGGTCCGGACCGTGTGGCCCGCCGTACCCAGCACGCGTGCGGCCTGCGTCGTCACCATGTCGACCAGGCGCACCTGATCGGGCCCGGCGCGCAGGTCGATCAGGTGCGAGGCCAGGAACGCGACCTCCAGCATGTTGTGCCGACCGTACGGGTAGTAGGCGTCCTCGATGTCGTCCTGTCCCAGGGCGACGTGGAGACCGGCCTGCTGGACTCGCGTCACCGGAAGTGCCAGCGGCCCGGTGTGCGGGTTCGAGACGAAGGTGAGACCGGCCTGCCCGGCCAGGTCGATCAGTTGGAGCAGTGCAGGCTCGGGATAGAGCGCCGTCGCGCGCGCATGGCAGGCAACTCCCCGACCGACCAGTCCATGGCGCAGCATGGCATCGGCGAGCATCTCGGTGGTTCGAAGGGAGGGGTCGCCGGCGTCGTCGACGAGCATCGCCACTCGGCGCCCGGTACGGGCCGCGAGGGCACACGCCCATTCCACGTGCTCCCGGGCGTCGGCATCGGTCTGCTCGATCCAGGGGATGCCGCCTACCACGTCGGCGCCCTCTCTCAACGCCTCCTCGCACAGCTCGGCCGCTCCCCGATCGCGCAGCACCCCGTCCTGCGGGAAGGCGACCACGCTGATGTCGAGGACGTCGCGGAACTCCGCTCGTGCGGCAAGGACCGCGTGCAGACCCTCGAGACCGGCGGCCGTGTCGACGTCGGCGAACGCCTGCATGCGCGACGTGCCGTATCGCACTGCTTCCTGCAGCGCTCGCCTGATCGACGGGAGCAACGTGTCTCGCCGGTAGTCACCGGTCTTGACCTCACGCGCCATCTCGATCGCGGTCGCGGCGCCGGCCATGCCCTCGCGCACGTACGCCTCGATGGCCCGATCACCGAGCAGCGGCAGCGTGTGCACCTTGTCCAGGTGGATGTGCGCGTCCACGAACGACGAGGTGACGAGTCGGCCGTCGGCCTCGATCACGCTCCCGCCGCGCGGCGTGCGGCCCGCCGAATGGTCGGCCACCGAATCGACCGCACCTGCCCGGATCGCGATGTCGACGACCCGGCCGTCGAGCAGGCGGCCGGCCCGCACGACCAGGTCGGGATCCACGCACGGCAGTCAAACCGCCGAACCCGGTGGGCGCGTCGGCAACCATTGCCGAGGCCCCTCCGCCGCCTTCGTCTCTGCCGGGCCGAGGGTTGCTACCGTCGCCGTCGTGCGCGTCGCCAGCCTGCACGTCTACCCGGTCAAGTCGACCCGCGGTGTGGATCTCACGTCGGCCTTTGTCGAGCCGTGGGGGCTGGCCGGGGACCGGCGGTGGATGGTGGTCGACGAGGACGACCGCCTGCTCACGGCCAGGGAAGAACCGCGCCTGCTCACCGTCGCTGCCCGGGCGCTCGGCGACGGTGCGCTGACGGTGACAGGTCCGCACGCGGCTCCGTTGTCGGTCGCCGGCGCCTCGGGCGAAGTCGTCCCCGTCCAGGTGTGGAACGACGTGGTTCCGGCCCGGCATCCAGGTCCCCACGCCGACACGTGGTTCGGCGCGCTGCTGGGGCGTGAGGTGCGCCTGGTCTGGCTCGACGACCCGACGCGCCGGGACGTCAACCCCCTCTATGGGCGGCCGGGTGACCACGTCAGCTTCGCCGATGCCTACCCGCTGCACCTCACGACGACCGCGTCGTTGCGCCAACTGAACGACTGGATCGGCGACGAGGCGGTGCTGCGCGGTGAGCCCACGCCGGTGGCGCCCCTTCCGATGCGTCGCTTCCGGCCGAGTGTGGTGATCGACACCGCCGTCCCGTTCGACGAGGACCGTTGGACCCGCCTGCGGATCGGCTCCGTCGCGTTCCGCGCGGTCAAGGGATGCGACCGATGCGTGCTGACGACCATCGACCCGGACACGCTCGAGTCGGGTAGGGAACCGATCCGAACCCTCGCCCGGCACCGACGGTGGAACGGCAAGGTCTGGTTTGGTGTGAACCTCGTCCCCGACGGACTCGGTACGGTCTCCGTCGGCGACGAGGTGACGCTGCTTACCTGAGGCGTCGCGGCTGGCCTCCACCGACCGCTGCTCGAGGTCCGCATCGTCTTGGGCTGTGGACACCGGATCGTCGGTGTCGGACCCGACCGGTGGGGTCGAACACATGTTCGGATCGGTGGTGGATCGGACGCCTGCCGTTGGTGGGCCGGTGGTACGGGTGCCGTTCGCCTCGCTGGCCGCCCGGCCGGTCGGGCTGGAGGCGGCCTACCACGCCGTGCAGCTGGCCGCGCTGGCCCGGCCGGCCGAGACGGTCGCGGCGGCTGACCCGGCGGCCGGCGAGCCGGAGCAGCTCGACGGCGACGCCGCCGCGGTGAGCGGCGAGCCGTTCGAGGTCGATCCGGCGGTGGCGGTGGAGCACGACTTGGTGGATCTGATTTCCGGGGTGGAGCGGGTGCGGGCGCGGGCGGAGGCATCACAGCTGCGGGCGATGGCCGAGCTGGCCGGTCGGCCGATGTTCGCCGGCTGCGCCGAGCACGGCCACGGCGACCCGGCCCACGGGGTGCGCGGCGCCGCCTCGGTGGTTTCCGCGGAGTTGAGGCTGTCCCCGACGGTGGCGGTGCAGCGGGTGGCGCTGGCCTGCGAGCTGGTGCACGAGCTGCCGGCGACGTTGGCCGAGCTGGCGGCGGGGCGGAT
>DASUYL010000024.1:0-21821 GCA_036377395.1 Jiangellaceae bacterium
GTCTGAAGATCCCTCGCTCGATTCCGTTGGTCCGACGGGTGCTGTGCCGGTAATTGGCAGGTTGACGACGGTTCTGTATTCGTGGTCACCAGCTTGGAACGTGACCTGCGCCACCGCAGGAAGTGCGCCTGGAGTCTCGAACGTGACGAGGTATTGGTCGCCCAATGTGGCGGCCAGGTCTCCGAAGGACTGCACGATGTCACCGGCATCGGTCGTCACGACGACGCCGCCCGCTTGGTCAACGACGGATGGCCACAGTGTCTCTGTGCCGGTCTGTATGACGTTGAGGACCGCTTCGGAGTGCAACACGGCTTGGCTCAACCGCACCCGGTCCGCGAGCTCTCCCGGTTCGTCGAGGCCCTGGGTGTAGACGATGATCGCGCGTGGTCCGGGGAGAGCGGATTCGAAAGACTGGGCCGCGAGCATGGTCGCCGTCATGGTGGCAGGTGAGCCGCCGACCTGGAGCGCACTGACTGCGCTCAGCGCCTCGGCGGGGTGCTCGCTCATGGGTGCGACGACCTCTGGCTGGTCCGCCGCTGCGATCACCGTGCTGTGCGCACCTTCGGGAAGCCGCAACAGGAACTCGGCAGCACCGCTTTGCACCGCGGCGAGCTCTTGCGACGTGAGGCCGGATGCCGTGTCGATCACCAGAGCGACCGAGAGGTCGCCCGACGCCATCGGACTGACGGTCGTGTCAACGGGCTCTCCGTAGATTGTCACCGAGCACGATCCCGCTGCCGATCCGTTCTGCGGCGGCGTGACCGGCGGTTCGACCACCATCGACACCCGCGGCGCCGAGGCGGTATGGACCGCGATCACCCGGAGCTCGTCCCCAGCCGCAGCGGCCGGATGGGAGGCCAACAGAAGGAATGAGACAAAGCCGACCGCGGTGGTCGCGATCAGCCTGGGTGCGCTACCTCGGTCACGATGCCCGAGCAGCGAAGACCACCAGGTTTTCAGTGTAAGTTCTAGCAGCCTGATCATATGGTCCCCCGCAAGTAACCAGTCGCAGCTCCGGTTCAAGCGTCGGGTAGTACACGAGGTCGCTAGGGAACGCCACCTTTCTGTACTTACCCTGCCGTGTCACCACGAACCGTGCCGTGGTGCCGTCGGCCCGATCGACGAGAACCTCGTCGCCACGCTCCAGCCGGTCGAGCCGGGAGAAGACGGCCGGTCTGGAATCCCAACGGACGTGCCCCAAGATGACCGCCGGTCCAACCTGACCTGGCCGTGGGCCACCTTTCCACCATCCGGCGACGCTGAGGTCGAAGTCCACGTCGATGCTCTTGTCGTCTTCCAGCCCGACGTACTCCAGCGTCGTGTCCACGTCGATGACGGGGATTCGCAGCCGGACCGGCAGCGCGGTCTCATCGTGCACTCTGGTCGAGCGGTACGTCGACAGGTCGGAGTGCGGCGTGAGGCTCGGTGTCGCGGACGCTGCAGCCGCCGGCCGCACCGACGCGTCACCACCGTCGCCGGCCGCGCAGCCGCCGAGCAGAAGCACAGCAAGCATGAAGCCCCACGCCGTCCGAGTGGTCAGACGGTGTATTTCGGGCACGTCACCCACCGGCGACAGCTGCGCCCATGCCACCGCCGCCGGTCGCTGCCCCGCCCTGCGGGCTCCCGGCCGCCACGGTCTCCCCGATTGCCGTAGCTGCTTGGTCGGCAAGAGCGAACATGTGTTGGTACGCCTCGTAGGACACCTGGTGTGCCGTGACGTAATCCGCAGCGGCGTACTCGTTGATCTGCTTCAGCAGCATTTCCTCGTGCATGACGAACGCGTCCGCCAGCGCGGACGTCCCAAGTCGCCCATCCGTCGACGTGGACAGGAACTGCGCGAAGTCGGAGTTGAACCCCGTCAGCCGGTCCTCCGCAGCATCCTGCGCAGCCTCGTCCATCTGTGCCAGTGCCTGGGTATAGGCGACGAAGGCGTCGATGTGGTCAGCCCATAGTCCCTGGAACGAACCGGCACTCTCCGCACCGAACACACTTTCGATCATGGCAGTGATCTCCCCAGTGTTCTGGTCGAGTGCTTCGCTAGCCGCAGGGAAGTCGGGCAGGCCAGAGATTCCGGACCGCATGGCATCGACGGCAAGTTCGGCGTGTTCGCCGAACTTCATGCCCAGCTGGGACTGCAGCTCGACCGCCGGGCTCTCGAACTCTGCGGGCAGGTCCGCGCCTTCCCCGGTGACGATGGCGGCCGCGAGCGCCTTCCCGAGCGGGAACATATGTGCGTAGGTCTCCCGCTCCAGCTGGAAGGCACGTTCGTAGTCTTCCGCGGCATACGCGTCCACCTGCTCAATTAACAGGTCCACATGCATGCGCAACTCCTCGGCGACGACTTCAGCCGGCATCGCCTGTTGGGTGGCTTCGCCGAGATACTCGCTGAGGTCGTTCACGTAGTCGTCCAGCTGGCGGCGTGCCTCCGACGTCACCGCCGCGTCGTCATCGGCCACCCCTCGGGCGTAGTTGAACACGGACGTGACGTGGTTGAACCACGTCTGTTCGAAGGTCTCGGCTGCCTCGGCCCCGTATACCGCCCCGATCGACCCTGCGACGTCGGCGGCATTCTTGCTCAACGCCTCGTCGGCGGACTGGGCCAGATCTTCGTCACCGCGCAGACGTGCCCGGGTGAGTCGTACCGTCAGGATTGCGTGCTGGCCCAGCAGCTGTTCCAGCTCTGCGCGCAACTCGACCGGACTCGGTTGTTCCGCAGTTTCCGCGTGATCCGTTGGGTCATGGGTGGCCGCGTCGGTGGTGGGCCGAGCAAGTTCACCAGCGTCATCGGTGTCCACCCCGGACGAACATCCCATAAATCCGACAATGGCGACACAAGCCGCCATTCCCACAACCGACACCTTGGCCACCGCAAAGCATGGGCGCGCCACAGAACCCCCTACAAACCAAGGTAAGGCAAGACTGGGACACGCTACATGCTCGAGCCACTCAGGCATGTCGACTCGGCTTAATTGCGTGACGCCTGCTCGTATGTCCGTACTGGTCGCATGTTAGGACCTTCGTCGCACGGGTAGCCCAGACGGCATGTCAAGGCCCGCACCCCTGAAGGCTTTGGAGAGACCATGAGAAGCAGCACATCATTCATCCGGCGATTCGTACCACTCGCCGTGGCCGGCATCCTGGTGGTGGTGCTGGCGGCGTGCACGGGCCGGGGCGGCGGATACCTGCCGCCTCAAAACCCCGTGTTCAGCGGCCAGGCGTCGTTCGGCTTCACGTTCAGCTGCGAGCGCGGTGAGCTGCGGATCGAGCTTGCCTACACGGACAAGGGCAGCAACCCGATCGGCTCGTCGTTCGGCATCCATGGGACTGTCGACACGATCGACCCAGTGCTGGAGTCCCAGATCTGTATAGGAGAGAACCCGCCTCCTCCGCCTGAGAACCAGCTCATCTTCCTGGGCCGCTACCGGCTGACTTCGGGGTCGCCGGCGTTGTTCCCGACGACATGCCCGACGCGCGAGACGTCGACCTCATCGCTGTGCCGCTTCGAGGTCATCGTGCAGGACAACGACCGGAGTCTGACTCCGTCGCCAGGTGACTTCTTCTCGATCAAGCTGTCGAGCGCTATGGCCTTGACCTCGGAGCTCGACCCGTTGACCGTGTTCTACGCGCGGGCCGGCTATTTGGCCGGTGGCAACCTCACCGTCCGCTGATGCGCGGACCGACGAGCGCCAACACAATCCCTGAGGACACAGTGCGATGACCCCTGACGATCGCTCGGCCCGGCCGAGCTGGCATGACCGCAGACTTTCCCGCCGTAGGTTCCTTGCCGGGACAGCGGCCACCGTATCGGCCGGCGCACTGGTCGGTAGGCTGCCCGCCGTCTCGCACGCCGCGGAAGGCGGCTCGGGCCTACACGGCGTGGAGCTCCGGGGGATGTACCTGACGAGCAAGAACCGGCTGGCCGAGGGTCGGTTCGGGACGATGTTCAAGCAGTTGCCGGCGTTTGCGCCGAGCGACGAGCTGCTGACGAATCTGGCCAACACCATGGTCGAGGACCAGACGGTACCTGACGGCAACCACCTGAACACCAGCCCGGTTCTGTTCGCCGGGTTCACGTTCATCGGGCAGTTCATCGACCACGACATCACGTTCGACACCACGCCACTCGATCTGCAGCTTGCGGATCCGGACGCGACCGTCAACTTCCGGACAGCACGTTACGACCTCGATTCGCTCTACGGGCGCGGGCCCGCGAGTGATCCGGCCTTCTACGATCCGGCCGATCCGGACAAGCTGCTGTTGCGCACGAACGACAACGGCGTGCTGGACGTGCCTCGTGGCGACAATGGCCGGGCGATCATCCCGGACCCGCGCAACGACGAGAACCTGATCATCGTCCAGTTCCACAAGGCCGTCATCCAGTTCCACAACAAACTGGTTGATTACGCACGCTCGCAGGGCATCCGCACGGAGTGGGTGTTCGAGACCGCTCGCCGGTTGGCGCGTTGGCACTACCAGTGGGCCGTCATCCACGACTTCCTGCCGCGCTTCGTCGGCGAAGCGCTCGTCGGTCCGACGGGCACGGTGTACAAGGAGGTCGCCGGCAAGCCACCGGTGGTCAACGTGAGGTACTACAAGCCCACGAACAAGGACGGTCGGCCGTTCATGCCGGTCGAGTTCGCCGTGGCGGCCTACCGGTTCGCCCACAGCATCATCCGGCCGTTCTACGTGGTCAACCAGACCTCGTTGGACCGCGGCGGCGTCCCGATCTTCGGCCCGGACGGCGGCTTCAACCTCAACGGTGGACGCCCGATCCCGTCCGACCTGGTCATGGTGTGGAACAACATCCTCCGCATCGAACCGGGCACGGGTCGCCCGCCGCGCAAGATCGACACGAACCTTTCGCTGCCGCTCACCAGCCTGCCCGGGTCCGCTGTACCGCCGCCCGACCCGACGATCCACCTGGCCGTACGCAACACGCTTCGCGGAAAGCGTGTCGGTCTACCGTCGGGGCAGCAGGTCGCGAAGGCGATGCGCGCCCCTGTGCTGTCCAACTCGACGCTCGGGCTCAGCAGCGATCCGGGCTGGAAGGGGGAGGCACCGCTGTGGTTCTACATTCTGAAGGAGGCGGAACTGCCGCCGTACAACGGTGAGCGGCTGGGGCCGGTGGGCGGCCGGATCGTTGCCGAGGTCCTGGTGGGGCTCCTGCAGCGGGATCCCAACTCGTACATGTACCTCGACCCGGGCTGGAAACCGGCGCCACCGATCGCGCCGGCACCCGGCCAGTTCACATTTGCCGACTTGCTGAAATACGCAGGCGCCGCCTGAGCCACGGAAAATCCCTAGCGGTGAGCCTGCCGCAGGCGCTGGAACGTCGGGCGATTTCTGAACGCAGTCGTAATCCGACTTGGGGTCCAACTCGAAGAGCGGCAGCTCGGCACTCCGGCACCTCGCGCGCCCACCACACGACGGCCAGTGGCGCCAGGATCCTGGATGCGACTCTCGCGGACTGCGTTCGCGCGGACTCCGGAAGTGGTCGGATGACATCAGCGCCGGTCAGCGGGTCTATGACGCTTCGGATACCGAACTCATGTTGAAGTCGGGGACGCGCAGCGGGGGCATGGCCGTACGCGGGAAGTAGTCGCCCCACTCACGGCTGAACGCAGGAGCGGTATCTCCGGCTGCAGTGAACCGGTCGAGCAGGGCGACGGGGCTCTCGTTGAAACGGAAGTTGTTCACCGCACCGGTCACCTCGCCGCCTTCGACGAGGTAGACGCCGTCCCGGGTCAGCCCGGTGAGCAGCAGCGTCTGCGGATCGACCTCGCGGATGTACCACAAGCAGGTCAGCAACAGGCCTCGGTCCATGCCGGCGACCAGGTCGTCCACCGAGCCGCGGGCTCCGTCCACGGTCAGACCCAGGTTGTCGACCGCGGGCGTCACGGGGAGCCCGGTGAGCTCGGCGGAGTGGCGGGTCTGCAGCAGGGCGGCCAGCACACCGTCATCGATCCACCCGGTGCGGCCCACCGGCAGCCCGTTGTCGAAGACGCTCTGCTCGGCGCTCGACGCGTGGGCGACGACGAAGGGCTCGCAGCGCAGTCCGGGCGCCGACGGGTCGGACCAGAGCGTCACCGGCTGCGCCGAGAGCCGCTCGCCGACCCGCGTTCCCTTACCCGGCCGGGCGAACACGGTCCGGCCCTCGTGCGCGTCACGCGCGCTCATCGTCCAGTACACGTAGATCATCAGGTCGGCGACCGCGGTCGGCGGGAGCACCGTCTCGTACCGGCCCGCCGGCAGGTCGGCCGTACGCTTCGCCCAGGCCAGCCGCCGGACCAGTTCCGCGTCGAGGGCGGCTACGTCGATGTCGCGCATGTCGGCCGACGCCTGGCCGATCCACGCCGACCGGCTCAGGTCGGCGGACTTGGCGGTGACCGCGACGTGCCCGGTCGGCTGCTCGTGCCGCAGCCGCACGCCGGTCGACGAACCGAGGTAGGTGGTGGCCATGGAGTGCTCGACGTACCCGTAGGTGAGCCGCCCCTCCGCGTTCGCCCGGGCGAAGCTGTCGCCCAGGGCGGGCGCGACGTCGGCGAAGACCGACACCGACGTCTCGGCGGGTGGTTCGCTCCAGGACCGAGCCACGGGGCCGTCGACCAGCGGCTGCGCGTCCTCGGCGGGACCGTTGTCGCGCGCCGCCTGCTCCGCCGAGCGAACGAGCGGCTCGAGCGACTCCGGCGTGACGGCACTGCGCGCGACCACTCCCGAGGCCGTGCCGGATGTATCGCCGACCAACGCGACGACCGTGACCGACCGCGACCGCATGACGCCGTTGGTCGTCAGCGTGTTTCCGGCCCACCGCAGGTTCGCGCCGTCTCCCTCGTCGACCAGGACGACGCAGCCGTCCACGTCCGACAGGTCCAGGCAGCGCTCGACGATCTCCTGCGCGCTCATCGACGCCGCCATCTCACCGACCACCCTCGTCGACGGTGTTGAGGATGCGAACGGATCGGAACAGGGCGGAGGGGCAGCCGTGTGACACGGGCGCGACCTGGCCGGGTTGCGCCTTGCCGCAGTTGAAGGCCCCGCCCAGGACATAGGTCTGTGGCCCTCCGAGCGCCTCCAGCGACCCCCAGAAGTCCGTCGTCGTGGCCTGGTAGGCCACGTCGCGCAGCTGTCCGGCCAGGCGGCCGTTCGCGATTCGGTAGAAGCGCTGCCCGGTGAACTGGAAGTTGTACCGCTGCATGTCGATCGACCAGGACTTGTCACCGACGACGTAGATGCCACGGTCGGCCTGCGAGATCAGCTCGTCCGTCGTCGGACCACCCTCGGCGGGCTGCAGCGAGACGTTGGCCATCCGCTGCACGGGGAAGTGCCCGGCCGAGTCGGCGAAGGCGCAGCCGTTGGATCGGCTGGTGCCCAGCGTCTCAGCCATCAGCCGAGCCATCCGCCGGTCGAGCTGGTAGCCGACCAGGACGCCGTCGCGGACGATGTCCCACTGCTGGGCCGCGACGCCCTCGTCGTCGAATCCGACCGTGGACAGTCCGTGCGGAACCGTTCGGTCGCCCGTGATGTGCATGAGCGGGGAGCCGTAGCGGAGTCGGCCCAGCCGGTCGGGGGTGGCGAACGACGTGCCCGCGTAGCTTGCCTCGTAGCCCAGGGCCCGGTCCAGCTCGGTGGCGTGTCCCACCGACTCGTGGATGGTCAGCCACAGGTTGGTCGGATCGACGACGAGGTCGTGAGTCCCAGCCTCCACTCCGGGCGCGGCCAGCTTCTCGGCCAGCAGGTCGGGGAGCTCGTCGAGCGCGGCCGGCCAGTCGACCAGACCGTCGGCACCTGTCACGTACTCCCAGCCCCGGCCGGCGGGGGCGGCGAGCGTTCGCATCGTCTCGAACCGGCCACCGTCGGCGTCGACGGCAAGCGCCTCGACGGCCGGATGGAGGCGCACCCGCTGCTGGGTCGTGACCGTGCCGGCGGTGTCGGCGTAGAACTTCCCCTCCAGCACCTGGCCCAGGTGCGCGGTGACGTGGTCGACGCCGTCGCGGTCGAGCACCCGCCGCGAGTATGCCGCCAGCAGCTCGACCTTCTCGGCGTCGGGCACGGCGAACGGGTCGGTGTCGTACGCGGACACCCAGGTGGTGTCGGGGTAAACGGCCTCGTCGGCGAGTTCGATCCGCTCCGGGCTCATGTCGTGCGCCGCCCTGGCGATGTCGACCGCCTCCCCGGCGACCCGGACCGCCTCGTCGACGGTGAGGTCCACGGCGGCCGCGAACCCCCAGGTGCCCTCGTGGACCACTCGGACCGAGAAGCCGACGTCCTCGCCGTCGTGCGTGCCCTCCAGCCGTCCGTCGCGCATCGAGATCGCCTGGCTGCGGATGCGCTCGAGCCTGAAGTCGGCGTGTCCGGCACCCAGCTCGCGGGCGCGTTGCAGTGCGGCGTCGGCCAGCGGACGCATCGGCAGCGCCAGGAAGCGGGGATCGATCTGTCGGGGCACCGGGCGAGCCTAACTACCCGCTCTCAGGCCGGGCTCGGGCGGCCGTCTGACACGATGCCAGCATGACCCGGGTCGCCTCGGCCGTGACGGCGCTGCCACCGCACCGATACGACCAGGGCGACATCACGGCGGCCGTCGCCGGAATGCTGGCGCTCACCGGTAGGAGCCGGGCTGCGCTGGAGCGGTTCCACGCGGCCAGCGGGGTCCGCACCCGCCACCTGGTGCTGCCGCTGGACCGTTACGGCCAGCTGAGTGGATTCGGCGAGGCGAACGACGCCTTCCTGGCCTGCGCGGTCGACCTCGGCGAGCAGGCCGTCAAGGAGGCCCTGGCGAACGTGGGCCTGGCGCCGGCCGACGTCGACGTCCTGATGACCGTGTCGGTGACGGGTATCGGCGCCCCGTCGGTCGACGCCAGGCTCGTACCGCGGCTCGGGTTGCGTGCCGACGTTCGCCGGATCCCCGTCTTCGGGCTGGGCTGCGTCGCCGGGGCGGCCGGCATTGCCCGGCTGCACGACGTGCTGCGTGGTGACCCCGAGGGGGTGGCGGTCCTGCTGGCCGCGGAGGCCTGCTCCCTCACGGTGCAGCGCGACGACGTCTCGACGGCCAACCTGGTGGCCAGCGCGTTGTTCGGCGACGGGGTCGCCGCGGTCGTCCTGGTGGGGGCGGCACGCGCCCGGCGACTGGGCCTGCCGGGTCCCGACGTCGTCGCCACCCGCAGCCGCCTCTACCCCGACACCGAGCGGGTGATGGGCTGGGACGTCGGAGGCAGCGGCTTCCGGATCGTCCTGGCTGCGAGCGTCGCCGACGTCGTCGAGACGCACCTGGGCAACGACGCGCGTGAGTTCCTCGGCGAGCACGGCCTCGGCGTCGGCGACATCCGGCGCTGGATCGCCCATCCGGGCGGGCCGAAGGTACTCGAGGCGACGTCGCGGGCACTGGGTCTCCGCGACGGGGAGCTCGACCTGACCTGGTGGTCACTGGCGACCGTCGGGAACCTCTCGTCGGCGTCGGTCCTGCACGTTCTGTCCGCGACGCTGGACCGCCCGCCGCCGGACGCCGGGGGAGCGGGGATGCTGTTCGCGATGGGTCCGGGCTTCTGCTCCGAGCTGGTGCTGCTCCGGTGGCCGCCGGAGCCGTGACGTGACCGCCTACGTGCTGCTCGTCGTTGCCATCGGCGTCGAGCGCCTGGCCGAGCTGGTGGTCTCGACCCGTAACGCGCGTTGGGCGTTCGCACAGGGGGGTGTCGAGTTCGGCCGTGGCCACTATCCGGTCATGGCGGCCATGCATACCGCCCTCCTGGTGGCCTGCATCGCCGAGGTCGCCGTGGCCGACCGCCCGTTCCTGCCCTGGCTGGGCTGGCCGATGCTGGCCTTGGTGGCGGCATCCCAAGCACTGCGGTGGTGGTGCGTGCTGACCCTGGACCGGCAATGGAACACCCGCGTCATCGTCGTGCCGGGTCTTCCGCTCGTATCGGCCGGCCCGTATCGCTGGCTACGCCACCCCAACTACCTGGCCGTCGTGGTCGAGGTGGCCGCGCTGCCACTCGTCCATACGGCATGGGTGACGGCCCTGGTGTTCACGGCGGCCAATGCGGCGGTGCTCGCGGTCCGCATCCCGGTCGAGGAACGCGCCTTGGCGACGGTCTCGTGATCGACGCGGACGTCATCGTGGCCGGCGGCGGTCCGGTGGGTCTGGCCGCGGCCATCGAGGCCCGCCTGGCGAATCTGTCGGTGCTGCTCTGCGAACCGCGGACCAGCCCGATCGACAAGGCCTGCGGAGAGGGGCTCATGCCGGGTGCGCTCCGGCTGCTGTCCCGTCTCGGCGTCGACCCCTCCGGTCGGGACTTCTGCGGCATCCGCTACGTCGGCGGCGGGCTCGCAGTCGAGCACCAGTTCCGCACCGGGCCGGGGCGCGGCGTCCGGCGCACCGTTCTGCACGGGCAGTTGGCCCGGCGCGCCGCTCAGGTGGGCGTGCAGACGGTGCCGACCAGGGTGAACCTGGTGCGACAGGACGCTGCCGGCGTGACCGTCGACGGCGCCCTGCGCGCACGCTGGTTGTTCGCCTGCGACGGCCTGCACTCCTCGATCCGCCGCGACCTGGGCCTGCAGCGGCTCCGGCGCCGATCTGCCCGGTACGGCCTGCGCAGGCACTTCCGGGTCGCCCCGTGGAGCGACGCCGTCGAGGTGCACTGGACACCCGAGGCCGAGGTCTACGTGACGCCGGTTGACGACGAGCTGGTGGGCGTCGCGGTGCTGGGGCCGAGGGAGCTGCGGTACGACCAGGTACTGGCGTCGGCCGTCGGCGTGGGGGAGCGGCTGCGAGCAGGGTCGCCGGCGTCCGACCTGCGCGGTGCCGGCCCGATGTGGCAGGACACCGTCCGCCGCACGGCCGGCCGAGTCCTGCTGGTCGGCGACGCCGGCGGGTACGTCGACGCGCTGACCGGTGAGGGGATCCGGCTCGGCCTCGTCCAGGCCAGGGCGGCGGTGGCCGCCGTGTCGGCCGGCCGTCCGGCCGAATACGAGCAGGCGTGGCGACGGGCGAGCCGGGACTACCGGCTGCTCACCGCGGCGCTGGTGACGGCTGCCGGGCGTCCCAGTGTCCGGCCCCGGATCGTCCCGCTGGCCCACCGGCTGCCCCGCGTGTACGGCGCGATTGTCGAACGGCTCGCGGCCTGAGCTCAGCGCCAGAGGCCGACGATCATGGCGATCACGACCAGCTTGACCAGCCAGTCGCCGGCATGGATCGCGGCCAGCTTCCAGGGCACGTTCTCGTGGATGACCGAACCGGTCAGGAGCACGACGGGGAATCCGATCCACAGCAACAGGCCGAGTCCCACCGCGCCGGCCAATTCGGTGATGTCGACGGCGACGGCGAGCCAGGCCAGGACGGTGGCGACGACCAGGCTGCGCGAGAGCTCGACGGCAACCTTCCACGCCGGCATGCGGCCCGGCTCGGCGTACGCGTCGTCGAGTTCGGTGAGCTGCTGTCCGAACACCCCGTACCACAGCGCACTCAGGATGAACGCGGCCACGGCGGCCACGGCGACCGCGAGGACGTTGATGTCACTCATCGCGGCTCCCGGTCTGGGAGGCTCCGCCCTCGAGCATGGTCTTGAGCACCTCCAGGCGCTCACGCCAGTACGCCTTCGTCTGCTCGGCGGTCTGTGCGTCCGGCAGGCGCTCGTGCTCGACTGCCGCCTGACTTCTGTCCTCGCCCGCGGCGGCGACCGAGACGTTCACCCGGGTGGCGCCGTCCTCCCAGTCGAAGCGCGCCGAACGTCCCGGCTGTGACGTGCGCTCGCGGACCACGGCACCGGGCAGCCAGAGCTCGCGAACGTCGGGGTCGACGAATGCGGCGAAGAGGCGTTGGACCGGTACGGCCACCGTCTTGCTCGCGCCGACCGTGAACGTGCCGTCCGGGCGGACGCCGGCCGCACGAAGGCCTCGAGCCTGCTCGTACTCGACGATGATCTTCTGGGCCCACCAGGTGGAGAGCCCGTGCTCGCCGGTGAGCCAGGCGGCGATCTCGCGGTACGGGCGGCCCCCGGCGTCCCAGGTGTCGAGGACCCCGAACCACTCCTCCCGGTTTCGGCCGGTCGCCCCACGGATGGTCTCGCCGGATCCGCCCGGCTCGGTGCGATCTGCGCTCATCGGTGCACTCCTCGGTCGGCTCCGGGTGCTGCAACCCCGTCACAGAGCCCGTAGAAGTTACCGAGCCGATCCGACATGTCCGCGGACGCGTCTCCGCGCCGACCGATCAGCCCGAACCGAGTTCCGCCGCCCAGACCGGCGTCGTCGTGGGCTGATCCGAACCGCCGGCGGGTTCCACCGACAGGGCTATCGTGGTGACGCCGCCCAGGTCCCCGGCGGTCAGGTACGTGACGTCACCGCTGTCGGGCACGTCGACCACGCCGCCCGAGGTGATCTCCTCCGCAGCGATGAGCCACAGCTGGTAGGTCTGGTCAGGGGTCAGCTCCGGCAGGTCGTCGGTGATGAGCACGACCTCGCCTCGGGTCTCGGACGCGACGACGGAGGCCTGGCCGCCGCCCTCGACCTCGGCCGCCGCATTCTCGGCGTCCGGCGCGGCCAGCACCGCCGCCACCCGCTGAGCCTCGGCTGCAAGCGGGGCTGCCTCCGCAGCAAGATCGTCGGCGCGCTGCGTTGCCTGCCAGGCCAGGACGCCGAGCGCGATCGCGAGCACGGCGAGCACGGTCGCGGCCGCGGCGAGGACGTTGACCGTCCAGCCGGGAACGCCCCGGCGCCGACGAACGGTGCCGCGCTGCGGCGGTCGTTGCCGGGTGCGGGCGATCTCCGCGAGCACCGGGCCACGCAGCGCCGGGGGAGCGGGGACCGCGCTCGCCACGCCGAGGTAGGCCGCTGTCGCTGTCAGCTCGGCCACCTCGGCCCGGCACTCGCCACACGTCTCGAGGTGCGCCTCGAACAGGCGACGCTCACCCTCGTCCAGGGCATCGAGTGCGTAGGCGCCGGCCAGGGTGTGCCGGTCGTCTGTCGCCACGGTCGTCGGCTCACCCCCAGGCAGTCGCGCATCCGGACCAGGCCGTCACGCATCCTGGTCTTCACGGTGCCGAGCGGCGCGTGCAGAAGCTGGGCGACCTCCGGATAGGTGTAGCCGCTGTAGTAGGCGAGCGTGACGGACTCGCGCTGCAGGTCCGTCAGTACCTCGAGACATCGGCGGACGCGTTCGGCCTCGAGGGAGCGTTCGACGGTCTCGACCACGTCGTCGTAGTCGCGGGTCGTGGACCGGGATGCCGCGCGGTGCTGCGGTCACTGGCCGCCTCCGACCGACGGACAGCGGTCGACGGCCCGGCGGTGAGCCATGGTGAGGATCCAGGTCCGCGCCGAGCCGGTCGCCGGGTCGAAGCGGGCCGCGTGCCGCCAGACGTCGATGAAGACCTCCTGCGTGATCTCCTCGCTCTGCGACCGGTCCCGGACGACCCCGAGCACGGTGCCGAAGATCTGCGACGCGGTGGCGTCGTACAGCGCGCCGAAGGCGGCCTGGTCTCCGCGGGCCACCGCAGCCCGCAAATCGGGCCATCGGGCAGCAGGAATCACCGCAACCTCCCGCAGCCGACGGGTCTCACTCACCATTCGCCGCCTCATCGGCCGCGGATTGGTCAGGTCCGGCCGAGACGTTCCTGAGCGTCGAGCAGGGTCGGCTCCCGACGGCCCCAGGCGGCCTCGAACACGCTGAATCCGGCGTCGCGGGCGGCCTGGCACACGGCTGGGTCATCGTCCACGAGGACGGCAACCGGACGCTCGCGCTGGAGCCGACGCAGGAGGCCCACCTTGACGATCCGAGCGGGCCGCCGGTCGTCGTCGCGGCGGAGCAGGAGCCGCGCCGGCGGCGCATCGTGGCGGTGCAGCCAGTCCAGCGAGGCGGTCCGGGTGTGCTCCGGCCGACCGCTGAGGTAGATGAGGTCGTGGTCGGCTGCGAGCTCGCGTGCCACCGCCAACCCCTCGGGGTACGGCGGGTCGTCCGGTATGCCGGCGAAGAACGCCGCCCAGTTCTTCCGCGGGCCGTCCAGGTGGTGGAGCCGACCTGTCACATCGGCGAGCACGCCGTCCAGGTCGACCACCGCGTAGGGCTGGACGGTGGCGCGATCCGCCGTCACGGAGGGGGTCCGACGACGGCGAAGCCCTCGTCCGACAGCGCGTCGAGCGTGGTGTCGAGGCCGGCTGAACTGTGCACGCCCTGCCAGTCGTCGAGACCGATGGCCACGGCGGTTGTCGTGGGATCGCAGAGCGGATGGCGGCGCGAGTCGGCCACGTTCGGGCAGATCGCGGCGCGCACCTGGTGATCGGCAAGGGTCTGAATCACGCCGGCGGCGACGTCGGGGCCGGCAGCGGGTGGCACGGCCAGCGCAACCGTGCGGCCGAAGCGGTCGGTCACGGTGATCACGGCGGCGTCGTCGTCGCCGGGATGCGGGCGGGCAGTGGTACCGCCATCGACCGAGGTCGGCACCGCCGGGGCACTGGAAGTGGTGTCGTCAGCGGCGCCGGAGTCGGAGTCGAGAGCGAGCCCGTCTCCGTCGTCGTCTCCCCAGCCGGCCGCCTCGGCAGCGAGAATGATGCCGATCAGCAGGCCGACGACAGCGGCGCCCGAGCCGTTTGCCACGACCACCTCGATACCTGTGAGACCGCTGTGACACCTGAGTGTTGAGGTACCCAACTCAATGATCAGCGAACCCCCCGGGCAACGTCTAGCCCCCGCGCTGACCTCAGCAGTTCGGTCGGCACTGACGCTCGACCATCGCGTCGAGGAACACCTGTTCGATGTCGGCAGGGTCCTCGGCCTGGTAGGCCTTGGCACCGGTGACCGCCGAGATCTGGGTCAGAGCATCCAGATCGGCGTCCGGACCCATGCCGATCGTGATGACGGGGATCGGCCGGGCCGGGTCGACCTCGGTCTGCAGCGTCGTGAGCAGGCTGTCGAGGTCGATGCCGACCGGGTCGTCTTCGTTGCGTCCATCCGTGAGGAGAACCACCGAGTTGATCTTCTCTGGGTCGTAGATGGCCCGGACGGTCCGAAAGGCGGCCAAGGCAGTGTCGTAAAGGGCGGTGCCCCCCTCGGCCCGCTCCGGCAGCTTGTCGACGGCGGCGACCAGTGCCTGCGGCCGTGGTACCCCTCCGACCGGCTCGGTGAGCGGTCCGACCGGCACGAGCTCCACGTGGTCGTTGGGGGGATCCTGGTTCACCGAGAACGCCCACAAGCCGATCGAGCTGGTGTCGGGGAACAGCCCCAACGCCGCCTTGGCAGCGTCGCGGGTGAACTCGATGCGCGTCTGGTCGGCGGTGACCTGCTCGTTCATCGAGCCGGACACGTCGATGACGGCCAGCAACTGACTGTCGATCGACAGCGCCGCCCACTGGCGCAGGATCTGTGCAGCCTGGCTGGGTCCCGGCGTCGGCAACGCGGTGGGCATCGCTGCCTGGATGCCGTCGAATACCCCTGCATTGTCGCGCGGTCGACCGTCAGGCGCCCGGAAGCCTGCCTCGCGGAGGATCGTCACCGCCGCATCCGTGCCCAGCGCAGTGGAGAACGCCGCTGCGGCGGCGGACTGGTGCGAGCTCGTCGCCGCCGTCGTGATCGTTATCGCCGGATAGTCGAGGATCAGCGTGCCCTCCGCCGGATACAGCGCCGCGACCGGGCTGTCCGGCACGGCGAGGTTGTGGGCGACCACGGACTGCTCGGTGGCGGTGAACAGCGGGGCTCCGGCGGGGTCCTCGAGGACCTGCTCGTAGGCGGTCGCGACATCGGGCACCGCCGCTCGAGCGACCGTCGTCATGGCCTGCACGAGCTGGGTGGGGTCGGCATCCCCGACACCGACCGTGGCGCCGACCGCGAGCAACGTGGCGAGCCCTTCGCCGTTGACGGTCGGATCGGCGATCGTCGCATCGCCCTCGCCACCGACCACGGCGCTCCAGGAGAGCTCCGCCTCGGGCCAGCCGAGCTGTTCCGCCACCGGTCTGGGTGCCACGACGACCAGCGGCGACGTCGCGACGGATCCGCCCGGTGAGAGGCTGACCCCTTCGGCCACGACCCGTTCGGCCCACAGGCTCGAGTCGGGAATCCACAGGTTGGCCGTGAGTTCAGTGCCGAGTCCGGCGGCGACCTCGGCGGCGGCCATCGGCGTGATGTCGATCTGGGCACACATGCCGTTCACCGACGGCGCGGTGTCCTCGTAATCGTCGGCGAAGTCGGACAACGCCGGCGCCACGGCGGGGTCGGCCACCACGGCGAGCGGGGTCGCCTGCTCACAGCTGCGCCGGTCACCGTCGATGATCGCGTTGGCCGCTACTGCGGCGATCGCCACGAGGACGACGGCCGTTCCGATCTCGGCGAGTCGCCGGGGCCAGGAGCGGCGTCGGCGCGGGGAGGCGTGACGTCCAGGCATTGTTCTCCGGCACATGCAGGGGGATCGCAGGGTATCGGTTGTGGGGACGAACCGGAAAGGAGGTGAACTAAGGGGCGTCCGGGTCGGTTTCGAAGTGAGCGCCCGGCGGGGCGCGCACCGGTCGGTCGGCCAGCGTGACGTCGGCGGGCGCTGTGCGGCGAGGCACCTCTGCTCCGGCCGTGTCGTTGGCCGGATCGGGGTCGATGTCGGATTGCGCCGTGAGAGCCTGTGCGCTCGAGGCCAGCGTTGCTCCGGCATCCGCGGTGACGGTCGCGCCGAAGGTGACCACCGCCGCTCGACCGGCGGCCAGGGGCTCGAGTGCGCAGACCGCCCGTGATGCGCCCAGGCCGCAGGCACCGCCGGTGGTGACGAGCGAAACGGCGTCCGGTTCGAGGCCCGTACCCGGACGCGCAGTCATGATCCCCGGACCGGTCTGGTCGTCGGGGCCGTGGTTGGTCACCGTCACCGATACGACGACGCCATCGGCTTCGCCGGACGGGGCGATCGTGGTGCCGACGCCCAGATCCGTGACGGCGGCGGCCTCGCTGGCCGTGGTGACGGCTGCCACCAGAGCGTCGGTTCCGATTGGCCGGACCGGCACCGACACGGAGGTCTGGCCGGCGTCGAGCTCGGCGGTCGCCTCGGCCGGATCGTCGTGCGTCACCACGCCGACCGTCGTGTCGACCGGCCCACGGCGAGGTGTCGACAGGCCCGACACGGTCGCGGTCGCGGGTTGCGTGCCGGTCGCCTCGACCAACCCGTCGACCACACGTAGATCACGCAACGGCTCGAAGGGAGAGCTCCAGGCGGTGACCAGCGACCAGGTTCCGCTGCCGCCGTCGCCGACGGTCAGGTCGACCCACGGGCCGGTCCCGGCGAAGAGGTCGGTCACATCGGCGACGGCGCCGAAGCCGAACGGTTCCGCGTCGATCCGGTCGGCGGCGACGGTGGCCGGCGCCCTGGACCCGACCTGCACCATGACCTCGCCGCCCGCAACGGGATCGGACGACGATCGACCGCCCCAGTACAACCCGGCGAACAACAGTGTGCTGCCCGCCGGACGCGACACGGTTGCGGTCGCCGCGTCGGCACCGTTGACGATCGAGATGTCTCCGGTGACCCGTTGTTCGAACCTGGGCTCGAGCGGTCGCCCCTGCACGGCTGCCGACTGCGCGGCATTGCCGAGTACGAGGACTGCCACCATGGCCGCGATCAGCGACCTGGTCGGGGGACGATGTCGCATCGTGGTGCCAGCGTAACTCTCCGTCAGGTTGGATCAACCGTGCGGACGGACACAATCACCCCATGACGCTCTCGGTCGCCCCGGTTACGTCGGACCGCTGGGAGGACCTGGTGAGGCTGTTCGGCCCCAACGGCGCGTACAGCAACTGTTGGTGTGCGTACTTCCGGGTACGTGCCAAGGAGTTCACCGCGAGCACATCGTGCCCGCCGCCGGACCGCGGCCGGGCGAATCGTGAACTGCTCGAGCGGCTGACCAGGCATGGCGCGGTGCCCGGGCTGCTGGCCTATGACGAGGGTGAGCCGGTCGGTTGGGTCTCGGTGGCACCGCGTGACCAGTTCACCCGGATTCTCCTGTCCCGGACCATCGGTCCGGCAAATCCGGACGAATCGGACGTCTGGTCCATCGTGTGCTTCTGGCTGCCCGCCCGCCGGCGCCGGGGTGGGCTCGGCACCACCCTGCTCACCGCCGCCGTCGACTTCGCCCGCTCGCATGACGCCAGGGTCGTCGAGGGATACCCGGTGGACACGGCGGGGGAGCGGCGTCCCGGGGCGGAGGTGTTCACGGGTACGGTCGGCATGTTCCGCCAGGCCGGCTTCTCGATCATCCGTCATCCCGCCAGTGGACGGCCGATCGCTCGATTGCCCGCCGACGGCCACTGAGGGCATCGACAGCGAAGGAATTCGGGAGGCCGGTGTGGACGAACGGCAGATCCTCGAGCAGGTCCAGTCACTCGTCGATCGCGAGCACGACCTGCGGGAACGGGTCCAGGAGGGCGAGCTGGATCCACAGGAGGAGCAGGCGCAGCTCCGCCGGATCGAACAGGCCCTCGACCAGTGTTGGGACCTGCTCCGCCAGCGGCGGGCCCGACGTGACGCCGGACAGAGCCCGGACGAGGCCGTCGTCCGCCCGATCAATGAGGTCGAGGACTACCAGCAATAGGGCGCCGACAGCCCCAGCGCCGGCGGCCCTGACGTGTCCCGAATCCGCGACTTGTGGCGGGTTCGACACGTCAAGCGCCGCTTCGAGACGTTGCCAGCCCACCACAAGTGGAGGCGGTGCGCGGTCGGGCCAAGCACAAAGGTCAAGCCAGGGGTGGGGTCGCCAGCGTGCTAGTTGACATAATGTTCATTATCGGCGTGGAAGAACGGAAGTAGGAAGCCCCGCGCTGCGCTGGCGGAGCAGATCGCTGAGGGCTCCGGAGTCGAAACAGATGAGAGTCTCGTCTCACCGTGTCCGCGAGGGCCTTGTCAGGTGCCGACGTAGGTCGCGAGGTGCTCGCCGGTGAGGGTGGAGCGGGCGGCGACGAGGTCGGCGGGTGTGCCCTCGAAGACGATCCGACCGCCGTCGTGTCCGGCGCCGGGGCCGAGGTCGATGATCCAGTCGGCCTGCGCCATGACCGCCTGGTGGTGCGCGATGACAATGACCGACTTGCCGGAGTCGACGAGCCGGTCGAGCAGGCCGAGCAGCTGCTCGACATCGGCGAGGTGGAGGCCGGTGGTCGGCTCGTCGAGGACATAGACGCCGCCCTGCTCGGCCATCTGGGTGGCCAGCTTGAGCCGCTGTCGCTCGCCGCCTGACAGGGTGGTCAGCGGCTGGCCCAGACTGACATAACCAAGTCCGACATCCCCGAGGCGCGCGAGAATCGCGGCGGCCGCCGGCGTCTTCGCTTCGCCGTCGGCAAAGAAGGCGTGGGCCTCCGCGACCGGCAGGTCGAGCACCTCCGCGATGTTGCGGCCACCGAGCCGGTACTCCAGCACCGCGGCCTGGAACCGCTTGCCGCCGCAGTCCTCACACGGGGTGGCCACGGTGTCCATGAACCCGAGCTCGGTGTAGACGACGCCGGCACCGTTGCACGTGGGGCACGCGCCCTCGGAGTTGGCGCTGAACAGTGCCGGCTTGACGCCGTTGGCCTTCGCGAATGCTTTGCGGATCGGGTCGAGCAGGCCGGAGTACGTCGCCGGGTTGCTGCGACGAGAGCCCTTGATCGCGCTCTGGTCGACCGACACCACGCCCTCGCGACCGGACACCGAACCGTGGATCAGCGAGCTCTTGCCCGAACCCGCGACCCCGGTGACGACGACCAGGACGCCGAGCGGGATATCGACATCGACGTCCTGCAGGTTGTGGGTGCTGGCGTCGCGCACTTCCAGCACGCCCGCCGGCGTTCGCACCGACGGCTTCAGGGAGGCTCGGTCGTCCAGGTGGCGTCCGGTGACGGTGTCACTGCTCCGGAGCCCCGCCACGGTGCCCTCGAAGACCACTTCCCCACCGCCGGATCCCGCGCCGGGCCCGAGGTCGACGACGTGGTCGGCGATCGCGATCGCCTCCGGCTTGTGCTCCACGACCAGCACGGTGTTGCCCTTGTCACGCAGTCGTAGTAGCAGGTCGTTCATCCGCTGGATGTCGTGCGGGTGCAGCCCGATGGTGGGTTCGTCGAAGACGTAGGTGACGTCGGTCAGGGACGACCCGAGGTGCCGGAGCATCTTGATGCGCTGCGCCTCGCCGCCCGAGAGCGTGCCGGACGGACGGTCGAGGCTGAGGTAGCCCAGCCCGAGCTCCACGAACGAGTCGAGGTTCTCCCCCAGCGCGGCCAGCAACGGCGCCACCGACGGCTCGTCGAGGCCACGGATCCACTCCGCCATGTCGGTGATCTGCATCAGGCAGACGTCGGCGATGTTGAACCCGTTGATCTTCGACGACAGTGCCGCCTCACTGAGCCGGGAACCGCCGCACTCGGGGCACAAGGTGAACGTCGCCACCCGCTCGACGAACGCGCGGATGTGCAGCTGCAGCGAGTCGACGTCCTTGGACAGGAACGACTTCTGGATCCGCGGGATGAGCCCCTCGTACGTGAGGTTCATGTCATTGAACTTGATCTTCGTCGGTTTCCGGTAGAGGAAGTCGTCGAGCTCCTTCTTGGTGTACTTGCGGATCGGCTTGTCCGGATCGAGGAAGCCGGAGGCCGCGAAGATGCGCACGTTCCAGCCGTCGGCGTTGTAGCCGGGGATCGTGAACGGACCCTCACTGAGCGACTTGCTGTCGTCGTAGAGCTGCGTCAGGTCGATGTCGGAGACCGTGCCCCGGCCCTCGCAGCGGGGACACATGCCGCCGAGATAGACGACATCGCGCACCACGGTCTTCTCGCCCTTGCCCTTGTCGACCGTCATGGCCCCGCTCGCCTTCCGGGTCGGGACGTTGAACGAGTAGGCGGTCGAGGGCCCGATGTGCGGCTCGCCGAGCCGGCTGAACAGGATGCGCAGCATGGCGTTGGCGTCGGTGGCGGTGCCGACGGTGGAGCGGGGGTTCGAGCCCATCCGCTCCTGGTCGACGATGATCGCCGTCGTCAGGCCGTCGAGGACGTCGACCTCGGGCCGGGCCATGGTCGGCAGGAACCCCTGCACGAAGGCGCTGTAGGTCTCGTTGATCAACCGCTGCGACTCGGCGGCGATGGTGCCGAACACCAACGAGCTCTTGCCCGAGCCGGAGACGCCGGTGAACACGGTCAGCCGGCGCTTCGGGAGCTCGATGCTGACGTCCTTGAGGTTGTTGACGCGCGCACCGTGCACGCGGATCCGGTCGTGCGCGTCGGCGGCTTGCACCGCGGGCGCCTTGGAGGAGCGCTTCCTCGTGGCCGTGCTCATCGGTTGCGCTGTCTACCCGATCGGCTCCCTCCGCTCAGAAGGTCCACCGGGTGGCGCCCCCGGGCTCCTTGCCCATCACCGCGTACGCGGCCCCCGGGGTGAACTCGTAGACGTGCCAGGGCGGCGGGCCGGCACTCGGGGCGCTGTACTCATCGGGCCGAGGGAGAGGGCCTCCGGTCCCGGCCGGATCCGGCGGAGCCGACTTGGGGTCAGGCCAGATCTGGACTTGTTCCAGGATCAGGAGGTAGGGTGCGGGGCATGACCAGCGAGGCGCCCGTCGAGCACGACGCCCTGCTGCGCGAGAACGGCGTGCAGGTCACGGCCCAGCGCCTCGCCGTCCTGCGGGCGGTGTCCGGGTCGCCCCACAGCACCGCCGACGACATCGACAAGGTGGTGCGGGCCGAGATCGGCGCCATCTCCCGCCAGGCGGTGTACGACGCCCTCGCCATCCTCACGGACAAGGGCCTGGTGCGGCGCATCCAGCCGGCCGGATCGGCCGCCCGCTACGAGGGCCGGGTCGCCGACAACCACCACCACCTGGTGTGCCGGAGCTGCGGCGCCATGGTCGACGTCGACTGC
>DASUYL010000025.1:0-2190 GCA_036377395.1 Jiangellaceae bacterium
GACCAGCCGCCACTCGAGGTCGCGACCGACCGCGGCCGCGTAGCGCTGGAGCGTCGACAGCCGCACATCGCCGGCCCCGCTCTCCAAGCGGGCGACCGCCGACTGCGACGTGCGCATCCGGGCCGCGATCTCGGTCTGGGACAGGCCCCGGCGCTGGCGCTCGTGCACCAGGTCACCGATCACCCGCACCCGCTGCTCTGCGAGCCCGTCGAAGCCCGGGAACACCGATCGGTGTGCCATAGCACCGACGATATCGCGCATCCGATATGAGGCGCGCAGCCCTCGCGCGCGTGGCGGCGTCGGATCGTCATGACGGTGACCGCCGCGATTTCACTCCGATCAGCTCGACGCAGGCCTCGCGTTCATGCGGTCGCCCACGGGTCGGGGCCGGGGTCGCGGCCGGTGCCCGCGACGGTCAGCCGGTCGAGGAAGTGACTCCAGCCGTCGCCGTGCTTGTCGAGCTCCTCGGGCGGGAGGTCGCGGTGGGCGAGCTCGAGGACGGTGCCCCCGCCGTCGGGGCGGAGGACGATCTCGACGGTTGTCGAGCCGGGGGCGAGGGTGTCGCTGCCGGCTACTCCCCAGCTGAACACCAGGCGATGAGGTGGTTCGACGATGAGGTACTCGCCGCGGATGGGTACGCCGTTGATGTCGAGGGTGAGTTTGCCGCCCGGGGTCGGGTCGAGGTCGGCCCAGTCGCCCATCCATCGCACGATCAGGTCAGCACTGGTGAGGTAGGGGAAGACGTCAGCTGGGGTGGCGTCGATGCGCACGGACGTGGTGTAGGCGTTGTCGGTCACCGGGGTTCCTGGGCGCGGCGTCGGTCGTTCTCGACGACGGACTTGAGCCGTTGGAGCGACGTCGGCCACAGCTGGTCGAGGAAGTCGCGCACGGACTCGATGGCTTCGGGCCGGATGGCGTAGAGCCGGCGGGTGCCGTCTCGTCGTTCGTTGAGCAGTCCGGCGTCGCGGAGGACCCGGAGGTGCTGGGAGACGGCTTGGTGGGTGATGTCGAAGTGCTCGGCGATCTCCCCCGCGGGGAGCTCGCCGTCGCGCACGAGGGTGAGGATGCGTCGACGCTGGGGCTCGGCGAGGGCGCGGAGCACCGCGTCGGTGCTCACGGCCGGCGGCCGAGGTATCCGACGAGCCGAGCAGTGGCGCCCGCGTCGGCATCGACGGCGACCGGCGGGCCGATGCGAGTTCCCCGGGTGTCCTCGCTGGTGAGGGTCTGGCGAGCGAAGCCGAGGACCGTCTCGGCGACGTCGGTCGGCAGCGTGGCGTCCTGGCCGGTCGCCTTCGCGAGGTCCCATCCGTGCACCAGGATGTCGAGGGTCGTGAAGCCACCGAGGACCGCCCCGGGCATCGCACCGAGTGGTGTCGTGTGGGTTCGTTCGAGGGCATCGCCCGCAGCCGCGGCGAGTAGGGCCTCGACGCCGAGGCGGTAGGCCTTGGCCGGGTCGTCGCCGAGGAGGTCGGTGTCGGGCAGCTCGCCCGGCCCCATGTTCACGGTGGGCACGGAGTCCGAGAGGAGGGCGGCGCCGAGGTGCAGCGTGCCGGTCACGTGGTTCAGCAGGGCTCGGACATCCCACTCGGCGCAGGGGGTCGGGTTCGACAGGTGCGCGGGACGAACGGCCTCGATGAAGCGCTCGGTCGAGGCGCAGGCGCCTTCCATCGTCGTCAGGTCCACAGATGCCTCCTGTGATTGCGGGCCCCCTAAATAAAGCCGCTGCTTTGTAAAGTGTCAAGCCCGGCGCGCTCCCAGCGGTACGTGAAGACGATCCGCCGGGCCGGGCTGAGGGTCCTCTCGACGAGCTTCATGCGGTGTCACGCTGCGAGCGGCGCCGGTGGCCGTGCATCGTCTCGGCGGTGGCCTTCAGGTTGCGAGGTGGTCACCCCAGAACTCGTCGAGGAACGCCCGCAGGCTGGCGAGACGCTCGGGGTCGACGCGGTACAGGCGGCGGTTGGCGTCGACGCGGACGTGGACGAGACCGGCGTCGCGGAGCACCTTGAGGTGCTGGCTGGCTGCCGATCGGGACAGGCCGGCGGCGTCGGCCAGCTCGGTCGAGGTTCGTTCGCTGTCCCATGCGAGGCGCAGCATCGCCCGGCGCCCCGAGTGACCGATGGCCTGCAGCGCCGTCTCCATGGCCTCGCGGTCGGTCACGGCGTGCGGCCCATCGCGCCCAGCCGGCGGTCC
>DASUYL010000026.1:0-4912 GCA_036377395.1 Jiangellaceae bacterium
CGTTCGGCCGGGGGAGGAGCGGGTCGTCGTCCGACTCACGCCCATCCGTGTGATCGAGCACGTCGCCCCGCAGAGCCCCGCCAGTGGGCGAACCTGAACAGCGACCCCAACGCCCACCACCAGAACAGGATGAGCAGCGGCCAGGGCAGAGCGACGATCACGGCGACCGCGACCGCGAGGAGGACGACCGGCAGGAAGAGCAGCGGAGGCCGGAAACCGGTTCCGAACCCCGGGTTTCGACGGCCTGGCACGGACCGTTCCCGCCAGGCCGGCTCGACGACCGCACGGGAACCTGGCAGGTCGGCGAACAGCGGAGCCAGATCCTCGGCGGTGCGTGCCTGCCACGCTCGAGAGCTGCGGTCGTCGAACTCCTCCGCGGTCAGCCGACCGGCCGCGTAATGGTCGCCGAGTGCGGACACGGCCCGGTCGCGTTCCGCGTCACCGATCCGCAGGGGTACCGGATTCGTCATCGGGTCGGTCCTCCGTCGTCGCCGTCTTCGTCGCCGTCGGCCAGGATTCCGTACAGGCGTCGCCGGGCATCGTCGAGCACCTCTCGCGCGCGCGCTTGCTGGTCGGCGCTGCCGCTGACGGCGATCTGCCAGAGTGCGGCGAGCGCCTGACCGACGAGCGGCCGGATGTCTCCGCGTTCACTGCCCGGTGGAGACGACATGGCATCCCACGGCGCGGACATCTCCTCCGGACGGGAGTCGACGTAACCCCTGCCCTCGGCCGTGAGTTCGTAGAGACGCCGACCCTCCTTGGCATCGACGCGCACGAGTCCCTCGTCCTCGAGTTGTTGAAGGGTCGGGTACACCGAGCCGGGACTCGGCTTCCAGACACCTCCGCTTCGTTCGGCGATCTCCTGGATGACCTGGTAGCCGTTCATGGGACGTTCGGCGAGAACAGACAGGATCGCCACCCGCACGTCGCCCCGGCGAGCCTTCGAGGCGCCGAACGGTCGCCGCGGACCACCGAACGGCGGGCCCCAACCGTGTCCGAAGCCCGCGGCCGACCAGGGCCCCCAGTGGTGGTGACGACCTCCGTATCCGTGCCCGCCCACCATCTCCGTGATCCACTCCCGTTTCATGGCCTCACTCCATCCGACTGGCTCGCGATATTCGAACGATATATCGCGAGCAGTCGTGTGAAAAGACCCGACCTCAGGCCTGTCCGGTGGCCGGGCCGGGTGCAGCGGAGAGGAGGAGAGCCGAGGTGACCAGCGGGATGTGGCTCAGCGCCTGAGGGAAGTTGCCGACCATCCGCCCCGCTCGTGGGTCGTACTCCTCGGCCAGCAGGCCGAGGTCGTTCCGCAGCGACAGCAGATGCTCGAACATCCGCCGGGCCTCGTCCTCGCGGCCGATCAGATGCAGCGCCTCGACCAGCCAGAAGCTGCACGCGAGGAAGGCACCCTCGTCGCCGGGCAACCCGTCGACGTCGTTGTCCGTGCGATAGCGCAGGACCAGACCCGAGTCTGTGCACAGCTCGGTTCGGATGGCCTCGATGGTGCCGACCACGCGCGGATCGTCGGGCGGGAGGAAGCCGATGATGGGGATCTGCAGCAGCGATGCGTCGACCGCGGGCAGTCCGTACGTCTGCGTGAACGTGTTGCGTTCGGCGTCGAAGCCCTTCGCGCACACCTCAGCGTGGATGGTGTCGCGCAGTGCACGCCAGCGATCGAGGTCGGGATCGGTCATCCCGGTCTCGACGATCCCGCGGATGTGTCGGTCGACGGCCACCCAGGCCATGACCTTCGAGTGCACGAAGTGACGCCGCTGGCCGCGAATCTCCCAGATGCCCTCGTCCGGTTCGACCCAACGGCGCTCCAGATGCCGGATGAGGTGGGCCTGCAGTGCCCACACGTGCCGCTCGACCTCGAGCCCGTGCAGCCGGCTCCGGCAGAGGGTGTCCACGACCTCGCCGTACACGTCGATCTGCAACTGGTCGGCCGCGGCGTTGCCGATCCGGACCGGGTGCGAGCCCCGGTGGCCGGGCAGCCAGTCCAGCTCGTACTCGATCAGGCGACGCTCCCCGGCGATCCCGTACATGACCTGCAGGTCGTCGGGGTTGCCGCCGATCGCCCGCAGCAGCCAGTCGCGCCAGGCCTTGGCCTCGTCGACGTACCCGCTGCGGATCAGTGCGTCGAGGGTGAACGCGGAGTCGCGCAGCCAGCAGTACCGATAGTCCCAGTTCCGGACGCCGCCGATGTCCTCTGGCAGCGATGTCGTCGGTGCCGCGACGATGCCGCCCGTCGGCGCGTAAGTGAGTGCCTTGAGCGTGAGCAGCGACCGCAGGACGGCGTCGCGGTAAGGCCCGTCGTAGGTGGACCGGGCGGCCCAGTCGGTCCAGAACCGTTCGGTGGCGGCCAGCGCGCGCCCCGGGTCGGTCGGTCGGGGAAGGGACAGATGCGACGGGAACCAGCTGAGGACGAATGCCACCCGCTCACCGGCGGACACGGTCGCGTCGGCGTGCGTGGTGAGGTTGCGCCCGTGGGTGGGGACGTCGGCGTACAGTGCCACCGCGTCCGGCCCGCCGACCCCGACCACCTGACCGTCGACCCGGTGGACCCAGGGAACCGACCGGCCGTAGTCGAAGCGCAGCCGCAGCTCGCTGTGGACGTGCACGCGCCCGGCGACGCCCTCGACGATGCGGATCAGGTCGTGTGAGCCGTCACTCGGCGGCATGAAGTCGGTGACGCGGACGGTGCCGTCCGGCGTGTCCCACTCGTGCTCGAGGATCATCGTCTCGTCCCGGTAGCGGCGGCGGTCGGCGGCACCGGCGCCGGATGGCGCGATCTGCCAGTAGCCGTGCCGCTCGTCACCCAGCAGGGCGGCGAAGCAGGCGGCCGAGTCGAATCGGGGCAGGCACAGCCAGTCGATCGTCCCGTCTCGGCACACCAGGGCCGCGGTATGCAGATCACCGATGAGGCCGTGGTCCTCGATCAGCCCGGCCATCCGGACCTCCTACCGCGTGAGCCGCGTCGTCGTCGGTTCGGCATCTTCGATCACCTCTGCCTGTCCGGCCTCGTCCTCCCGACGCAGCCGGGACTCGGCACGAATCAGGATGACGAACCCGCCGATCCCGATGCAGGCGAACAGGAACCACTGGATCGCGTAGGACAGGTGCGGGCCGGCGTCCGGCACGGGTGCGGCCGGCGGCACCGGCGCGTTCGACGTGGGTGGCTGCTCCTCGACGAGTTCCACCCACGCGCCGTACACCGGGTAGGGGAGCCAGGCGGCGATTCCGTCCACGTCGATGTGGCGGATCGCGCCGGTGTCGGGGTCGCCACCGGTGCCGCGCCCCTCCTCGCTGGCGCGGACGCGCCCGACGACGTCGACCGTCCCCCGCGGTGCGGCCGGCACGGGCGGGACGGCGTCTGCGGGCCCGTCCTGTTCGACGAAGCCGCGATCGACCAGCAGGGCCGTACCGGCCGCGGTGACGAGGGGGACGAGCACATGCATCCCGGCCCGGCCGTCCAACGGACGCAGCCGGACCAGGAGCTGACGATCGACGTCGTAGGTCCCCGTTGCCGCTACCGGGGTCCACAGCTGGTCCGGCGACAGCGGGCGATCCGCCTCGAGCAACTCGTCGACCGGTACCGGGTCGCGGTCGGCGTTGGCCTCGATGACGGCGTTGCCCGCCGCACGCTCCTCGCTGCGGTCGAGCTGCCAGATACCCAGCCGGACACACGCGGCGACCAGCACGAGGCCGGCCAGTACGCGCAGCGCCCACCGGCGTGAGGCCAGCAACCGCAACACCCCTCGACGGTAGACCGGCACCACCGCAATGTCCCGCCTGGGGCATAGGCTGGCGGGACGTAGCGCGGAACCGGAGGATTCGGATGCTGATCGACCGGTACGGCCGCATCGCGACCGATCTCCGGGTCTCGCTCACGGACCGGTGCAATCTGCGCTGTTCCTACTGCATGCCGGCCGAAGGGCTCGCGTGGCTGCCCGGCCCCGAGGTGCTCACCGATGACGAGGTCGTCCGGTTGGTGCGCGTCGCTGTCGAGCGCCTGGGCGTCGTCCAGGTGCGGTTCACCGGCGGTGAGCCGCTGCTGCGCCGCGGACTGGTCGACATCGTCGCGGCCTGCGCACAGCTGGTGCCCCGCCCCGAACTCTCCCTCACCACCAACGCCGTTGGTCTGGCCCGCCTCGCTCAGCCGCTTGCCGATGCAGGGCTCGACCGGGTCAACGGCTCCCTCGACACGCTCGATCCGCGGCGGTTCGAGACCATCGCCCGCCGGCGCCGGCTCGACGACGTTCTCGACGGCCTGTCCGCCGCTGCGGCCGCCGGGCTGACGCCGGTCAAGATCAACGCCGTACTCATGCGCGACATCAACGACGACGAGGCGCCGCGACTGTTGCGTTGGGCCCTCGGCCGGGGCTACGAGATGAGGTTCATCGAGCAGATGCCCCTGGACGCGCAGCACGCCTGGGACCGGGACCGGATGGTCACGGCGGATGAGATCCTCACCTCGCTGCGGTACGAGTTCGACCTGACCCCGGTCGGCGCGGAGGAACGCGGCAGCGCCCCCGCCGAGACCTGGCTGGTCGACGGCGGGCCGGCCAAGGTCGGCGTGATCGGCTCGGTGACCCGGCCGTTCTGCGGCGCCTGCAACCGCACCAGGCTCACCGCCGATGGGCAGGTCCGCACCTGCCTGTTCGCTCGTGAGGAGTCCGACCTGCGCACGGCTCTGCGCGGCGGCGCCGGAGATGCCGAACTGGCGCGGCTGTGGGGGGTGGCCATGGCCGGAAAGC
This sequence comes from Jiangellaceae bacterium, assembly GCA_036377395.1. Taxonomy (GTDB): domain Bacteria; phylum Actinomycetota; class Actinomycetes; order Jiangellales; family Jiangellaceae; genus DASRTE01. Next base: position 4,758 of record DASUYL010000026.1, read on the forward strand.
TGCCCGGCCACGGCATCGACGACCCGGGCTTCCTGCAGCCGGCGCGGCCGATGTCGGCCATCGGCGGGTAGGCGCTGAGGGCGCTCGTCACGAGGACGACGCCGGGCAGCCACGGGGGAAGCCGCCCGGCGTCGCCATCACGACGCGCACCGACG
>DASUYL010000027.1:0-3903 GCA_036377395.1 Jiangellaceae bacterium
TCCTCCGCGGCCGCTACCTGGTCGACGTCAGGGGCTACAACCGCGTGCGCGGGCTGCCGTTCAAGGCCGAAGAACTCGCCGACGTCATCGAGAAGGCGATATCCGATGTCTGAGACCACGGTCGCACCCGGCCTGGCCGGCTTGCGCGGCGTCCCCACCACCGAGGTTCCCGAGACCAAGAAGACCTTCACCAGCGACCAGGAGGTGCGCTGGTGTCCCGGCTGCGGCGACTACGCCATCCTCGCCGCCGTCCAGGGCTTCCTTCCGGAGCTCGGGCTGCGGCGCGAGAACATCGTGTTCGTCTCGGGAATCGGATGTTCGTCGCGCTTCCCGTACTACCTCGACACCTACGGCATGCACTCGATCCACGGCAGGGCGCCGGCCATCGCCACCGGCCTCGCGGTGTCGCGTCCGGATCTGTCGGTATGGGTGGTCACCGGCGACGGCGACGCGCTGTCGATCGGCGGTAACCACCTCATCCATGCGCTTCGGCGCAACGTCAACATGACGATCCTGCTGTTCAACAACCGGATCTACGGGTTGACCAAGGGGCAGTACTCCCCCACCTCCGAGCTGGGCAAGATAACCAAGTCGACGCCGATGGGATCGCTGGACGCGCCGTTCAACCCCGTGTCGTTGGCACTGGGCGCGGAGGCGACATTCGTCGCCCGCACGATCGACTCGGACCGCGCACACCTGACCTCGATCCTGCACGCGGCGGCGTCGCATCGGGGTACGTCGCTGGTCGAGATCTACCAGAACTGCAACATCTTCAACGATGGCGCCTTCGACCTGCTGAAGAGCCCCGAGACGCGCGACGACATGCTCATCCGGATCGAGCACGGCCGGCCGGTGCGCTTCGGCGCGGATCACTACCGCGGCGTACGTCGTGACCGCGCGACCGGCGCCCTCGAGGTCTGTGCCGGTGACGACCCTGAGGTGATCGTTCACGACGCCCATGCCGCCGACCCATCGCAGGCGTTCGCCCTGTCCCGGCTCGCGGATCCGGGCACGCTGGCACACTCGCCCATCGGCATCTTCCGCCAGGTCGAGCGGGCCACCTACGGCGACCTCATGAACACGCAGCTCGACCAGGACGTCGAGAAGCGTGGCCGTGGCGATCTGGCCGGCCTGCTCGCCGGCGCCGACCCGTGGACGGTCAGCTGACCGTCGCTCCCGCTCCGCAGCCGACTCCGCCCTACTCCGGCGCCGCACGGCGCCCATTCGGCGGTGTCGTCGGCGCGAACGCGCCAAGTCAGGCGACCGTACGCCGGCACGGAGGATTCGGCGGTCGGCAGCAAGCCGGCGCCAGGCGCGGGGTCAGAAACCGGCTCTTCAGCGCGGGCCTGGTGTGACAACGCGGCTCAGGTGTGATTGCCTGTTCCCCGGTGTACGGGGGTCCGTTGCGACGACAAGGGTGATGCGCAGGTGCCGAGAGGCCGTCACAGGCGCGGCAAGACCCTTCCCCGTAAGCGCCGAATCGTCACGTTCGCCTTCCCCGCGGCCGTGATGGCGATCGCACCGGTCGGTGTCGCCGCCTGGCCCGATGCCGCCGAAGACGCTTCCGCCCAGGAGCCGATCGCGGCCCTGGGCGAGATCCGACGACCCGAGCCCCTCAGCCGTGGTCTGAGCGACCGGCCGCCGCTGACTCCTTCGGTGACGCCGACGCCGACGCCCACGACACCGCTGGCGACTCCCACGCAGACCCCCACCCCGGTGCCGAGCGTCGTGGGCCACATGTACGTCACGACCGGACTGAACGTACGCACCGCTCCGGCCGAGGACGCCGAGGTGCTGGCCGTGCTCGCGCGAGGGACCAAGGTGGGCGTGACCGGCACCACCGACGGCTCGTGGACGCAGATCGTCTACGACGATGTGCCCGCGTGGGTCAGCGGCGACTACCTGTCGGAGACGGAACCGCCGGCCGAGGCCACCAGCACCATCTCGTACGCGGAATGCGAGTCGGGTTCCGCCGTGGAGTCCGGGCTGACGCCAGACGCCATCCGGGTTCACCGGGCCGTCTGCGCCGAGTTCCCCGACGTCAGTTCCTACGGTGGGCTGCGCGCCGGTGACGGCGGCGAGCACGGCGACGGCCGCGCACTGGACATCATGGTGTCGAGCAGTTCGCTCGGCGACGCCATCGCGGCGTGGGTCCGAGACCACCACGGCGAGCTTGGTGTCAGCGAGGTGATCTGGTCGCAGCGGATCTGGACCGTGGAACGCAGCGCCGACGGCTGGCGGTGGATGGAGGACCGCGGATCCGACACCGCCAACCACTACGACCATGTCCACGTCACCGTCTACGGCAACTCCGGCGGTTGAGCCTCGTCGCCCTTCGCCACGCCGTCAGGCTCGGTCGCCGCATCGTTGCTGGTCCGCGGCCCCGCTCGCCCTGCAAGGTCAGAAGGGAGTGGGCCGTCGTGGCCACTCAGGCTGTCCGGTCCACGACCGAGTCGCAGAGCGCCTCGAGCGCGCGCCGGGCAGGCACGTCGGGCAATGGCGCGAGAACTCCGCGCGCCTCGGCGGCCCACCGTCGGACCTCGGCGCTCGCCTCCGCCATCGCCGGATGTCGACGCAGCAGGGCGAGGGCCTCGGCGTGTGCTGCGTCGTCGGTGAGGGGGCCGGCCAGCAGCATCCGCAGGCGCTCGCCCGACGCGTCGAGCGAACGCCTGGCATAGAGCACCGGAAGCGTCGGCACGCCTTCGCGCAGATCGGTGCCGGGCATCTTGCCCCATTCGGCGGAGTCGCTGGCGATGTCGAGCAGGTCGTCGGCGAGCTGGAAAGCCATGCCGATGCGCTCGCCGTAACGGGCCAGTACGTCGACAACGTCGTCGGGTGCGCCGGCGTGCAGGGCTCCCAGCCGGGCCGAGGTCGCGATCAGCGACGCCGTCTTGTCGGAGAGGACGCCCAGGTAGTGGGCCACCGGGTCCTCGCCGTCGCGAGGTCCGAGCGTCTCACGAAGCTGTCCGTGCACCAGTCGTTCGAAGGTCCGGGCCTGGATGCGGACCGATTCAGTACCCAGGTCGGCGGCGACGTCGGAGGCCCGGGCGAACAGGAAGTCGCCGGCAAGGATCGCGACGGTGTTCCCCCATCGGGCGTTCGCACTCGGCTCGCCACGGCGCAGTGCGGCGTCGTCCATGACGTCATCGTGATAGAGCGTCGCGACGTGGGTGAGCTCCACCACGACCGCCGACCGAACCACTCCGGGAGCGTCGGCGTCGCCGAACTGACCCGCCACCAGTGCGAGTAACGGCCGGAACCGCTTGCCCCCTGCCGCCACGAGGTGTCGCGATGCCGATGCCAGCAGAGCGTGGTCGGACTTGACCGCCTCGGCAAGCCGCTCCTCGACCTCCTCCAGGCCGGCCGCGACCGACGCTTCGAGGTTCGGGTCGACGGCGGGGATGCCGAGGACGGGCGAGGACACGACGGCCCTCCTCACGACGGTCAGCGGACGAAGACGGACGCGTGCTGGGCCAGCTCCAGCAGTGGACCGGGCAGAACGCCCAAGGCGACGGTGGCGGCGACGCCGAGGGCGATACCGACCGTAGTCCACGCGCTGGGCACGACGACCGTCGGCCCGTCGGAGGTCGGTTCGGAGAAGAACATCAGCACGATGACGCGCACGTAGAAGAACGCCGCGATCGCGCTGGCGACGACACCGACGATCACCAGAGGCAGTGCGCCGGCCTCGATCGCCGCGGAGAACACGACGAGCTTGCCGACGAACCCGCTGGTCAGCGGGATACCGGCAAAGGCAAGCAGGAACAGCGCGAAGGTGGCCGCGAGCACCGGGGCGCGCTTCCCCAACCCCGCCCATTTGGCCAGGTGGGTTGCTTCTCCACCGGCATCGCGCACGAGCGTCAGGACCGCGAACGCGCCGACCGTCGCGAAGCCGTACACAGC
>DASUYL010000028.1:0-11115 GCA_036377395.1 Jiangellaceae bacterium
CAGCGAGCGGGATCGCAGCGCTGGCCACGTGGTCGATCGTCGCGGGTTTCGGCGCCAACATCTCCGCGGGCACTGCGATGTAGTCAGCGGCGGCGCCGTCGCGGTCGAAGGGCGTCAGCGCATAGACCGGCTCGCCGATCGCCACCGAGCGAACGTCTGGGGCAACGGCGGCGACAACGCCAGAGAGCTCGTAGGAGGGGATGGCGGGGAGGCGGTCCACGGGCCAGTCGAGCTCGTCGCGCGTTATCGCCGCTGCATGCACCCGGACAAGCGCCTCTCCCGCATCCGGACGTGGCGCCTCCATCCGCTCCGGTACCAACCCCTCCGGTCCGGGCGAACGCAGTCTGATCGCTTGCATCAGCACAAGGCCCTCCACGCCCTTCGGCTGACATTCTCGCCTAGAAGATCGCGCAGCATAGCCTTCAGGTCGAACCAGGCCCGATCCCCTCCTCCGAGGGCTTGACGGCAGCCGAGCGGCACTCGCTCGACGAGCTGCTCCGAAAGCCCTTGACCGAACTCGAGGGCGCCCATCACCTCCCGGCCATCCGTCCCCGGTCATAGGGCGGGCCCACTCCTCGGTCTGACCGGCCGGGCAGGCACGACCAATGCGTGCCCGTCGGGGCTCTGGGGTACGTTCGTCGGAGCGACTGCCGCCGACCGGAGAAGCTGACGATGACCGACGCCACGCGAACACTGAATTCGTCAGGTGTCGCCGACCAGCTCGAGCAGCACCGCCGCGAGCTGACCGGCTACTGCTACCGCATGCTCGGCTCCGCCTTCGACGCCGAGGACGCGGTGCAGGAGACGCTGGTCCGCGCCTGGCGCGGCATCGACAGCTTCGAGGGGCGCTCCGCCTTGCGGTCCTGGCTGTACCGCATCGCGACCAACGTCTGCCTCGACATGCTCGGCGGCAGCCAGCGTCGTGCCCGGCCCATGGACCTCGGCCCGGCGTGGTCCGCGAGCGCACCCGCGCTCACGTCCCTTCCGGAGGCGACCTGGGTCACGCCGGTCGCCGATGACCGGGTACTCGCGGCGGACGGCGATCCTGCCGACGTCGCACTCGCCCGGGAGTCGATCCGCCTCGCGTTCGTCACCGCCCTCCAGCAGCTGCCGCCGCGGCAGCGGGCCGTCCTGATCCTGCGCGAGGTGCTGAGTTGGTCGGCGGCCGAGGTGGCCGCCCTGCTCGACACCACCACCGCCTCGGTCAACAGTGCGCTGCAGCGGGCGAGGGCCACGCTCGCCACCACACCGGCCGACGAGGGCGACCCACTGCGACCGCTGGACGAAGACCAGCAGGCATTGCTCGGGCGTTACATCGAGGCGTTCGAGCGGTACGACCTCGACGCGCTGACCGCGCTCCTGCGCGAGGACGCCCGGATGACGATGCCGCCGCTCGAGCTGTGGCTGAGCGGTGTCGCCGAGATCCTCACCTGGCTGATCGGGCCCGGCATCGGCTGCCGAGGATCCCGGCTGGTCCCGACGCATGCCAACGGCATGCCCGCCTTCGGCCAGTACCGCCAAGGCGGCCGCAAGGCCTGGGGCCTCGTGGTCCTCGAGACGTCAGGCGACCGGGTCACCGGTATCAACACCTACCTCGACGTCGACCGGCTCTTCCCCCTGTTCGGCCTCCCGATGAAGATCGCCTGACCATCCGCCGTCAGCTGGCAGCAGCTCGTCGAGACCGACGAGCGCGAGCAGTTCCAGCAGCCGGGGACAGGGGCTCACCAGCCTGACCCGGCTACCGTGCCGGCGTGCGCCCAGCTGCAGCCGGGCGAGCGCGTCGACGTATCCGATGTCCGGGCTGCGAACCCGGCTGACGTCGACGAGAACCTCCGCGACCTCGCCGCGTCGGAGCTCACGAACCAGCCGGTCGGCGAGCGGACGCATGTCGCCGGGCGCGAGGCCGGGACGCACGATCAGACGGATCGTCCGCGGCGAGGCTCGGTCCACGTCGATAAGACCGCCCGCGGGGGCGGAACTCATCGAACCCCGACCAACCCTGATGCCTGCCTGATCTGGACGGTGCGCAGGTTGAAGCCGGGGAAGAGGTTGCCACCCTCCTCGACCGAGACGAGGCGGCTGCCTCGGCGCTTCCCTGCGGCGAGTGGTCCCACCGATGGGTGGCCGGTGTCGTTCGGCCAATTCCGGCTCCCGTAGTCGTTCCGCACCGCGGGACCGATGAGTTTCGCGGCCGTCGGCGGTCTGAGAAAGCAGACACACACGGAGGTGGACTGCCATGACGACGATCGACACCGCTGCCCCTCGGGCCGGCCGGCGCGAGTGGATCGGGTTGACTGTGCTCGCCCTGGCCTGCCTGCTCTACGTGATGGACCTGACGGTCCTCCACCTGGCGGTTCCGGCGATCAGTGCGGAGCTGCAACCGACCAGCGCGGAGATGCTGTGGATCATCGACATCTACGGCTTCTTCGTCGCCGGGTCACTGGTGACCATGGGCACGCTCGGCGACCGCATCGGTCGGCGCCGCATCCTGATGATCGGTGCCGCGGCCTTCGGCGCCGTGTCCGTACTCGCGGCGTTCTCGGTCAGCGCCGAGATGCTGATCGTGACCCGGGCGCTGCTGGGTATCGCCGGGGCGACGCTGGCGCCGTCGACGCTGTCATTGATCTTCCACATGTTCCAGGACCCGAAGCAGCGGTCGATCGCCATCGGAGTATGGATCGGCAGCTTCTCGGCCGGCGCCGCGATCGGCCCGGTTCTCGGCGGCGTCATGCTCGAGCTCTTCTGGTGGGGATCGGTCTTCCTGCTGGCCCTGCCGGTGATGGTCGCGCTGCTCGTGCTCGGGCCCCGTGTGCTGCCTGAGTACCGCGACCCGAACGCCGGCCGGCTCGACCTGATCAGTGCTGCACTCTCCGTCGCCGCCGTTCTGGCCGTCATCTACGGCCTCAAGGGAGCCGCACAGGACGGTTTGGAGCCGGCGCACGTCGTGAGCATCCTCGCCGGTGTCGGGCTCGGCGTCGGGTGGCTGCGCCGTCAACGACGGCTGCCCGACCCCATGATCGACGTCGCCCTGTTCCGCATCCGGGCCTTCAACACCGCTCTCGCCGTCAACTTCTTGGCCATCTTCGTTGCGATCGGCTACTTCCTGTTCATCGCGCAGTTCCTGCAACTCGTGGTGGGACTGTCGCCGCTCGAGGCCGGTCTGCTGTCTCTGCCGTCCGCGCTCGGCTTCGTCGTCGGGTCCCAGGTCACCCCGCGTATTGCGCCGCGGGTCGGCGCACGCCGGCTCATCGCCGGTGGTCTCGCGGTCGCGGGCGTCGGAATGGGCATCCTGACCCAGGTCGGACGCCAGGACGGGCTGGCCACTCTGGTCATCGCATCCGTGGTGATTTCGCTGGGCTTCGCGCCGGTGTTCGGCCTCACCACAGAGCTCATCGTGGGCTCGGCACCGCCGGAGCGTGCGGGCGCGGCCTCAGGCATCTCGGAGACCGGTGCGGAACTGGGCGGCGCCCTCGGCATCGCGATCCTGGGCAGCCTCGGCATCGCGGTGTACCGCGGGCGGGTCGACGAGTTGCTCCCGGCCGGCCTTCCCGGACAAGCGGCTGCGACAGCACGCGACACGCTCGGAGCGGCCACCGACATCGCCGGACAGTTCCCCGGCCCGATCGGCACGGGATTGCTCGACACCGCCCAGACCGCCTTCGTCAGCGGCATGCACACGGTCGCCGCGGTCGCAGCCGTCATCGCCGTCGCGGTCGCGGCGCTCGCCTGGCGCGCGCTCCGGGACCACGGCGCGCCGGCACCGGAGGCGGAACACCGACCGGGCGAGTCCTTGGCAGCCGCCCCGGACGTGGAACTCGAGCCGGTCGGATGCTGACGATCGACCTTGCCGGGGCAACGACTGCCCGCATCACCCTACGAGTTGGCTGATCCGTCCGGTATCGACGTCGTAGAGGAAGCCACCCACCGCGACCGAGTCCGGAACCAACGGATGCGAGCGCACGCGGGCGACATCGTCGCGCAGCGCCGCCTGCTGATCCTCGACGGCGCCGAAGGTCTCCCACGAGGCGTCGCGTCCGCTGGCCCGACCCACCCGCTCCCGGAGCTCCGTCTCGCTCGTCCCGGCCATCGCACACCGGGTGTGCGGCACGATCAGCACGCGCTCGACGCCCAGGAGGTTGACACCGAGCACCAGGGCGGCCAGGGCGTCGTCGGTCACCCGCCCGCCAGGGTTGCGCAGCATCTTCGCGTCGCCGGGGCGCAGGTCGAGCATCGCCAGCGGGTCGATGCGCGAATCCATGCAGGTGACGACGGCGATGCCGGCATGGGCGACCCCGTCGAATCCGGCGAGCTTGAAGTCGGCGGCGAAGTGGGCGTTGGCGGCGAGGAGGTCGTCGAAGGGACCGGTCATCCTGCGACGGTAACGGCCGGGCAGGTCGGGCCCGCGCTCTGCTTGTCCGGGCACGCGACCGGGCTCCGGTTCCGAATCGGAACCGGAGCCCGGCGCTCCCCGGTGATTCAGTCCTTGAAGATGTCCTTGACCTTCTCGCCCGCCTGTTTGGCGTCGGCCTTGCCCTGGTCGATGCGACCCTCGGCCTCGAGCCGCTCGTCGTCGGTGACCTTGCCGGTCGCTTCCTTTGCCTTGCCCTTGACGCCCTCGGCCCAGTTCTCTGCCTTGTCGTCCGCGCCCATCTGTCCTCCTCGGTCTGAACGGTGCGTACACCCCCTTACCCGTCCTCGCGGAGTTCTCACCTCGCCTGTCTATCGGTTTCCGGCGCAGTATCCGTGTCCGGTCCGGGATCACCGCCGGCCGCTCGGATGGCCAGTCGGTCCAGGTAGTGGTCCCATCCCTGGCGGTGGAGCGGCACGGCCGGCGACGGGAGGCCGCTGTGCACAAGGCGAAGCAGAGTCGCCTCGGAGCCGGACGCGGTCAGTGTGACGCGCACGAGGCTGGTCCCCGGGGGGACGGGCGAGTCGTCACCCTCCCAGCCCCAGGTGAACTCGATCGTGCTGAACGGGTCGACGGTCAGGAAACGCCCGGAGGCCCAGCCGTCGCCACGGACGTTCATCCGGAACACCCCGCCGGGGCGTGGGTCGATCTCGGCCGAGACACCCTGCCACGACAACCACCGGTCAGGGTCGGTGAAGAAGGAGAAAACCGTCTCTGGTCGGGCCTTGATGAGGCGTTCGACGTCGAGTTGTGGGCTCATCCGCTACGCCCTTCCTGCGCATCGACGGACTCGGCCAGGACTGACAGGCGGTTCAGCTGGTCGGACCACATCGACTCGAGATACGCCGCCAGTGAACCCAGTTCGTCGCGGTTCGCCCGGTAATAGCGGTGGGTGCCGTGGCGGCGAACGCTCACGAGACCGCCGTCCCGCAGCACCTTCAGGTGTTGGGAGACAGCCCCGAAGGTGATGTCGAAGTGGGCGGCCAGGTCGCCCGCTGCGCGGTCGCCGTCCCAGCACAGCCGCAGGATCTCGCGACGATGCGGTTCGGCGACGATCTCGATCGCATCCACCAGGAGCACAGTTTAGCCCGGGCTAAAGCTTGACGCCGACACAACCGCAGTGGACTATTTTAGTCGATACTAAAGAATCGCAACCGGAACCCGACTGCCCGGAGGAGCCGGAATGGCCCGCATCGTCTTCGAAATCCCGGTCAACGCTCCGGCCGCCGCCATCGTGGACGCGCTCGACACGGAGAAGGGGATCGCCGGCTGGTGGACGCCTACCGTCCGCTTCGGCGGTGGGGCTGGTTCGGTGATGAGGCCCAGTTTCGCCCAAGCTCCCGTGCCCTTCGAACTGACCGTCCACGAGGTGAGTGACAGCACGGTGAGGTGGACCTGCACGGGTGCCTTCCCGCCGCACTGGGCCGGCACCACGATCACCTGGACGCTGACTCCGGACCAGGAGGGCACATTGGTTCACTTCAGCCACGATGGCTGGGCCGGCGACGACGGGCTGTTCCCCAGCGCCGCATTGACGTGGGGACGGCTGATGGACAGCCTGAAGCAGTACGTCGAGGCCGGGACCGGTACCCCGCTGCCCGGCGCCGACTGAGCCTGCGTCTGGACCGGACGGGCCCCCACGATCACCAAGGGGAGCGAGGATCAACTGCTCGTGAGCATCGACGTCACGGCACAGCGGGTGATCCCGTTGCCGCCAGCGGATGTGGCCGGATATGCCATGGATTACCGGCACGACCACGAATGGACGCAGGGAATCAGGACCGCTCAGCTGACCCGGCCAGCCGCCGACGGCGGTTTCGGCCCCGGCGCACAGGTCACCCGCACCGCGTATTTCCTCGGTCGGCGCATCGACTACGTCCTCGAGGTCGCCGCTCACGATCCGCCGACCTTGCTGGACATGGTCTCGGTTGTCGCGCCGATGCCGATGCACGTCACCTACCGGTTCGAGGATCACCCTGCCGGCACCAGTGCCAGCATCCGGGTACGCGGCGGGGGTGGTGGCTTCTACCGGTTCGCAGCACCGCTCGTTGCTTGGCAGGTGCGGCGCAACCTGCGGAAGGACCTCCGTGACCTGCAGATCCGGCTCGCCCGGAGCCGCTGAGGCCAAGCGGCGCCACCGGTAGGGTCGGCCGCGGCGAAGAAGCACGGTTCCGAACGCTGCGGTCGACGCGCTGACGCCTTCGTGGGTGACCGGAAGGAATGCTGTGGCCGACCTCTGGACGGCATTCTTGATCAGCTTCGGCGTCGTCTTCGTCGCTGAGCTCGGGGACAAGTCCCAGCTCATGGCGTTGACGTTCGCAACGCGCTACCGGCCCGTCCTCGTCCTGGCCGGCATAACGGTGGCGACCGCCGCGATCAACGCGGTCTCGGTCGCCGTCGGCTACGGGCTCGGCCTGGCGCTCCCGACGCGGTGGATCTCGGTCGCCGCCGGTCTGGTGTTCGTCGGGTTCGCGATCTGGACCCTGCTGGACACGGAAGAGGATGGTGACGTACCGGCGCGAGCCGGTCACTCCGTGATCCTTACCGTCGGGTCGGCCTTCCTGCTCGCAGAGCTCGGTGACAAGACCATGCTGGCCACGGTCACGCTGGCGTCGCAGAACGGCTGGGCAGGAACCTGGATCGGTGCGACCGCGGGCATGGTCGCCGCTGTGGCCATCGCGATCGCGGTCGGTCGCCATCTCGGCCGGCGCCTACCGGAGCGGGCCATCCGGCTCACGGCCGCGGCGTTGTTCGCGGTGTTCGGGATCTGGCTGCTCGTCGACGCACTGACATGACCATCTGCCGGATGGAGCACTGGTGGCGGTGCCGCCGGTCATCCGAGAATCGGTTTGCTACCGAGGCGGACCACGGAGGTGGCTACCATGACGATGAACCAACGGGTGCGCGTGGAGCCTGGTCGCGAGGACGCGTCGGTCACGCATCTCGAACTCTTCTTCGACCTGGTCTTCGTGCTCGCGCTCACCCAGGTCACCGCCTACATGGCCGATCACATGACGGTCCAGGGCGTGGTCCGGGGCATGTTGATCGTCGCACTGCTCTGGTGGAGCTGGGTGGGCTACGCGTGGCTCGGCAACGTCGTCCGCGCCGACGAGGGCATCGTGCGCACGGTGATGTTCGCGGCAATGGCGGCCATGTTCATCGTCGCGCTTGCCATTCCCGAGGCGTTCGACGATCTTCCCGGCGGGCTGAACGGCCCAGTCGTAGTCGCCGTCTGTTACTTCATCTTCCATGCGCTGCACGTGGCCATGTTCTGGATCGCCGCCCGCGACGACCGGGGCCTTCGACGCCAGCTGCTCCGCTTCGCACCGACCGTGACGGTGGCGACGGCCATCCTGCTGGTCGCATCGCGGGCGACCGGGAGCACGCAGACGCTCCTCTGGGCGGCGGCTCTGGGTGCTGACTACGTCGGGACCGTCCTCGGCGGCTCCTCCGGTTGGCGGCTGCGGTCGGCGGGCCATTTCGCCGAGCGACACAGCCTCATCATCATCGTCGCGCTGGGCGAGTCGATCGTCGCGATCGGCGTCGGGATCGCCGCGCTGCCGATCTCCTGGCCGATCGTGGCCGGTGCACTGCTCGGGCTGTCGGTGTCGGTCTCGCTTTGGTGGATCTACTTCGACGTGACGGCGAGGATGGCCGAACGCGCCCTGGCCGATGCCCCGGAGGAGGTACGGCCGAGGCTCGCCCGCGACGCATACAGCTACCTGCATCTTCTGTTGATCGCCGGCATCGTGCTGCTCGCACTCGGGCTGAAGAAAGTGCTGGAGTACGTCGGCGACACAGAGGATCACCGGCTCACCGATCCGCTCACGGGTGTGGCTCTTTACGCGCTGATCGGCGGCGTCGTGATCTACCTGGTGGGGCACGTGGCGTTCAAGGTGCGCACGCAGCATGTTCTCTACTGGCCACGGCTGGTCGCGGCCGGAGCTCTCGTGGCGCTGCTGCCGCTGGGTGCCAGGGTGCCAGCACTGGTCCTGCTCGCAGAGGTCGCTGCCGTCCTTGGGCTCCTCGTTGCGTACGAGACCCACCACCACGCCGAGCTGCGTCAGCGGATCCGCCACGATCAGCACTGAGGTACGGCGGCCGCCTGGTGTGGGCGGGGGCGTTGAATGCACCGTGTGAGCGCGAGACGTCGGTGGTCGGTGGCCGTCGTCGTGGTCATCGCCGCGATCGCGCTGGCCGTGGCGGTCGCAGTGCGTGGCTCCGACGGCACCGGGCTGTCCGTGCCGCAAGACCGGCCCGGTCCGGTCCTGCTGGTGCCCGGATATGGGGGAGGGACCCGGGAGCTCGAGGTGCTGGCCACCACGCTGCGCGCCACCGGGCGCGACGTCGTGATCGTCCGAACGGGCGCCGCGACGGACCTGCGCGAGCAGGCAGCGGTACTCGGGCGTGCGGCGGACGCGCGGCTGGCGGCGGGGGCGCCGTCGGTCGACGTGATCGGGTACTCGTCGGGTGGGGTCGTGGGGAGGATCTGGGCGGACGAGCTGGACGGGGCCAGCATCGCCCGGCGCATCGTCACGCTGGGGTCGCCGCATCACGGGACCGACGTCGCCCGGTTGGGAGCCGCCATCGCGCCGGGTGCCTGTCCGGAGGCATGCCGCCAGCTCGTGCCCGGCAGCGACCTGCTCGCCGATCTCGCCGAGACGGTGCCCGGCCCGGCATGGACCGCCGTCTGGACCGCGCAGGACGCCGTCGTGACGCCACCGGAGTCCGGGATCCTCGACGGCGCCGTCAACGTCCGCGTCCAGGACGTGTGCGGCGACGCGCGGATCAGCCACGACCAGCTGCCGACGGACCCCCTGGTGGTCGGACTCGTCACCCTCGCCGTGGCCGTCGAGGCCCTGGACGAGGTGCCGGATGCTGCGCGTTGCGACGAGATCCGGGCTGCCGGTCACGAGGCGGCGTCGCGCCGGGCCAGCAGGTAGGTGCGGCGGCTGGGGTGCTCGGCGCCCGGCCACGGTTCACGATCGGTCCGGCTGACGAGTCGGAACCCTGCGGCGGCCAGGTCGCCAGTGACCTCGGCCGGGTCGAGGAAGTGGAAGTCCAGGTCGACCTCGTGTCCCCACCATTCCGCGACGTGCCGGACGGCACCGGCCGTGCGCTCGGCGTCGCTGACATGGAAGGCGACCAGGAGCCACCCGCCGGTCCGGATCGCCCGTGCGAGCTCGGTGGCAGCCGTTCGGCGGCCGTCACGATCCAGATGGATGATCGAGTACGGCGCCACTGCGCCCGCCCACTCGCCGTCGCGTGCCGGCAGTTCCGCGAACGTGCCCAGCGCGAAACGGAGTCCCGGATGCGCTCGACGGGCCGTGGCGATCATGCCAGGCGACGCGTCGACGCCGAGGACGTCGAGGCCGAGCGTGGTGAGGTGTGCGGAGACATGACCCGGCCCGCAGCCGACGTCGCCGACGGTGCCCGTCGGGTCCATGGCCACGACGAGCTCGGCGAACATGGCATAGAGGGCCCGGTCGACCGGCTTGCCGGCAAGCTCGTCGCCGAACTCCCGTGCGTAACGCTCGGCGACGGCGTCGTAGCTCCGCACGGTCTCGCCGACGCCGGCCACCCGAGGACCCGGATCGTGCTCGGTCATCGGCCGATGCCAGGCCGGTAGTCCGGACGGGTCATATCCAGTACCACGCGCCCGGCGTCCGGAACCACATCCGTTTCAGCCAGTCCTCGTAGGCGATGACCGCATCGACGTGGATCGGGTAGAACCACGCCGCCACGACCACCACCGACAGCACGTACGCACCGGCCACGGCGGCGCCGAGGGTGCGTCGGCCGGGTGGCGCGCCCGGTGGCCCGAGGATCAGACCGAGCGCATAGGCGACCGCGAGGACGACGAACGGCGCTATCACGATCGCGTAGAACGAGAACGTCGTCCGATCGAGGTACAGGAACCACGGCAGCCAGGTCGCGGCAACCCCGGCGAGTATGGCACCGGCACGCCAGTCCCGGCGGGCCCCCCACATCCACAGACAGGCCAGCAGGGCCACACAGCCGCCCCACCACAGCACCGGGTTGCCCAGGGCCAGCACGGCCTGGCTGCACCGGTCGACGTCGCAGCCCGCCTGACCCTGCTCGAGGGAGGCGTAGTCGAAGGACACGGGTCGCGCGAGCACCAGCCAGCCCCAAGCCTGGGAGGCGTAGTCGTGCGGTGCGTCCAACCCGCTGTGGAACCCCAGCATCTCCGCGTGGTAGTGCCACAGGCTGCGGGCCCAGTCGGGCACCATGCCGGCCACGCCGGACGCCGGATGAGACGCCGCCCATTGCCGTGACCATCCGTCGTCCCCGGCGATCCAACCCGCCCACGACGCGAGGTAGACCGCAGCTGCCGAGCCCACCATGGTGACGAACGCGACCGGCGCGTCGCGCAGGACAGTCGTCGACAACGGCGAGCGCCCGCCGGTGGCCCGCCGGGCACCGTACTCCCAGCACACAGTCAGGATGCCGAAGACCGCCAGCGCGAAGACGCCGCTCCATTTCGTGCCGCAGGCCAGCCCGAGCAGAACGCCGGCTGCCAGCCGCCACGGCCGCCACGCCACCACCCGTACCGGGAGCAACGGCCGGGAGCCGGCCGCCGGCGAGGGCTCACCGGGTTCGGCGGCCACCAGGCTGTTCGCGTACCGCCGCCGGATCCAGTCGCGGTCGGCGAGCACGCAGCCGAACGCGGCGATCACGAACATGGC
>DASUYL010000029.1:0-17223 GCA_036377395.1 Jiangellaceae bacterium
CGGCCGCCCGGCGCGCGCAAGCTCGACAAACCAGACGCCGCCGGCGAAGTCGTGCTGTACCGCCCGCGCGGCCGCCAGCGCCAACCGGCTCTTGCCCACCCCAGGCGGGCCGATCAGGGTCACCAGGCGGTGCCTCCTCACCAGCTCCGCCACCTCTGTCAGCGCCTGCTGGCGACCCACCAACGAGGTCACCGGCGCCGGCAGACGGCCCCGCGGCGCCGCGGCCACGGGGACGATGGCCAGGGCAGGGTCGTGGGCCAGGATGGCCGCCTGCAGCCGCTGCAGCCCCGGCCCCGGCTCGACCCCCAGCTGTTCGGCCAGGACCCGCCGGGCCTGCCCTAAGGCCTCCAGCGCCTCCGCTTGGCGCCCGTCGCGATACAGGGCCAGCATCAGCTGCCCCCACAGCCGCTCCCGGAACGGATGCTCCTCCAACACCTGGCGGATCCGGCCAACGACCTCGGTGTGCCCCCCCAGCGCCAGCACCGCCTCGAACTGCTCCTCCAGTGCATCGGTCCGCAGCACATCCAGGCGGGCAGCCTCGGCAGCGACCCACGGGCTGTCCGGCAGCCCCTGCAGCGGCCACCCACGCCACAGCGCCAGCGCGCGGGCGACCAGCTCGGCGGCCTGGCCGGCGTCACCCACCCGCCCGGCGCTGCGAGCCCTGGCCAGCAGCTCCTCGAACCGCAGGGCGTCCACGGTGGCACCCGCCAGTGCGTACCCGTCCGGGGCGGCCGCGATCGACTCGGCTCCAAGCGCGGCGCGGAGCCGCGAAACGTGGTGCTGAATGGCGTTGCGCGGCGCCGCAGGGACCTCCGCCCCCCACAAGGCCTCGACCAGCACCTCGACCGGGACCATCCGACCGCTGCGCAAGGCCAGCAGCGCCAGCAGCGCATTCCGCTTGGGGCCGGCCACCTCTGCTGGGCGACCACCGACGAAGACCTTGAACGGGCCCAGAAGCCGGATCTCGAGCAAGGAAGACATGGCGGCAAGACCTCGAGTGCCAGTGGCCCAGTCTGGCACGCCCCCAACTCACCTGTGAAGGGCCTCATAGGGTCCCGCTGGGGCCGGCCACCGGGCCCGGCGGCCGCAAAGCACGCCCACAACCAGCAGTCGCGCGCCCACACCAGAACCTCCATGCTCTCGAAGTCTGTAATCGCCCGTTCGCGGCAGGTCGGGCACGTTCCTGACCTTGCGACAGCGTTTGATCGTGCCGCTCGGTGGGCGGCACCGTACGGGTGTGAATGAGCTCACAGGTTGTCATATTGTGCGGCCGTGAACGCCCGCGTCCGTGCCGCGGTCGATGCGTCGCACTTGCGTGATCTCCCGGGCGATGTGCTCGAGGAACTCCTCACCGGCGCCGTCACCAGACGCGTCCCAACGGGCGTCATGGCTCGCTGGGAAGGCGACACGGTTCCACTGTTCGAGCTGGTGGTCACCGGGGTAGTACGCGTCCTCGTGACGGCTCCCGATGGCAGGACGATGACCGTTCGCTATTGCCGGCCCGGCGCACTCATGGGCCTTTTCTCGGTGTTCGCGCCGCAGTTCGTGCTGCCCGCAAATACGCAGGCCCTCGTCGACGCCGAGTTGCTGAAGATCTCCCCGGAGATCACCCGTCGGCTCGCCGTCCACGACGGTCGCGTGGCGATGGCACTGCTCGTCGACCTCAGCGAACGGGTCCAAGAATTCGTCGCCGAGCTCACCGGCAGCGCATTCGGCACAGTCCGGCAGCGGGTAGCGAAACACTTGCTCGATATGGCTTCCGAAGGCATGTCGGAGCACGGCGGGCTCGTCGTCGATGTCACCCAGCGTGAGCTGGCAGATGCCGTGGGAACCGTCCGGGAGGTCGTCGTCCGAGTGTTGCGCCAGCTGCGCGAGGACGGCGTCGTGCGGACCCAGCGAGACCGGATCGTCGTCATCGACCCGGCTCGGCTGATCCACGAGAAGGGATGGAACCCAGGTTCCTGACGAGCGCCGCTGCCCTGGCCCACCATTGGAACCATGACGACCACTGAGCGGCAGCAATTGGCCCCGGCCGCGGTTGATGCACTGCGGCGGGAGTTTCACGGCGAGATCGTGCAAACGGGCGACGTGGACTACGACGTGTGCCGACGTATCTGGAACGGGTCGATCGACCGGCATCCGGCGCTGATAGCCCGCTGTGCCGACGCAGCCGACGTCGGTCTGGCCATCAGGTTCGCCCGCGAGGGCGGGTTGCCCATGACGGTGCGTAGCGGCGGGCACAGCTTCCCTGGGCACTCAGTCAACGACGACGCCATCGTCGTGGATCTGTCGTTGATGAAACGAATCCACGTCGATCCAGAGCGCCGAGTGGTCCGGGTGCATGCCGGGGTCCGTCTGGGTGAGCTGGACGCCGCCACCCAGCCGTTCGGATTGGCCGTTCCGGCCGGGATCGTCACTACCACCGGGCTGGCCGGGTTGACTCTGGGCGGTGGTATCGGCTGGCTGATGCGAAAGTACGGCCTGACCGTTGACCAGCTGCTGTCGGTGGACATGGTCACTGCTGAGGGGGAATTGGTCAGGGCCAGTGAAGCGGAGAACCCCGACCTGTTCTGGGGAGTCCGCGGCGCGGGTGCCAACTTCGGTGTCGTCACCGAGTTCGAGTTTCGCCTCAACCCCCTGGGGCCCGAGGTGATGGCCGGAGTGATCTTCTGGCCGATGGAGGACTCAGCCAACGTGCTGCGCTTCTACCGGGACTGGATCACCGACGTCCCGGACGATTTGACGACCGCAGTCGTGCACCGCAAGATGGCGCCGCTCCCGACGATTCCCAGCGAGCTGCACGGCCGACCCGTCGTGAGCGTCGTCTCCTGTTATGCGGGCCCAGTCGAGGACGGCGAGCGGGTCCTCGCGCCACTTCGCGCGTTCGGATCGCCGCTGCTGGACCTGAACAAGCCCAAGCCGTTCACTGCCCACCAGGCGATGTTCGACCCCTCGTTCCCCAACGGCTGGTGGTACTACTTCCGGTCGTGCGACGTCGAAACCCTGACCGACGAGGTCATCGACATCACCGCCGAGCACGCGAAGCGGATCCGCTCACCGCTCACGGCGTTTCCGATCTTCCACCTTGGCGGTGAGGTTGCACGGGTCGGCGACGACGAGACGGCGTTCCAGGGCCGAACCACAGGGCACATCTTCAACATCAACGCGACGACGAGTACGCGTGACGGGTTCGACGAGGAACGGGAGTGGTCGCAGACGTTCTGGGCGGCGCTGAAGCCCTACCACCGCGGCGTCTACGTCAACTTCCTCATGGACGAGGGCGATCAGCGCGTCCGGGACGCCTACGGCACGGCCAAGTACGACCGGCTGCGCGCCCTCAAGCGCCGGTACGACCCGGACAACGTCTTCCGGTACAACCAGAACATCCCGCCTGCCTGACGGCCGCAAGATCCCTCCTGAGAGCGATCTTGAGACATCTTCGGTAGTCGGACCGGCGTACCAGGTTCACGAAGGCCGCTGGTAAGAGTGGCGGTGGCGGTGGGATTTGAACCCACGGAGGGCGTGAACCCTCACACGCTTTCGAGGCGTGCTCCTTAGGCCGCTCGGACACGCCACCGCCGCCGAGGTTACCGGAGCACGATTCCCCAACGGAAACGATCAGGGTTGGCGGTGGGTGCCGAAGAACTCGCGCAGCACGGCACCGCACTCGTCGGCCAGTACGCCGCCAACGACCTGCGGCCGGTGGTTGAGCCGCCGGTCGCGAACCAGGTCCCACAGCGAGCCCACTGCGCCCGTCTTCGGATCGATCGCGCCGAAGACGAGGCGAGCGACCCGGGCCAGCACGACCGCTCCCGCGCACATGGCGCACGGCTCGAGGGTGACCACGATGGTGCAACCCTCGAGTCGCCACGATCCGAGCGCGCTGGCAGCGGCTTGCAGGGCCAGGATCTCGGCATGCGCCGTTGGGTCGGCCAGCGCCTCCCGTGCGTTGCGGCCGACACCGACGACGGCGCCGTCAGCGTCGAGAACGACGGCGCCCACCGGAACGTCACCGGTCGCGGGGGCGAGCCGGGCCTGGACCAGTGCGGCACGCATCGCCTCTTCGTACCGGTCGAGGCCCGCCATGATCGGTGCGTCGCGGCTAGCCGAGAGCCAAGTCGACGGCCCGCTCGTACTCCTCGCCGAAGCCCAGCCGATCGGCCACCTGGGCGAGCATCTCGTCCGGATACAGGTCCGGGTCATCACAGATCGCGGCCAGTGCCATCGGTTCGAGACCGAGGTCGGCGAAGATCGAGACGTCGCCGGCGGGCTGTGCGCTGTCGTCGTCGTCGGGCAGCGGGAGGGACAGGCGGTGAAGAAGTTCGCGCGCCAGCGGCGAGTCGACCGCCGCCGTCACATCGGAAAGCAGCAGACGGGTCTCGCCGCCGGCGACGCGCACTGCCACGAAGAAGTCCTCGTCGACCGAGACCAGGCCGATGGCGCCGCCGTCGCCTGGGCGCTGACGCACTACGGTCAGCAGTGCCTCGAGATCGCCGGCGACCTGCGGAGGCAACGACTCGACCTGCCAGGTGCCGTCCTCACGGTAGGCGGCCAGTGCGAAGTCGATTCCGCTTCCGGCCGAGCCGTCAGCCATCACATCCCTCCCGCGGCGCGCCGTGCACCACCAGGATCGTCCCGAAAAGTCGGCACCGACGCCAGCAGTCCGCCGCCGGCGAAGGTCAGGTCCGGAAGGTTGCCTGTCTCAGCCTGGCGCGGATACGGATCACGCGGGTGCGCCACGGCGTTGCCCGGGCCAGCAGGGCGCGCGCTTCGGCGAGCTCGCGGAGGAACACCGCACGCTGGCGCAGGCGCTCGGGATCGGTTGCCGGGTGACCGGGCCGGCACTTTCCGACCGGCCACGGAATGGCGTCCACGTCCATATCGAGGTTCTCGGGTTCCGGTGCAGGGACGGCACCCTCGGGCATCAGGCCTCCTCGCGCGCGATCACGACGAGCGCTGTGACGCTAGCACCGGTGGACCACGGCGGTCGAGACCCGAATGATCTTCCGAGGCGGTAGTTTCGCGACATGCGCCTGCTGGCAGTCGATCACCCCCTGGTCGCACACAAGCTGACCGTGCTGCGGGACGAACGCACCGACTCACCGACCTTCCGCCGGCTCGCCGACGAACTGGTCACGCTGCTTGCCTACGAGGCCACCCGGGATGCGCGGGTCGCCTCGCTGGACATCACCACGCCGGTCGGTCCGGCCACGGGTGTGAAGCTGTCCGCACCCAAACCTCTCGTTGTGCCGATCCTGCGCGCCGGGCTCGGCATGCTCGACGGCATGACACGCCTGCTGCCGACGGCCGAAGTCGGCTTCCTGGGCATGATCCGCGACGAAGAGACCCTCGAGGCCACCACCTACGCGACACGCCTCCCCGACGACCTCACCGGCCGCCAGTGCTACTTGCTCGACCCGATGCTGGCTACCGGCGGCACCCTCGCCGCGGCCATCCACTATGTCGTCGAGCGGGGTGCCGACCAGATCACCGCGGTTTGCCTGCTCGCCGCGCCCGAGGGCATCGCGCATGTCGACCGCGAAACCGAGGCGCTCGGCGTGCCGGTCACCGTCGTGACCGCCGCCGTCGACGAGCGGCTCAACGACAGGGGCTACATCGTCCCGGGCCTCGGCGACGCGGGCGACCGCCTCTACGGCGTCACCGGCTGAGCCCGGCGCAGCACCGGTCGCGTCGCGTCCTCCGGATACGGCGACCGGCCCACGGCGCCCTCGATCGAGAGCTCGCCGGCAGCGACAGCGCGCACCAGCTGCGCCACCACGGCGAGCTCATCCCGCTGCCCTTGCACGAACGCGCGGTCGGCCGGCTCGCCGTGCCCAGGGACGACGTCGGCCTGCTCCAGACCGAGCACCACGTCCAGCGTTGCGGGCCACTCGAGCGGATACGCGTCGTCACCGATGACCGGCGGTGCACCCTGTTCGACGAGGTCGCCGGCGAACACGACGCCCGCGTCGGGCACGTGCGCGACGACGTCGTTTCCGGTGTGGCCTCGACCCGGATGGACGAGGACCACGCTGCGGCCACCCAGGTCCAGCGTGACATCGCTGGTCAGCACGTCGGTCGGTAGGACGATCTTGGCCGAGCTCAGGTGTGCCGCGAGGTCGGGTCGCCCGGAGTTCGCGTAGTAGCGGAGTCCGCGTGCTCGCATCTCCTCGGCGTTGTCGGCGAGGACGGAGCGGCACCGCTCGTGCGCCCACACCGCGCAGGGCGTAAACGAGGCCGTGCCGAAGAAGTGGTCCCAGTGCGAGTGGGTGATCAGCGCAGTCCACCTCGACGGCGTCACTTCGCGCACCGCAGCCGCCATCTCGGCACCGTGGACCTCGTCCCGGCCGGTGTCGACGACGAGGCAGTGTTCGGCGCCCATGACCAGTCCCAGCGTCTGGTCGAGCTCGGCGTAGCGCCGCACCAGGACGCCGTCGGCGATCTCGATCCATCGAGTCATCTAGCAAAGTCTGGTCAGACCGACTTGACCGCCGCGACGAGCTTGGTAAGCGAGTCCTTTGCGTCGCCGAACAGCAGCGTGGTGCGCGGGTCATAGAGCAGCTCGTTCTCGATGCCGGCGAAGCCCGGTCGCATCGAACGCTTGAGGAAGACCACCGCCTTGGCCTGGTCCACGTCGAGGATGGGCATGCCGTAGATGGGTGCGCCAGGCGACGTCCGGGCGGCCGGATTGACGACGTCGTTGGCGCCCACGACCAGAGCGACGTCGGCCGTCCGTAGGTCGAGGTTGGCCGTCTCCATTTCGCGCAGCTGCTCGTACGGCACGTTGGCCTCGGCGAGCAGCACGTTCATGTGGCCGGGCATCCGGCCGGCCACGGGGTGGATGGCATACGAGACATCGACGCCGCGGGCCTCCAGCAGCGTGGCCAGTTCGTGCACGGTGTGCTGGGCCTGCGCGACCGCGAGACCGTACCCGGGAACGATGACCACCTTGCGGGCGAAACCCAGCAGGATGGCCACATCCACGGGTCCCGCCGAGCGCACCTGCCGGTCGGCCCCTTCCCCGTCCGTACCAGCGGTGGAGCCACCGCGGAACGCACCGAACAGGATCGAGGTCACGGACCGACCCATGGCCTGCGCCATGAGCCGGGTCAGGATCGTGCCGCTGGCACCAACCAGCGTGCCCGACACGAGCAGCAGTGTGTTGTCGAGGACGTAGCCGCCTGCCGCCACCGCCAACCCGGTGAACGCGTTGAGCAGCGAGATCACGATCGGCACGTCGGCGCCCCCGACCGGCAGCACCAACAGCACCCCGAAGACGAGACCGGCCACCGCGAGGAGCACGGCCGGCGTCGCGTCGCCCGTCGCCACCACCAGCACCGCGAGCCCCACGGCCACGGCCAGAACGCCGGCGGACAGAACGGGACCGCCCGGAAAGGTCACCGCACGGCCGGTCATCAGCTCTTGGAGCTTCGCGAACGTCACCGCCGATCCGGAGAACGACACGGCACCGATCAGCGCAGTGAACGCGACCGCGGCCAGGCTGGCTGCTGGCAACGGGTCGGTGAGCTCGAGCAGCGCGACCAGAGCGGCCGCTCCGCCCCCGACGCCGTTGAAGAGCGCGACGAGCTGCGGCATCGCCGTCATGGCGACACGGCGTGCGAACAGGGCGCCGATCACTGAGCCCACCGCGATGGCACCGAGGATCCAGCCCAGGTTGTCGATGTCCTCGACCAGGAAGGTGACGGCGATCGCGACCAGTGCGCCGGCGACGCCCAGCAGGTTGCCATTGCGCGCGCTGCGCGGTGATGAAAGGCCCTTGAGGGCCAGGACGAAGCAGACTGCAGCAACCAGGTAGGCCACCTGCGCCCAGACCGGGATCACTCGCTGCCCTCGCCCGGTGACCTCTCGACCGCGGGACGGCGGCCGCGGAACATCTCCAGCATGCGGTCGGTGACGACGAAACCGCCGACCAGGTTCACCGTCGACAGCAGGACCGCCACCAAGGCGACCACGAGCACGGCCGTCGTCTCTGCCCGGCCCGCGACGATGATCGCCCCCACCAGGATGATCCCGTGGATCGCGTTCGCACCCGACATCAGGGGCGTGTGCAACGTCGACGAGACCTTGGACACCACCTCGAAACCGACGAAGACCGCCAGCACGAAGATTGTGAGCAGTGCGATCGACGAATCCATCAGCCGACCTCTCCGAGCAGGTCGCGGGTGTAGGTGTGCCGAACAGCGCCGTCATGGGTGACGCAGGCGCCGTCGACGATCTCGTCGGAGAAATCGAGCTCCACGCGGCCGTCGGCGGTCATCAGTAGCAGCAGCTCGACGACGTTCGCCGAATAGAGCCGGCTCGCGTGAACCGGCATCTGGCTCGGAACGTTCCTGCCTCCCCAGACCAATGTGCGGCCGACCACGACCTCCTCACCGGTGCGTGATCCTTCGACGTTGCCGCCCGATTCCGCCGCCAGGTCGACCACGACACTTCCCGGCTTCATCGCCTCGACCGCCGAGCGCCCGACCAGCAACGGTGCCGGCCGGCCGGGTACGGCTGCTGTCGTGATGAGTGCGTCGGCGGCGGCGACGTGCGGGGCAAGCAACTCGCGCTGCTGGCGGGACCGTTCCTCGGTCATCTCCCGCGCGTATCCCCCGGTGCCCTCCAAGGACGGCAGGTCGAGCTCGACGAACCGCGCACCGAGGCTGCGCACCTCCTCGGCGGCGGCGGCCCGCACGTCGTAGGCACCGACCTGCGCACCCAGCCGCCGAGCGGTCGCGATCGCCTGCAGCCCCGCGACACCCGCACCCAGGACGAGCACTTTCGCCGGCGGGACCGTCCCGGCGGCGGTCATGAACAGCGGGAAGAAACGCGGCAATCGCTCGGCCGCGACCAGAGTCGCCCGGTAGCCGGCCACGAGTGACTGCGAGGACAAGGCGTCCATCGCCTGTGCCCGTGAGATCCGCGGCACGTACTCCATCGCGAACGCAGTGATGCGGGCGTCACGAAGGGCGCGGACCCGAGCCAGTTCCTGCGACGTGGGCAGGAACGAGATCGTGATCGCTCCCCGGGGCAGGCGCCGGACCCTACCGATCGACAGCGGTTGAACCGAGAGGACGACCTCAGCAGAGCTCAACGGGCCGTCACCGTCGCCGCCGACCGATGCACCCACGGCCTCGTAATCCGCGTCGAGATGCCACGCCCCGTCACCCGCCCCGGCCTCGACCAGCACGTCGAGGCCGGCCGCGGTGAGCCGGCCGACGAGTTCGGGCACGATCGCCACCCGGCGTTCGTGGGGCTCCGTCTCCCGGGCGACGAGGACCTTCATCGCCAGGCACGTTACAGGTGTGGTCCACCCGGCCAGGGACGTTCCCCTGGCGGACGCTCGCTGGTCACCAGAGTGACGGCACGTGCCGACCGGGACAGGTCAGCGCTTGCCGCCCCCGAACATTCCGCCGAGCAGATCACCCAACCCACCGGCGCCGGTCTCCGACAGCCTGTTGACCACCTGCTGACGGTTGTCGCCGAAGACATTGCTCACGATCTTGTCACCGCCGACCGTGTCGACTGGTCGAGGTCGACCCCGCCGTCGATCAGGCGCGAATCGTGCTCTCCTACGGCCCGCCTGAGCGAGGCGGCGCCCGTCGTTGTAGTCGGTCACGCTGCCATCGCCCCTCGTCGTCCGGCCGGTGGAACGGTCGATCGGCAGTATGCCGCGTGTCCGGTGTTCTGCCACGCAGATCGGGACGCCGTAGTGCATACCCTTCGGGTGTGGACGACGCCGCGCGACCCGCGTGTCGCAGATCGGCATCGGCCGGCCCGGTCCGCAGATTCGGCGCTGCCGCGGCCGCCGTCATCGTCGTGCTCTCTGCCATGGGAACCGCGTCCTGCTCGTCTGCGGAACCGCCGGCGGCGGCCGCGGCGCTCGGTGTGGTGCCGGAGGCGGTCGAGCTTCCGTCGTTGAATGTCCGGGCGCCGGTGGAACCCGTCGATCTCGGCGCGGACCGCGTGCTGAAGCCACCCGACGACCCCGACGTGCTCGGCTGGTGGCAGGCGGGGAGGCGGCCTGGTTCGCCGCAAGGTTCCGCACTGTTCACGGGGCACACCATCTCCACTGGCGGAGGGGCGCTGGAGCGCCTCGAGGAGCTGCGGGTCGGGGATCCGGTCATCGTGCGGTCGGACGGGACGGCCGTTCAGTTCGAGGTCGTCGACGTGGAGGTCATGTCGAGAGCCGAACTCACCGAGCGCGCCGAGACCCTGTTCGACCAGGACGGCGCTGCCCGCGTCCTCCTGATCACCTGCGAAGACTGGGACGGGACGGACTGGCTGAGCAACGTGGTCGTGCAGGCGGTCACACCGTGACGGGAGCCGGTGTCTCCGCCCGTTGCGAGGCAGCACGGATCAGCTGCGCCGCCGCGACCCGGATGCGCTCCTGCAGCTCGTCATCCGGCAACAGGTCGGCCGTGCAGTCCGAGGCCGTCGCATAGACCGCCGTCGGCACCGTCGACGCCTGGAAGAACGCGAACAGCGGCCGCAGCTCGTGGTCGACCACCAGGGCGTGCCGTTCGGATCCACCCGACGCCGCCAGAAGGACGGGCGTGCCGGTGAGCGCCCGCTGATCGACGACGTCGAAGAACGACTTGAACAATCCCGTGTACGAGCCACGGTAGACAGGACTGGCCGCGATGAGCAGGTCGGCCTGCTCGACTGCTGTCACGGCGTCGTGCAGCGCCGGCGTCGCGATGCCTGTCAGCAGCTTCTGCGTCGCGTCGGCGGCATGATCGCCGACCTCGATCACGCGGCTGCACACGAGGTGGCCCTGCTCCCGCAGCAACCGTTCGACCTCCGCCACGAGGTGATCGACCAGCAGTCGGGTCGCGGAGGGCCGGTTCAGTCCGCCCGACACCGCCACCACGTTCACCATCGCACTCATCACTCAGTCCGGGATGTCCTGCTGCGCATGCCGCAGCTTGTCGCACAGATGCCTCAGCGTTCGCAGTTCGTCGTCGGCGAGGGCCTCCCCCACATACCTGCCGATCGTGCGAACGTGCTGGCGGCCGATCCTTCGCTGGATCTCCGCCCCTTCAGGAGTCAGAGAGACCACCGTTCCGCGCCGGTCGTCGTTCGACGGCCGACGCTGCAGCAGGCCGGCGGCCTCCAGGCGTTCGACCATCCGGCTCAGGCTCGGCTGGCTGAGCAGGATGTGCTCGTTCAGCTCGTTGAGCCGTACCGGACGTGGGCCGCACCTGGACAGCGTGAACAGGACGTCGTACTCACGCATGCTGAGCTGAGCCCAGACATCGTCACGCGAGAACCGGCGCATGATCGTCACTTGCGCCCGGAACAGCGATTCCCACGCCTCGGCCGCCAGCTTCGCGTCGCTCCGGCGCACGTCGGTCGCGGTCACGGCGCCACGTCCGCGGCGTGGCCGGTCGCCTCGCGGCTGAGTGGGGTCTCCGCAGCCGCCGCTTTGGCCGCCCTGCGGCCGGCGAAGGTGGGAGCGTCGGGAACGCCTGCCGGCCGCAACGCCTCGAACTCTCTGCGCAGCACGGGCACGACCTCGGACCCGAGTATGTCGAGCTGTTCGAGCACCGTCTTCAGCGGAAGACCGGCGTGGTCGACGAGGAACAGCTGGCGCTGGTAGTCGCCGAAGGCGTCACGGAAGGTCAGCGTCTTCTCGATGACCTGTTGTGGGCTGCCGACCGTGAGCGGCGTCTCGTCCATGAACTGCTCGAGTGACGGCCCGTGGCCGTACACCGGTGCGACGTCGAAGTAGGGGCGGAATTCCCGGATCGCGTCTTGCGAGTTCTTCCGCATGAACACCTGCCCGCCGAGCCCCACGATCGCCTGCTCCGGCCTGCCATGGCCGTGGTGGGCGTACCGCTCCCGGTACAGGCCGATGAGCTTCATGAAGTGTTCCTTCGGCCAGAAGATGTTGTTGGCGAAGAAGCCGTCACCGTAGAACGCCGCCTGCTCGGCGATCTCGGGGCTGCGGATCGAGCCGTGCCAGACGAACGGCGGCACGCCGTCGAGCGGGCGCGGAGTCGCGGTGAACCGCTGCAGCGGAGTGCGGAACCGGCCCTGCCAGTCGACCACGTCCTCGTCCCACAGCCGCCGCAGCAGGTGGTAGTTCTCCACGGCGAGCGCGATTCCGTCCCGGATGTCCTTGCCGAACCACGGGTAGACCGGTGCGGTGTTGCCGCGGCCCAGCATGAGGTCGACCCG
The DNA here is from genome assembly GCA_036377395.1 of Jiangellaceae bacterium. Taxonomy (GTDB): domain Bacteria; phylum Actinomycetota; class Actinomycetes; order Jiangellales; family Jiangellaceae; genus DASRTE01. The sequence continues at coordinate 12,187 of DASUYL010000029.1, forward strand.
ACCGTCGGCCAGGTGCTGGAGCATGGCGTAGTCCTCGGCGATCTTGACCGGGTCGTTCGTCGTGATCAGCGTGGTCGCCGTGGACAGGATGATCCGCTCGGTACGCGCTGCGAGGTAGCCGAGCATCGTGGTCGGCGAGCTCGGCACGAACGGCGGGTTGTGGTGCTCTCCGGTGGCGAACACGTCGAGCCCGACCCCCTCCGCGTGCTGCGCGATCGTCATGATCGCCTTGATCCGCGCGTGCTCGGTGGGCGCGACACCGGTGTGAGGGTCGGGCGTGACGTCGCCCACACCGAAGATCCCGATCTGCATCAGCTGCTCCCGATCCATACTTGGCGCCCTTGGGCGGCCCACTCCATTTCATGCATTTGCATCAACGCGGTCGGCGACCGAACTGTTCCCCGTGCCCGCCCGTATGGTCGGCCCGTGACCAATGCGAGCTTCGACGTCGGATCGGTCCGCAACCACTACCCGGCCCTGTCCGACGGCTGGGCGTATCTCGACGGCGCCGCCGGCACGCAGGTACCCGAGGTCGTGGTCGACGCTGTCGCGAGGGCCAGCAGGACCGGTATCGGCAACCACGGTGGCGCCTTCGCGGCCAGCAGACGCTCCGACGGCTTCGTCGATGCCGCCCGCACGGCGGTGGCGGACCTGGTCGGTGCGATCGATCCCCGCGGAGTCGTCCTCGGGCCCAACACGACCACCCTCGTGTTCCGGCTGGCGCAGGCGATGTCCGGCACCTGGCGGCCGGGCGACGAGGTCGTCGTGTCGCGACTCGACCACGACGCGAACGTGCGGCCCTGGGTGCGATGGGCCGAGCGGACCGGTGTCTCGGTCCGGTGGGTCGATCCGCACATCCCGTCCACCGACCTCGAAACCGAGTCGTACGAGGGCGTCGTCGGCCCGCGTACCCGGGTCGTCGCCGTCACCGCCGCCAGCAACCTGACCGGATCGATACCCGACGTTGCAGCAATCGCCCGGCGGGCCCGCGCCGTCGGGGCCACGGTCGTCGTCGACGGCGTCCACGCGACGCCACACATGCCGGTCGACATGGTCGCCGTCGGCGCGGACGTGTGGTTCACGTCCGCGTACAAGTGGTCGGGGCCGCATGTCGGTGCGTTGGTCGCCGACCCGGAGTTCCTGGAGCCGCTGCGACCGGACAAGCTCGCCCCTGCCCCCGACGAGATCCCGTGGCGGTTCGAGACCGGCACACCGCCGTTCGCGGACTTCGCCGGCGTCTCGGCAGCCGTCGACCACCTGGCCGGCCTGGCGAGCCCTCCGACCCATTCGGTATCGAGACGCGAGCGCCTCGTCTCGTCGATGGGTGCGGTGGCCGCCTACGAACGCGATCTCTTCACCCGCATGCACGACGGCCTGGCCGCCATGGAGCACGTCGAGCTGATCGGGTCGCCGACCAGGCGGACGGCAACCGTGTACTTCCGGATCCGGGGTCGTGATCCGGCGGCGGTCGCCGAGCACTGCGCCCGGGCGCAGGTCAACGTGTGGGCCGGTCACATGTACGCCTGGGAGCTCACCGGCCTGCTCGGCGTCCGGGATACGGGCGGAGGCGTCCGGGCCGGGCTGGTCCACTACAACGACGAGAACGACGTCGATCGGCTGCTCGATGCCATCGACGATCTCCGCGGAACCGCTCTCAGAGCGCGGGCGGCAGGAGTTCCTCGATCCACCGCGTGACCGGGTGGTCCCGGTGCGCATGCGCCTCGGAGGGTGCATCCCGCAGTGCACGGCTGCACGAGAGCGCGCGGCCGATGCAGGCCAGGCGCAGAGCGGCGTCGGCGACCGGGCGCAGTGCCCCCGGATCCCCCACTCGGCGAGATAGACGTCACGGATGGCGTGCCGAACGTCGTCGGGCTCCCAGCTCAGTCCGTTCAGCGTGCGGCCGGGAACTGCAGTACCTCGGTGAACAGCCGCCGCGACTCCCAGCTCCATCCGGACAGGGTCACCTCCAGGGCCGCACCGTCGTCCCGAACTTCGACGGTCCCGAACTGCCCGCCGCCCGGAATCACCGGTCCGCTGTAGGGCCCGCCCTTGGTGCTGCCCGGGCGATCGACCGCGGCCGCATGGAAGAGCGGGAAGCCGCCGCCCTGCGAGGTCGAGAAGTCGGTGTTCGTACCGTCGTCGAACGCGAGCATGTGCGCGTCGCCGCTGACCATCAGGAGGTTGTCCACGTCGTGGTCGGCGATCGCGTCGGCAACCAACTGACGCTCCTCGGCGAACCCGGCCCACGTGTCGCTTCCCGGACTCGCGTCGGCCACCCACGGATCGGGGTTGACCCACACCACGAGCCCGTACTCATCGGCCCGGGCAAGCTCACCCAGCAGCCAGGCCCGCTGCTGCGCTCCCAGCGCCGAGCGGAACTCGCCACTCGGATCGTCGGCGGGGTCGCGTGAGGCGCGACTGTCCGTGACGAGGAAGCGCACCCGGCCAACCGTGAACGCCTGATAGATCGCCGCCCGTGGATCACTGGCGAGCGGGTAGTGCGGTGTCATCTGCCGGTACACCTGCATGGCCGCCGGTCGACTCTCGGCTGTCCGGTCGGAGTCGTTTCCGCCGAAGTCGTGATCGCCCCACACATAGGCGATCGGAGCCTGTGCGTACAGTGCGGCCTGTGCGGGCGCGGTGAGATTCAGGTCGTACTGCGCCCGGAACTGGGCAGGGTCGTTCTCGTCCACGTTGCCGTACGTCCAGTCGCCCATGGCCAGCACGAACAGCGGATCGACGGCGCGCATCGCATCGAACACTCGGCCGTTGGACCCGCCGATCTGGCAGGAGCCGAGGACGAACGAGAAGGATGCCGGCCCGCGCGGGAACGTGCGGAAGGCCTGCACCCGATCGCGGTCGACCTCACCGTCGACCTCGGCTGCGTAGTAGTAGCGCGTGTCCGGCTGGAGACCTCCGACGTGCAGGTCGGCCACGCGATCCTCGTCGGGACGCGTCTCCGCAACGGCGGCGGGCGACGACAGGTCCTCCCTCTCGCTGACGAGCAGCCGGACCATGTCGGCGTCGGCGGCGGTTCGCAGCCGGACCGCCGCACCGGTCGGCGTCACCCCTCCGGACCACATCCACTCCACGAGGCCCATGTCGGCCGCCGCCGTGGCCGATGGCGGGTGGGTCGGCCCCCAGTACGCCGCGTACGTCGTCGCCGCGGCACTCACGACACCGCCCAGCACGACCGAGGTCACCACCGCGGCGACGAGCGCCGCACGCAAGGTCGTGCGCCGGTGCCATTCCAGCCACAGCAGCAGCGCCGGCACCCACGCCGCGCCGGTGATCGTCACCGCGATCGCGGGTGAGTACTGCACGGAAGCGGCATAGCCGAGCAGGCCGGCGCCGAAGGCGACGAGTAGCGTTCCGGCGAGGTGCCACCGGCGGGCCAGCAGGACGCCGCACACGATCACCGCCAGCAGACCCCACTGCAGTGGCACCTCGAGACCGCTGCCCATCACGCCCGACTCGGGGCTGCGCGGCACTCCGCGGGTCAACGCCAGGACCAGGAAGATGGCGACCAATCCGGCCGTCCACAGCAAGGTCACACGGTGCAGCATCCGCGCCCGATCCGGGTCGACATCGATGACGGTCGGCCCGACGGCATTGGTGCCGGCGCCGCGCTCCAGCCACAAGCACGTGTGGCACCAGGGATGCCGCGACGGTTCCTCCAAGACGACCCGGGCGCACACGACCACCCCGGCGCCGACGAGTGCCGCACCCACGACGTCCAGCGGCCAGTGCAGGCCGGCGTGGACCTGGGCCAACGCGGTGCCGACAGCGAGCAGTCCCAGGGCTGCCGTCGCCACATGCCGCACGAAGACGCTGCGGGTCAAGGACTCCAGTGCCATCGGCACCAGCCCCGCCAGCACCGTGAGCAGCAGGACCGACACGCTGGGATAGCTGTCCGACCCCGGCACCGGCGACTCGACCGGACGGTCTCTGCCGACGAGCAGCGTCATCAACCAGCCGATCAGGACCCCGGCCGCCAGTGCGCCGGCGGCGACGACGAGGAACGTCCGGCAGCGCCATCCGAGAAGGAGAAGTACGGCCAGGCCGGCCAGGAACGGCGGCGTGCCGGTGACCTCGAGCCACGCCAGCGCGTCGATCCACGCCCCGTCACGTATTACCCCGTACAGCCACTCGTCGGCCGGTGGGTTGGCAAAGGCCGCCAGGGTCGTCGTCACGGTCGTGACCAGGATCAGCCCGCCGATCAGCAGCACCTGGCGCCGCTGGGCCGGCGTCGGCTCGTCCAGCGGTCGGTTCCCGGCGCCGTGGTCTGCCGCGGTCGAGATCTGGCTTCCGGTCACGACAGCTCCGGCCTACCCGCCGGCCCCGGCGAAGCCCTCGGCCGGCACGAGGACGGTTCTCGTCACCGCCAGGCTATGGCGGTCCAGGTTGGCATCAGCCAGGCAACCGCCGAAGCGACGCTGGGCCTCCTCGTCGAGCAGCGGCGACACGACGAGGAGCGCCGTGTCGGCCGACTCAGGCGCGACCCGTTCGACCCGGACGCCGAAGATGGCGTTGCGTGCGCAGTAGCGCGCCATCATCTCCACGGTCTCCACGGGACGCGCAACACGATCCTTGACCAAGAGCTGAACGCTCAGCTCGGTCGTACCGTCCCCGAGTCGTTCCGGCCGGTAGTGCGCCGCCCAGTACAAGGCGGCGGTTGCAACGGCGATGACCACGGCGAGCACGCCGCTGCGTGCCGCAAGCCTGCGGAGGCCCGAGCGCTCCGCGCGGCGCTTCGGCTGCCCGTCCCCCTGACCGGCGGCGATCCGCTCGATCAGGCTGGCGACGACCGATACGGCGATGCCCGCACCGAGCAGTACCGGGATGAACACCCCCACCCGTGGAGTCTCCAGGGCAGCCAGCGGACTGCCGGCGAGAACCATGTGAAGCACTTGCCGGCGGCGCGGCGGAGCGAATCTCGAACTGAGCCAGGGGAAGTCGTGGTGGTAACCGTCGCCATCGGCCGGAACGTCCTGCGGAGGACGGTCCTGGCGACCGAGGTGCCGGTGCTCCAGGTCG
>DASUYL010000030.1:0-7360 GCA_036377395.1 Jiangellaceae bacterium
TCGGGGGACGATGCGCCGGCCATGACCGAACCGAAGCCGACGGCGGCTCCCACGGCAGCGATCGCCACCGCGGGCACGGCCCATCGGCTCGTGCGGGAACGTAACAGGGACGGCATCGGCTCCTCCGGTCTCGCGACTCGATCGACGGTTCGCGGCTCCACTGTGCTACGCCCTGGCTGTGAGGGCGCTGAGAGCGGCTGTGCGACCTCTCAGCTACGGCGTGCCGTGGGCGGGGCAGGCTAGGGCTGTGCGGATTCTGGTGGTCGAGGACGAGGTGCGTCTGGCGCAGGCGCTCCAGCGCGGCCTGCGCGCCGAGGGCTTCGCCGTCGATATCGCGCACGACGGTGAGACCGGTCTGCACCTGGCCCGCGAGGCTGCGTACGACGCGGTCGTCCTCGACGTGATGCTGCCCAAGCTTTCCGGCTACCGGGTCTGCCGGGCGCTGCGCGCAGAGGAGAACTGGGTACCGGTTCTCATGCTCTCGGCGAAGGATGGCGAGTACGACCAGGCCGACGGCCTCGATGTCGGGGCCGACGACTATTTGACCAAGCCATTCTCCTACGTCGTCCTGGTGGCCCGGCTCCGGGCACTGCTGCGGCGCAGCGCACCGCCGCGGCCACCGGTGCTCGGTGCCGGCGACCTGAGGCTCGACCCGGCCGCACACCGGGTCTCGCGCGGCCAAACGCAGATTGCGCTGACTCCGCGCGAGTTCGCGCTGCTGGAGCTGTTCATGCGCCGCCCCGACGAGGTGCTGTCGAAGTCGGAGATCCTGGCGCACGTGTGGGACGCGCATTACGAGGGTGATCCCAACGTCGTCGAGGTCTATGTGGGATACCTGCGTCGCAAGATCGACGCACCGTTCGGGCGGCGGGCTCTGCAGACGGTGCGCGGCGCGGGCTACCGGCTGGCCGGGAACGGGGGCTGAGCGATGACAGCGGCAACCGAGCCACCACGGCCCGCCCCCGTCCCCTACCGACGGCGGGGTTGGCCCACACTGAGCCTGCGGGCGCGCTTGACCGTCCTCGCTACGGCGTTGGTCGCGCTGGCCCTGCTGGCGGGCACGGTGCTGCTGCTCGTGGTGCTGCATCGGTCTCTGGTGGCTGCGCTCGACGAGTCGGCCCGTCAGCGCGCCGGTGACGTCGCGGCCCTGGTCGACGGCGGGCAGTTGCCGGACCCGATCCCGGTCGCGGCGGGAACGCCACTGGTGCAGGTGGTCGATGCCGAGGATCGGGTTCGGGCCGCGTCGCCGGGTGGCGATCGACTCGTCCCGCTCCTCCTTCCCGACGACGTCGAAGCCGTCCGCGCAGGAGCGGTCCGCACGATCGACGGTGCCCGGCTCGGCCTGTCCGGCCAACTGCGGGTCGTGGGGGAGCCCGCCGGCGGTGACGATCCGCAGACCGTGCTGGTCGCCATGTCGCTGAGCGAGGTCGAGGGCAGCCTTCAGGTGGTCCGCACCGCCATGCTGGTCGGTGCACCGATCCTGGTGGCCGGCTTCGGCGTGGTGTGTTGGCTGCTGGTCGGTTCGGCCCTGCGGCCGGTCGCTGCGCTGCGCCGAGGGGCCGAGGAGATCACCTCGGCGGGATCCGTCGGCCGACTGCCGGTGCCCGCCGCACACGACGAGGTACAGCGGCTGGCCGTCACCCTCAACGACATGCTCGACCGGCTCGAGCGGTCGAACACGCGCCAGCGTTCCTTCGTCGCCGACGCCGCGCACGAGCTGCGCAGCCCGTTGACCGCGATCCGCACCCAGCTGGAGGTGGCACGTGCCCATCCGCACGACGCGGACTGGGATCAGACGGCTGCGGACGCGCTGGCCGACGTGCAGCGGCTCTCCCGGCTGGTCGACGACCTGCTCGTCCTCGCCCGCGTCGAGGATGGCGCTCCCCGCCCGGAGAGCGGGCCGGTGGATCTTGTGGAGGTGGTCGACGGCACCCTTGCCCGCACCGTGGCGACGGCGTCGTTGCGGCGGACCGGCGACGACCACGCCGTCGCCTGGGGAGACGTCGACGCCTTGACCCGCATCGTGGCGAACCTCGTGGACAATGCGGCCCGGCACGCGAGCGCCGAGGTCACCGTCGACGTTCACGACGGGCCGGGCGACGGCGTCACGCTCACCGTTGCCGACGACGGTCCGGGCATACCCGCGGCGGCGCGGGACCGCGTCTTCGAGCGCTTCACGCGGCTGGACGAGGCGCGCAGCCGCGACGCCGGTGGTACCGGCCTGGGCCTGCCCATCGTGCGGGAGCTGGTCCGAGCGCACGGTGGTGAGGTTCGGCTCGAGGACAACGTCCCCGGGATCCGGGCCGTCGTCCGCCTGCCGGCTCCGACCGCCGAGGCGGTTCACCCCTCACGATCAGCCCCGACATCCACAGGACCGGTGGGTAGAGGTTGACGCCCCGGCGATCTTCGCGGGAACGTCGTCGGCGTGAAAGGTCGGGCCACGTGTCCCCGGTGCGGTAGAGAGGTCCGCCCGCCGGGTGTGTGGTCGAGCCGGTGGAGCTGCCGGATCGACGGCGACGTATATCCCCTGCAGCCGATCACGGCACCCAGCGCCCGGCTCGCCCGTCAGCTCGGCGAGCGGTCGGCCGTTCCGTTGTGGCTGTCCTGGCCGATGCCCAGAGGCTGGGTCGTCGGCGCGATCCTGCACGCGGGCGACGAGGTATCAGGGGTGCGAGCCACCGGCGTCGTCACCAGTGGCCCCAACCCGATGGGCGGCCCGGCCGACCTTATGTTCGTGGCCGAGGAGCCCGGTGTCGGTCTCGGAGCCCGCTTCGCCGGGGTCGAGGGCGCCGACCCCGGCGCTGCGGTCCAGAGGGAGCCGAACGCCAAGCTCGAGGTCGAGAGCCGGCCGGTGCCGCTGTGGTGGGTCGACTGTCCAGACGACCGTGCCGTCTACGTCGGGCAGTGGCGGGGCCGATGGCTGTGGGCGGTGCTCCGCCCACAGAGCGCGGGTGTTCTGCTGCTCGAGGACCTTCCGGTCGCCGACCTGCGCGACCTCGGACACGAGGCCGACCTGCTGCCCTACGGCACGCCGCCGCCCTGGTTGACCCGGGAGACGCCGCAGTGATCATCACGACGCCGGCCGGCGCGGAGGCAGGCACGGTCGGCGTCATCACCGAGCCGGGTCTCTACGATCACTGATGTCCGGCATCGCAGACCTGACAGGGACGGACGCAGGGTGCGCATCGACCTCCATACCCACAGCAGCGTCTCCGACGGCACGGACTCGCCCGCCGAACTCGTCGGCAACGCCGGTGCTGCGGGGCTGGACGTCGTCGCCCTGACCGATCACGACACGTTCGACGGCTGGCCGGCCGCCACCCGAGCCGCCGCAGCCGCCGGAGTCGTCGTGGTACCGGGTGTCGAGATGTCGACCCGGCTGGGCGGCGCCGGCGTCCACGTACTCGCCTACCTTCCCGATCCCGGATACGCGCCGCTGGCCGGCGAGCTGGCCAGGATCCGCGACAGCCGCGCGATGCGGCTGACCGAGATGACCGAGCTGCTGACCGACGCAGGTATGCCCATCGACCTGGACGACGTCCTGGCCGTCGCCGGCCGGGCCTCGACACTCGGTCGGCCGCACGTGGCAGACGCCATGGTGGCGAAGGGCTATGTCGCCGACCGGTCCGAGGCCTTCGCCGCGTGGCTGTGGGAGGGCGGGCCGGCCTACGTCCCCAAGTACGCCACTCCGACCGATCACGCCGTCAGGATGGTCGGCGACGCCGGCGGCGTCGCCGTCCTGGCGCATCCGTGGGGTCGCGGTTCGCGCCGTGTGCTCGACGCAGAGACGATCCGCATGCTGGCGCAGTTCGGGCTGGCTGGCCTCGAGGTCGACCACGAAGATCACGACCGGTCCGATCGAGCGGCGCTGCACGAGATCGCCGCGGCCCTCGGTCTGATCGTCACGGGATCGAGCGACTATCACGGCGCCGGCAAGGTCGGCCATGTGCTCGGGGTCAACACCACTGCCGTGGTCGAGTACGAGCGGCTGCTCGACCGCGCCCACCGAGCCGCCACGGCTACGGGTCGGCAGGCGCCACGGCTCGGCGTCGCATGACCGGCCGGCCCGTCGTGGAGGCGGCATGACCGAGCAGTCACCGCTGGCAGGCATGCCGTCCCGCCTGTACCGCGCCACGCCGACCCGGCTGACGACCTGGCTGGACTGCCCGCGGCGCTACCGCTTCGCCTACCTCGACCGGCCGCCGCCGCCGAAGGGCCCGCCGTGGGCGCACAACACCCTCGGGGCCGCCGTCCACCTGGCTCTGGCCGAGTGGTGGCGCTTGCCGGCGCCACGCCGGACGGTCAGCGCTGCCGGCGTGCTGACGGAGCGGGCCTGGCGGTCGGAGGGATTCCGCGACGCAACCCAGTCCGCGGAGTGGGCCACCAGGTCGCGGGCGATGGTCGAGCGGTACGTCGCCCACCTCGACCCGGACGTCGAGCCGCGCGGCATCGAGCGGACGGTGGCGGTCATCCACGGTGGCATGGCGCTGTCGGGTCGGGTGGACCGGATCGACGAGCGCGGCGGTGAGCTCGTCGTCGTCGACTACAAGACCGGCCGGCACCTGCTCTCGGTCGACGACGCCCGATCGTCGCTGGCGCTCGCCGTCTACGCGGCGGGAACGGCTCGCACCTTCCGAGCGACCTGTCGCCGGGTCGAACTGCACCACCTGCCATCCGGTGAGATCCACGTCTGGGAACACGGCGACGGCACGATCGGACGCCACCTGGGCAGAGCCGACGACATCGCTACCGAGTGCGCCACTGCCGACGCGGCCTTTCGGGCCGGCCGAACCGGCGACGACGTGTTCCCACCGCGCCCGTCCAGCCAGTGCGGGTGGTGCGACTTCCGCCACCTCTGCCCGCAGGGCCGGGCCAACTCCACCCACCGGGCACCCTGGGCGGGGCTCGGTCCAGGCTGACTGTGGCCGGGCCGACTCAGGAGCCTCCGACGGGATCGACCTCGAACCACACCAGCTTTCCCGCCGGTGCCGATGCGCTTCCCCACCGGCTGGCCAGGGCGGCCACGATCTCGATGCCCCGCCCATGTGCGGCGTCCGGCGGTACGAACTTGCGTGCCGGTCGGTGGTCGCCGGCGCCGTCGAAGACCTCGACGCGAACACGGCCGCCATCGGCGTTGAGGCGCAGCTCGAGTGGCGGGAGACCGTGCAGGAGCGCGTTGGTGACCAGCTCGCTGACGAGCAGGAGGGTCACGTCCTCGGCGTCGGCCAGGCCCCAGGACAGGAGGGTGCCGCGAACCAGCTGCCGAACACGCGGAACCTCGCCGGGCTCGGGGGCCAACGGCACGCGCATCTCCGCCGGAGCATGATGTGCACCGCTCCGGCGGATCATCACTGCACCGACGCCGTATCGGTCCGATGGCCGCGCCCGGGTGCCCCGTATCCGAGAGCGGCCCAGAAACGGGCCAGCGCAGCGACGGTCTGCTCGGGCCGTTCGGCCGCGGGAGAGTGTCCGGCTCCCTCGATGACCGCCAGGGGAGCACCGAGCCGGTCGGCCATGTCGCGCTGTTCGGTGGTCGGCCACCCGTCGTCCGCGGCGCCGAAGGCCACCAGCACCGGAACACCGGTAGCTGCCAGGGCCTCGAGGTCGTCCTGCGCGCGGATGAGGTGGAGGGTCATCTCGCGCAGCGAAACCGGATGGTTGTTCAGGAAGCGGAGCTCCATGAACCGCTCGATCTCCGGCAGGGGCTCCGGTAGCCCCTGCGACCGTTCGTACGCACGCTTGGCCTGCCAGGTGGCGGGCAGGCCGATGGCGGGGATGGCGTCGGCCATCGCCTGCAGCAGGTAGTGCCGTTCGGCCGGTTGTGGGCCGGGTCCCGAACAGAGCAGGCTGACCGACGCGACCGCGCGTGGCTCCGCCACGGTGGCGGCCCTGGCCACCAACCCACCGAGGGAGTGCCCGACCAGGTGAACCGGGCCACCGCCGACCTCGGCAACCACGGCGAGCAGGTCCTCGGCCAGCGCCGAGAGGCTGTAGTCGTCCGCCTGGTCGGACCCGAGGGTCTCGTGCTGTCCGCGCTGATCGATCGCCAGCGCGTGCCAGCCGGCGCCCGCCAGTGGCCCGAGGACGGCGACGAAGTCCTCCTTGCTTCCCGTCCATCCCGGCACGAGCACCACCGAGGGATCGGCCGAGTCCCCGGCGACGAGAGCCGCGGTCCGGGTCCGGTGGGTGCGCACCCGCTCAGCCCGGACACCCTCGGGCAACGAGAGGAAGGGCGGCGTGCTCACGGCGTCACGGTACCCAAGTGGCGGTCCGCGGCACATGCGTGACACCGACCGGCGGCCGGATCGATCGGGTCCGGGCGGCGCGTACGCTCGGTCACCCTGTCTGGGGCTACGGTGTCATCAGCGACGGGAGGGGCGGTGGGATGCCAGGTCCAGGGGGCGCTTCCCGTCGTGATTCGCGACTCCTCGCGCGGCGGCGAGTACGCCTGCGGCGTCTGGCCGTCGTCACCGCCGCGGCAGTGACCGCCGTGGCCACGCTGCTCGCCGTGGACAGCTTTCCGTCGCCCGAACCCGCCGCCGGGTCGCCGAGCCCCACGGTGCCCGACGTTCCGACTCATCGGCGCGAGGCTCCCCGGGACGCGCGCGACGAGGTGCCGCCGGCCGGTCGTGTCCCCAGCGAGGAGGTCGCGGCTGCGGCACCTGCCGCCACCACCACGCCGACAACGCCGACGGCACCGCCGACGGCACAGCCGGAGAACGCAAAGCCAGCCGCGACCGCGGCGCTGCCGGCCGACAGCGGTTCCGGTCACCGGGTGGTCTACTCCATCGGCGCCCAGCAGGTATGGCTGGTCGACGGGGACACGGTCACACGCACCTACAAGGTGTCCGGCAGCCGGTACGACCAACTCGACGCGGGAGCTTACGAGGTCTTCTCGAGGTCGCGGCACACGACGAGTTGGCATGGCACCGAGACGATGGAGTACATGGTCCGGTTCCACCGGGGAGTCCGGTCGAACATCGGTTTCCACGACATCCCGGTCGACACGGTGAGCGGATCGGAGGTGCAGACGGTGTCCGACCTGGGAACCCCGCTGTCCGACGGCTGCATCCGCCAGGACGTCGTGGACGCCGCGGCGCTGTGGGAGTTCGCCCCGGTGGGGACGCCCGTCGTCGTCCTCCGCTAGGGAATGATCACGTTAAGCGGACAGACCTGGCATCGGCGAGACGCCTAGCCCGCCTCGGGCGTGGCCGACGTGCGGCGCCGCCGACGGCGACGACGCGGAGCGCTCGAGGTCTGCGCCGCCTCCGGTGCTGGTTGGCCGGCAGGGGTGGCCCCGGCCGGCTCCGTGACCGGTACGCCGCCACGGGTTCGCTGACGCGTCCGGCTGCGGCGTGGC